>JAKPKY010000199.1 GCA_029553505.1 Planctomycetota bacterium
CGGGCTGTACGTCAACACAATGAACGTCATCCACTACATGCACGACAAGTACGCCTACGAGAAGCTCCAGATGGCGCTGCACGACACGCACGTGGAGCGGTTCATGGCGTTCGGCGTGGCGGGGCTGAGCGTGTTGGCCGATTCGCTCAGCGCGATCCGCCACGCCCGGGTGACGCCCGTCCGCGGCGACGGGGGGCTGATTCGCGAGTTCCGCGTCGAGGGCGAGTATCCCGCCTTCGGCAACGACGACGACCGCGTGGATTCGCTGGCGGCCGGGCTCGTGCACGACTTCCTGGCCGCGCTGCGCAAGACGCCGTGCTATCGTGGGGCGGAGCCCACGCTGTCGGTCCTGACGATCACCTCCAACGTGGTCTACGGAAAAATGACCGGCGCCACGCCCGACGGGCGAAAGGCGGGCGAGCCCTTCGCCCCCGGCGCCAACCCGCTGCACCAGCGCGACCGCATGGGCGCCGTCGCCTCGCTCAACAGCGTCGCCAAGGTTCCCTACGAGTGCTGCCGCGACGGCATCAGTTGCACCTTCTCCGTCACGCCCCAGGCGCTGGGACGCGCCGACGGCGAGCAGGTGCGCAACGTCGTCGCGATCCTCGACGGGTACTTTGCACAGCGGGCGCACCACCTCAACCTCAACGTGCTCAACCGCGAGCACCTCGTCGAGGCCATGGAGCGCCCCGAGCGGCATCCGCACCTGACGATCCGCGTGTCGGGCTACGCGGTGAACTTCCACACGCTCAGCCGGGCGCAACAGGAAGAGGTCGTCGCGCGGACGTTCCACGAGAGACTGTGAGGCGGGGCATGACCGGGCGGGTTCATTCCATCGAAACGCTGGGGGCGCTGGACGGGCCGGGCCTACGCGTGGTGGTGTTCCTCCAGGGCTGCCCGCTCCGCTGCCTCTACTGCCACAATCCCGACACATGGGACCGGCGCGGCGGGCAGGAGTGGGACGCGGCCGCCGTCGTCGATCGCGTGCTGCGGAGCCGCCCCTACTTTTCGCAGGGCGGGGGCGTGACGCTCTCCGGCGGCGAGCCGCTCGCCCAGGCGCGGTTCGCCGCGGAAATCCTGCGCCGCTGCCGGGAGGCGGAAATCCACACCGCGCTGGACACGGCCGGGGCGGCACTGACGTCCGATGTCCGCCGTGCGCTGGAGTTCACCGACCTGGTGCTGCTGGACGTCAAGCATGCCGATGAGGCGCGATACCGCGCGCTGACCGGCGGCGAACTGGCGACGACGCTGGCGTTCCTCCGCCACGTGGACGAACGGGGCATCGACCTGTGGGTGCGCCAGGTAATCGTGCCCGGCTGGAACGACTTGCCGGACGATCTGCGGCGCCTGGCGGACCTGCTGCGCCCGCTGCGGACGCTGCGGAAGGTCGAACTGCTGCCGTACCACGCGATGGCCGGCGTGAAATACGCCACGATGGGCTTGGCTTGTCCGCTGGAAGGCCTGGCCCCGCCGGACGAGGCGGCGATGGCCCGCTGCCGCGCGATCCTGGCGGCACTGCTGGCCCGGCCGGTCGATTAGTTGTGTGCCACCCTCAATCCCGATTGTTGGTATCGGAATTGAGGATGTCGGCACGGTCAAGCAAACAACGCTTGACCGTGGCACCCGCAACTGGCCGTGACATCCACCCGGGGGCGAAGAATCGGACACCCCTCATACGTGCAATGCCCGCCGGGCCGTGGTATGCTCGCGGGCGCAACTTACGGGGAAAGGGCAAGTCATGGGCGACTGGTCGTGGCAGAAGTGGGCGATCTTCGCGGTTCCCTTCGCGCTGCTGGCGCTGGGCGGGCTGGCCTGGCTGCTGCTGCGGAAAACCCTCCGCACCCGCAACCGCATGGAACGCCAGCTCCGTGACGACCCCGACATCAACGAGTGGATCGTCGTGTTCAACTGGAGCCGCAAGGTGCTCTACGTGCCGACCATCCTCGCCTCGCTGCTGGCGGCGGCGCTGATGTACCTCAAGCAGTGGGGTGTCTGGCCCACCCTCAACGGCGAACTGGTCGGCGGGGTCTGGCTGGCGGTGTTCTTCCTCAACTTCCTCGTTGACGAATACGAGCTCAGCATCAAGGTCCTGCTGATCATCGTGCTCTGCGCGATCGTCCTGGGGCTCTGGCTGACGCTGCTGGACTGGCTCCAGCCGTTCCTGCGCGTCTTCACGCGCCTCGACATCGCCATCAGCGGAACGGGCTACGTGGTCATCTCCGCCATCTTCCTGCTGGCCATCGCGATTTCCTGGCTGAGGGGGCTGTTCTACTACGTCGCCATCACGCCCAACTACATGAACATCCAGGTGGGCCCGACGGAGACGGGCGAGCAGGTTAGCCGCGAGGAATTCAGCACACGGGTGGACACGGGCGATTTTCTCGAGCGCCTGCTTGGGTTCGGGCGGATCGTGGTGACCTTCGCCGACCAGCGCCGCCAGCCGATGATGCTGCTGGTCGGCAAGATCGGCAAGCGGGCCGCCCGCCTGGAGTCCATCCGGGGAAAGCTGGCGGTGGACCGCTACACGCCCGGACGCAAGGACGACGCCGAAAACGGCGGCGCCTCGGCCTGAAGGCTGCGTCACTCGTAGCCCAGCTCGCGCAGGTCGTCCTCGTCCAGGCCGAAGTGGTGGCCGATCTCGTGCAGCACGGTGATGCGGATCTGCCGCTTGAGTCGTCGGTCGCTGAGATGCCCCCTGCGGGCGCGGGCGGCCGCCACCACGCCCCGGCGGAACACCTGCACCCGGTCCGGAAGCACGCCCGAATGCTCCACGCTGCGGTCCGTCAGCGGGATGCCCGTGTAGAGCCCGCAGAGGTAGTCCCGGTCGCCGACGCCCATCTGCCGCAGCGTTCGCTCCGACGGCTCGTCGTCCACCACCAGCGGGCACTCCTCCAGCAGGTCCAGCACGTCGTCCGGCAACTCGTCGAGCACCTCTTCCAAAAGCCGGTCGAATCGTTCACGCAATTGGGCGTCCACGCCGCAAGTCTCCGTTGTTCCGGCCCAATGACCGGGATTGCGGCGCATCATACGCGCAGCCGGTCGGCGTGGGCAAGGGTGTTGGACGTTCCGAATGGCCTGGCGGGCGATTTCAGGGCTTGCAAAGTCAATTCGTATTTGCGAATATAACTAAACACGAATTAATCGGGAGCGGAACCGTGAACGAGGAACAGGAATCGGCGGTGTTCAAGGCGTTGGGCGATGCGACGCGGCTGCGGATACTCGAGCTGCTGCCGGCCGAGCCCATCTGCAAGGCCATGTACAACGTGGGCGAACTGGTCGAGGAGATCGGCGGCTCCCAGCCGAACCTGTCGCGCCACCTGCGCATCCTCAAGCAGGCGGGGCTCGTGCAGTGCCGCAAGCAGTGCAACAGCGTTTACTACTGGCGTCTGCCGGGCGCCTTCGAGAAGGCCCGGGGTGTTCTGGGGAAGTTTTCCGCTAAGTGAGTCGGGAGAGTGCGTCGTGATCTATCGTGAACTGGGCCGCACCGGGCTGAAAGTCTCGCAACTGGGATTCGGGGCGATGCGCCTGCCGATGACGGGCGATGGCGCGGACGCGCGGGTGGACCGCCAGAAGGCGACCGCGCTGCTCCACCGGGCGTTCGAGGGCGGCGTGAACTACGTAGACACTGCCGTCGGGTATTGCAACGCCGACAGCCAGCGCGCCCTCGGCGAGGCGCTGAAGGGCTGGCGCGACCGCGTGATCGTCTCGACCAAGAATCCCTACTACGGCGAGGACGAAAAGGCGTGGTGGCAGAATCTCCAGGACTCGCTGGAGCGCCTGGGGACGGACCACATCGACGTGTACCACCACCACGGCGCCAACCGCAAGAGGTTCCACGAGCACATCCTGCCGCGCGTGGGGAAATGGATGCGCAAGGCGAAGGACCAGGGGCTGATCCGGCACGTCGCCCTGTCGTTCCACGACAACAACGAGATGCTGCGGGAGATCGTGGCCTCCGGCTACCCGGAAGTCATCACGGTGCAGTACAACCTGCTGGACCGTCAGCTGGAGGAGGGCATCGCGGCGGCGCGGGACAAGGGCATCGGCGTGGTGGTGATGGGCCCGGTGGGCGGTGGGCGGCTGGGCGCCAGCAGCGACGTGCTGCGGACGCTGGTTCCCGGCATCGAGCGGGTTCCCGAGCTGGCGCTGCGGTTCGTGCTGTCCAATCCTTCCGTGACGGTGGCGCTGTCGGGCATGTGGACGATGGAGCACGTGGAGGAGAACCTTCGGATCGCGGCTGACCCCGTCAGCCTGAGCCAGGCCGACCGGTCCGCCATCGACGCGCACCTGGTGCGCCTCAAGGGCCTGGCCGACCTATACTGCACCGGCTGCAACTACTGCATGCCGTGCCCGCGCGAGGTGGCGATCCCGAAAATTTTCGAGCGCTACAACCGGGGTCGGGTGTACGGCCTGTGGGACTCGGCGCGGAAGGCGTACGCCGGCCTGGGCGTCCACCCGTGGGACAAGGGCGCCAAGGCGGATCAATGCAACGAGTGCGGCGCGTGCGAGACGAAATGCCCGCAGAAGATCGCGATCCGCGCGCAGCTCAAGGACGCCCACGCGGCGCTGACGGCGAAGGAATAGCGCCCGCTCCGCCCCCGCGCGGCGCTACGACCGCCACAGGCCGTGCTTGTTGCAGTATTCGCGGGCGGTGACGGTCTTCGCGTCGGTCTTGAAGACCGCTTCCGGCGCATCACCCGGCGAGAAGAAGTGAACCAGCACGTCCTTGCCCGCCCGCAACTCGACGAACTGGATATAGTGGTCCGGCTCCATCGGGTGTGGAACCGAGCCGATCTTCACGCGGTACCCGCCGTCGATCTTCTCGGTCACGGGCACGTGCTTTTCCTTGCCTTCCTGGGCGGCGGTCTTGGCCGGCAGGGCGGTCATTGCCTTGCCGCAGCAGGACATCTCGCAATCCTCCTTGCAGCCGAGGATCATCTCCACCAGCCCCGTGCAGCCGCACTCGCATTTGTAGATCGCGAACTGTTCGCACGCCATGAGCCGCTCCTTTCCGATTCCGATACCGTTTGGCCCAATCCGCCACGGGCCGGTCGGCGGGCGTGGCGGAAACACTTACTCATTCTAGGCAGGTGGCGGGGGAAGCCCCCCGGAAAATCCGCCGCCGGCTATGGCAGCTTGAGCTTGTCGCGATAGTAGTAGGGCAGGTCTGTCTTGGCAACGTCCTTCCACAGGCCCCGCCGCTCGTCCTTCGCGGCGGTCTGGAGCCGCCGGAACTCGCCACGCAGGTGGTGGTCGAAACGCGGGTCGGCGTACCCGTAGCCCTGCGCGATCAACTCGCGGTTGAGCATTCGCCCGTCGGGCAGGATGACGAATGCCAGCAGTCGCTCGTACTTGTCCCGCGGCCACTTTCCGGGCTCCAGCTCGATGCGAACGTCCTGGTCGAGCGTCAGGCGGCGCGCAAAATCCGTCGCCTCCGGCCCAAAATGCTGCGGTGGGGTGTGGGGCTTTTTCGTCTCGGGCGTGTCGACGCCCCAGAGACGCACGCGGGTGAAACTCTCGTTGCGGACGGCGTCGGGGGCGTCCAGGTCCAGCGTGTCGCCGTCGATGACCCGCAGGACGCGGAACGTCCGGCCATCGTATCGCTCGCGGTCGGGCGGAACGGGCTGGCCGAACCAACCCGCCCGGTCCAGCGCCACCAGGGCCGCGACGATCAGGGCGAGCGAGACCGCCCACGTGGCCTTTCGCGCCGCCCATCGGAAGCGGCGCCGGGCATCGCTCAGTTTCCTGTCCGGGGCGCTCATGCGCGGGAAGTCTACCATCGCCCCGCCGCGCACGCCAGCGCCGCCACCCCAACGTCGCGCGGCGCGAAAGAAAGGCCCGCGCCGGTTTCGGGCGGGCCTTGAGGGTCTGTCGGAAAATCCCGCAGGTTACTTGCGGGCCTTGCGGGCGGCCTTGGGCTTGGCCTTCTTGCCACCGAGCTCGAACGCGTCGTGCACGAGCTGGAGCGCCCGCTTGCCCTGCTCGCGGTCGATCAGGCAGGAGATCTTGATCTCGCTGGTGGTGATGTTCTGGATGTTGATGCCCTCCGCGGCCAGGGCGGCGAACATCCGCTCGGCGACGCCGGTGTGGACGCGCATGCCCACTCCGACGACGGAGACCTTGGCCAGGCGGTCTTCGTAGACGACCTCGCAGCGGAGTTCCGCGGCGATCTTATCGACGACCTTGCGTGCGTCGGCGAGTTCGCCCAGATCGACCGTGAATGAGACGGTGGCCGCGCCGCCGGGGGCGGTGGTCTGGATGATGTCGTCGACGACGATCTTGTGGCTGGCGATGGTGTGGAAGATTTTCGCGGCGATTCCCGGGCGGTCGGGCACGTTCCGCATGGTGATGCGCGCGAGCTTGTCCTTCAGGGCGGCGCCGCTGACGACGATCCGTTCCATGTCCTGGGTTTCAGACACGATCAGGGTTCCTTTTCTCTCGTTTCCGCTGTTGCGGACGTGAATCGGCACGTTGTATTTCTTGGCGAACTCGACGGCGCGGTTGTGCAGCACGCTCGCGCCGAGGCTCGCCAGCTCGAGCATCTCGTCGTAACTGACGCGGTCGATCTTCCGGGCGTTGGGGACGATCCTCGGGTCGGCCGTGTAGATGCCGTCCACGTCGGTGAAGTTCTCGCAGACGTCCGCCTTCAGCGCCGCGGCGATGGCCACCAGCGTGACGTTGCTCCCGCCGCGCCCCAGCGTGGTGACCGCGCCTTCCTCCGTGACGCCCTGGAAGCCCGCGACGATGACGATCCGCCCCGCGTCGAGCTGCTCGTGAATGCGCCGGACGTCGATGGAGCGGATGCGCGCCTTGGTGTGGGCGTCGTCGGTGACCATGCCCACCTGCCCGGCGGTGAAGCTGATCGCCGGCTGGCCCATCGCCTCCAGCGCCATGGCCACCAGCGAGATCGTCACCTGCTCGCCCGTCGCCAGCAGCTGGTCCATCTCCCGCTTGGGCGGGGCGGGCGTGATCTGCCCGGCCAGGTCCACCAGGTGGTCCGTCGTGTCGCCCATGGCCGAGACCACCATGACGACCTGGTGTCCCTGCTTGCGGGTCTTGATTGCCCTCGAGGCGGCGGCGCGGATGCGGTCCGCGTCGGCCACGCTCGATCCGCCGAATTTCATCACCACGATGCTCATGCTGTCGCCTTGCTCCGTTCGCCGGGGGGAGGGTTCGGCTGCGCCCCGGTCGGCAGGCGGTAAACCATAGCGGATTTCGCGGAAAAGTCCAGCGTTTTTGGCGGATTCGCTGTGCGGACTGGTTCGAAATCCTCCAGCCGGAAAACAGGGAATATTTCAAAAGAAGGTCTTTCAGGGAAATTTTGGAATAGCTATAATAGCAACAAATCCATTTTGGGAGACCCAAGCATGAAAACGCACATGGACCCGGCGAGAAAGATTCCTGTCTGTGACGAAGTGGACGTGCTGGTCTGCGGCGGGGGCCCGGCGGGCTTTTGTGCAGCCATCGCGGCCGCCCGGGGCGGGGCGAAGGTCCTGCTCCTGGAGCAGACCAACTGCCTGGGCGGAATCGCCGGCGCGGGGGGGCACAACCACCTGTGCCTGTATACGGCTTGGTCAAGCGGCGAGCGGGTGGTCGCGGGCGTGCCCTTCGAGATGATGGACCGCGTGGTGAAGATGGGCTACGGCGCATGGGACCATGACCCGAATAAGGCGCACGGCGGGAGCGTGGACTTCGAGCTGGAGGGTCTGAAACTCGCCCTGGAGCAGATGGCGGCGGAAGCGGGCGTGAAGCTGCTGTACCACACGCTGTTCGCCGACGCGATCGTGGATGGCGGGCGCTGCGTGGGGGCGGCCATCCAGAACAAGACCGGTCGGCAGGCGGTGCTGGCCAAACAGGTGATCGACGCGACGGGCGACGCGGACGTGGCGGCGTCGGCCGGCGCGCCGTTCGAGCTCGGTCGCCCGGGCGACGGCGCCTGCCAGCCCGCCACGCTCATGTTCACCATCGGCGGGGTGGACTGGAAGCGCGTCTGCGAGTTCCGCAAGGGCGATTACAGGCTCCAGCACGTCTGGGCGGCGGCGCAGGAAGCCGGCGACATGGAACCGTTCCAGAACCAGATCATGGGCTGGTGGTGGACGCCCACGCGACCCGACCAGGTCGGCGTGAACTTCACGCACATCTTCGGCACCGACTGCACCAACGCCGAGAGCATCACCCGCGCGACGATCGAGGGTCGCCGCCAGGCGTTCCACATGATCCCCGTCCTCCGCAAATACATCCCGGGCATGGAGAATTGCTGCCTGCTGTCCACGGCGGCGCTGCTGGGCACGCGCGAGAGCCGGCGCATCGTCGGCGAGCACGTGCTGAACGAGCGGGAGATCATAGCCAGCAAGGACTGGGACGACTCGATCTGCTACGGCTCGTTCTTCATCGACATCCACAACTGCACCGGGCCCGGCATGGACGAGGAAAGCTGGCGGCCGGAGAAGGGCTTCAAGTACCAGATTCCCTACCGCAGCATCGTGCCGAAGAAGGTGGACAACCTGCTGGTGGCCGGCCGGTGCATCAGCGTGACGCACGTGGCGCTGGGCTCGACGCGCGTCATGCCGCAGTGCGGCGCGCTGGGCGAGGCGGCGGGGGCGGCCGCGGCGCTGAGCCTCCAGGCCCGCTGCACCCCGCGCGAACTCGACGTGCGGAAGCTCCAGGAGCACCTGCGTTCGGCCGGGGCAATCTGCGACGAGCAAAGCCTCAAGGCGGCGAACTGACGCGCGGATTCGGGAGAAAAAAAGGACAGGCGAGACGCCTGTCCTACAGAACAAACGCCCACGGAAAGCATTCCGTGGGCGATTGTTCCCTATCGATCCCGTTCACCGGACGGAGAGGAAGAACTCCATCAGCTCGAAGCCCTTGGCGATGTGCAGGTCGCTCTTGGCGGCGTTTTCCTCGGTGAACGGTTCGGTCAGGACGCCCTCGATGCGCTTGCCCGCGACGGCGAAGGGCACGGGCTCGGGCGTGTGCGTGCGGACGGTGCAGGGGGTGGGGTGGTCCGGCAGGACGAGGATCCGCCACTCGTCGCCCTCGGCCTGGAGACGCTTGAGGACCGGCCCGACGATGTGCCGGTCGATCTGCCCGAGGGCGTGCACCTTGCCCTTGACGTCGGCGTTGTGCCCGGCCTCGTCGGGCGCTTCGATGTGGACGAAGACCAGGTCGTGATCGTCGAGCGCCTTGACGGCGGCGGCGCCCTTGCCGGCGTAGTTGGTGTCCACGTACCCGGTGGCGCCGGGAACCTCGATGACGTCCCATCCGATGAGCTTGGCCAGCCCGCGCACCAGGTCCACGGCCGTGATAGCCGCGGCGCGGACGTGGTACGTGTCGGCGAAGGAGGGCAGCGCGGGCATCTTGCCCTGCCCCCACAGCCAGATGCTGGTGGCCGGGTTCTCGCCCAGGTCGCGCCGGACGGTGTTGACGTCGTGGGCGGCCAGAATGTCCACGCTGCGGTCCATGATGGTGCGGAGCAGGTCCGCCCCGGCGCCCTGGGGGCGGTGCGCCTCGACGGGCTGTCCGAGGATGTCGTGCGGGGGCATGGTCTGGAGGTCGCACTCGCCGCGGAAGGTCATCAGGTGGCGGTAGCCCACGCCGCGGTAGAACTTCACGTGCGTGCCGGAAAGCTGGCGATTGAGTTCGTCGATGAGGGGCGACGCCTCCTCGGTGGAGATGTGCCCAGCGCAGTAGTCTTCCATCCGCCCGTCGACGATGGTGACGAGGTTGCAGCGGAAGACCCACTCGTCTGGCCCGATGGCGATTCCCTGCGCGGCGGCCTCCAGCGGGGCGCGCCCCGTGTAGTATTTGCGCGGGTCGAACCCGAGCACGGAGAGGATGGCCACGTCGGACCCGCAGGGCAGCGCCTTGGGGACGTTGCGGACGGTTCCGGTTTTTCCGTGGGCGGCGATCCAGTCCATGTGGGGCTTTTCGGCAGCCGCCAGGGGGGTCTTTCCGCCCAGTTCGTCCAGCGGCAGGTCCGCCGCTCCGTCGGGGATGATGATGGCGTATTTCATGTCTGGCAATCCATGCGCGTCTGGGGCCTGTCGCCTGTCAAAACTGTTCCGGATGTTCGTCCACGATCCCGATTCGGACGCTGGGCGCCTTGATGACGTCCAGCGAGTCAACCTCGACGAGGGCCTGCTGCACCGCGCCCTCGCGGGCGCTGTGGGTGGTGATGACCACGGGCACGCCGGACGCCTGGGCGTTTTCCGGCGCCTCGTGCTGGAGCACCGAGCGGATGCTGATGTCGTGCCGCCCGAGCACCTCGGCGATCCTGGCGAAGACGCCGGGGCGGTCCTCGGCCATGACACGCAGGTAGTAGCGGCTGCGGGTCTCGACCGGGGGCAGTTGCTCGGCCGGGGCGGCGAGGTCCGGCCAGAGGCGCAGGTTCTCGAACAGCCTGGGCGCCACGCCCATGGCCACCGAGGCGATGTCGGCGACGACAGCCGATGCCGTCGGCAAAGACCCCGCGCCGCGCCCGTAGTACATGGTGTGCCCGGTGGCGTGCCCGTAGACGCTGACGGCGTTGAACGGCCCCGACACCCACGCCAGCGGGTGCTCCAGCGGGATGAACGACGGGCAGACCCGCAAGCTCACGCCGCGCCCGCGGCGCTGTGCGATGGCCAGCAGCTTGACGACATATCCCAGCTCGCGCCCGTAACGCAGGTCGCACAGTTCCAGCGAGTCGATGCCGGAGACGGGGATTTTCTCGAAGTCCACGCGCCGCCCGAACGCCAGCGAGGCGAGGATGGCGAGCTTGTGGGCCGAGTCGGTCCCTGCGACGTCGAGGGTGGGGTCGGCCTCGGCCAGCCCGTCGCGCTGGGCGTCGGCGAGGGCGTCGGCGTAGCTTTGCCCGCGCTCGGTCATCTGGGTGAGGATGTAGTTGCACGTGCCGTTGACGATCCCGTAGAGGGCGTCGATGCGGTTGGCGATCAGCCCGTCGCACAAAGCGCGGAGGATGGGCACGCCGCCGGCGCAGCTCGCCTCGAAGGCGATGCACGCGCCGTTGGCGCGAGCCAGGGCGTACAGTTCCGCCCCGTGATGCGCCAGCAGGGCCTTGTTGGCGGTCACCACGTGCTTGCCGGCGCGCAGGGCCTGCTCGATGACGCGCCGGGCGAACGTCGTGCCGCCGACCAGCTCGACCACCACGCCGACGTCGGGGTCCGAGATCGCCCGGTCCAGGTCCGTCGAGAGCAGCTTCTCGTCCAGCCCGATCCGCCGGGCGTTGGCGAAGTTCACGTCCACGACGTGGCGCAGCTCCAGCGGCGGGGCGATCCGCGAGGCGAGGATCTCGCGGTCGCGCGTCAGGAGGGTGGCGGTTCCTCCGCCGACCGTTCCGCACCCGACAATCGTCACGCCCAATGAGGCTTTGGATTCCATAGACGGCGTCTCCCAGGTCCAGCCGGAATCCTACGGGGCGCGGCGGGGAATATCAAGCGCATGCGCCGAGGAGATGCGGGGTGCCACGGCCAAGCGCGGTGTGTTTGGCCGTGCCGTCCATTCCCTCTTCCTGACGGCGCCGGCGTTTTAACAAGCCCCCGCGGTTACGCGGGGGTTCTTGCGTTACCGTGGTTGCTCCGCTTCGTTCCGCAAACCACGGCCCCCGCTTGTTACGCCTACTCCGGGCTCTTTCCGCTCCAGCAGAAGGTGCAGAGCTTGCAGACGTCCAAGCCGATGGCCTCCACCAGGTCGTCCAGGCGCTGGTACTTCAGCGTGGTGAGGTTCAGGTGGCAGCGGATTCGCTCGACCATGGCGCAGTGCTTGTCGGAGTCGGGGTCGGCGTAGGTGTGCAGGTCCTTGTCGGGGTCGCCCTCGAGTTCCTTGATGGCCTTTCGGGCGGCCAGGTCCAGCTCGCTGCGCGACCGGGAGAAGTTGAGGAACTTGCAGCCGAACACCAGCGGCGGGCAGGCGGGGCGCATGTGGATTTCGCGGGCGCCGGCGTCGTAGAGCCTCTGGATGGTGTCGCGGAGCTGGGTTCCGCGGACGATGGAGTCCTCGACGAACAGCAGGCTCTTGCCACGAATGAGCTCGGGGATGGGAATGAGCTTCATGCGGGCGACGAGGTCGCGGATGGTCTGGTTCTGGGGCATGAAGCTCCGCGGCCAGGTGGGCGTGTATTTGACGAACGGGCGGCGGTAGGGCACGCCGGCGGCGCTGGCGTAGCCCAGCGCGTGGGCGATGCCCGAGTCGGGGATGCCCGCGACGAGGTCCGGGTGGACGTTGTCGCGCCGGGCGAGGGCCTCTCCGCAGCGGTTGCGCGAGTGCTCGACGTTGATCCCCTCGTAGTACGACGCGGGATAGCCATAATAGACCCACAGGAACGAGCAGATCTGCATCTGCTTGCCGGGGGCGACCTTCTGCTCGATGCCGTCGGGCGTGATCCGCACCACCTCGCCCGGGCCCAGGTAGCGGTCGATCTCGTATCCGAGGTTCGGAAGGGCGCAGGTCTCGAGCGTGGCGGCGTAGGCGCCGTCCTTGCGCCCCAGGATGATCGGGGTGCGTCCCAGGCGGTCGCGGGCGGCGTAGAGGCCCTTGTCCGTCAGCAGCAGCAGGGAGCAGGAGCCCTCGATGGCCCGCTGGGCGGCCACGATGCCCTCCTCGAAACTCGCCTCCTGGTTGATGAGCGTGGCCACCAGTTCGGTGGGGTTGACCTCCGCGCCGCTCATCTCGGAGAAGTGCGTCGTGCGCTTGCGGAACGCCTCGTGCGCGAGCTTGTCGAGGTTGGCCACCTTGCCGACGGTGACGATGGCGTAGACGCCCAGGTGCGAGCTGATGATCAGCGGCTGGTCCTCGTAGTCGCTGATGATCCCGACGCCCATGCGCCCGTGCAGGCGGTCGACGTCGTCCTCGAACTTGGAGCGGAACTGGGCGTTCTCGATGTTGTGGATGAAGCGGGCGAATCCGTTTTCCCCGAGGGTGGCCATTCCGCCGCGGCGGGTGCCCAGGTGCGAATGGTAGTCGGTGCCGTAAAACAGATCGGTGACGCAGTCATCGCGGTGGACGACGCCGAAAAAACCGCCCATGAGAAATCCTTTCCTGGCTGCCGGTTCCGTATTCCCTGTCGCGTTCGCCGGCGAACCGATCCCGGCCGTCTGGGGCGGCGGGGCGAAACAAGCCCGCGGGCGAGACATCAGTGTAGCGTTTCGGCCCGGCCGGGACAACGCGGATGTGATCTGGGATTGTCGCCTGTCCGTCGGGCAGGGGGATTGTCCCCGCGCCCGCGCCGCCCGCGAAGTGAATCTTCGTAATACGCTCGATGAGCAAAACTAACCGGCGGGGAAAACCCGTGGCGGATCGGCGTCCCGCCGGCCTGGGACGGCGCACCTGGCCTATTGCCGCGGATTGTCCCCGCCGAGGGGGGGGCGGCAACGGCAGCGACGATGCTGGATTGTCGCATGTCTATGAGGATGCAAGGGATACGGGTGGCCGGAAAAAAGTTGAAAGCGGCGCTTGACTTGCGCGAATGGCGGGCTACTATATGAATATGGTTCACTGAACGCCATTCATTGAGGTTTCGGGCATGGGAACGCGTGAGCGCAGGCAACGCGAGGCAGCCGAGCGGCGGAAGACGATTCTGGCGGCCGCGAAGAACCTCTTCTGGAAGCAGGGCTACTCCCGCACGACGATCCCCCAGATCGCCCGCGCGACCGAGCTGGCGCCGGGGACGCTTTACCTGTACTTCCCGGGCAAGGAGGCCCTGTACGTCGAGCTGCTCTTCGAGGGGTACGACCTGTTGGAGAAGCGCCTTCTCGCGGCGGCTGAGGCGAGCGCCACTCGCCGGCCCGAGGCGCTCATCGACGCGTTCTTCGCGTTTGCCAAAGAGAACCCGGAGTATTTCGACATCATCTTCTTCCTGTCCCGTCGGGAGGGCGGGATCCAGGAAGAGAAGTTTCCGCCGGAGAAGGTCTCCCAATTGGATGCGCGAGTGGATGCGTGCAAGGCCGTCGCGGCCAAGGCGCTCCGCGCCGCCGGGGACCGGAAGGGCGACAAGGCGCACCGCCGCACCGTCGATGCCGTCTGGAGCATGATGAGCGGGGTGATCCTCTTCTTCCAGAGGGAAGAGGGATTCGGGGCGCTGGCCGCCGAGGCCAAGCGCGTGATCCTCCGGGGGGTGTTCGGATCCAGGTAATCCGGAACGTGTCGGAACCGGACGACGGGTCCTTTTTTCGGCCGCAAAAATGAACTACGTTCAGTAAGTGGGATATGTTCGGCAAGAGCATTCGGCAAGCCGACGCCCGGCGGGTGCATGCGGCGCGGGCCGCGAGACGGCGTCGGCGACAGGCGACACGGGTCCGTTTCGCCGATTGAGGAGAAACCGATCATGAAGATTCTTCTGGTTCTGCCGGCCGTGGAAAAATATCGGGTGACCAGGACGGGGCAGGTTCCGCGCCGCGGAATGCTGCGGTTCGGCATGCAGTCCCTGACAATGGTGGCCGCCCTGACGCCGTCGCGGCACGAGGTGGCGATTTGCGACGAGAGCGTCGAGCCGCTGGACTTCGACGCCGACGCGGACGTGGTGGGCGTGACGTTCATGACGGGCCTGGCGCCCCGCGCCTACGCGATCGCGGAGGAGTTCCGCCGGCGTGGCAAGGTGACGGTGGCGGGGGGGCTTCCATCCGACATTCCGCCCGGAAGAGGCGGGGCGGCATTTCGACGTCGTGGTGGTCGGCGAGGCCGAGGGCCTCTGGCCGGGCGTGCTGGAAGACATCGAGCGCGGACAGGCGCGGGGCATCTACCGGAGCGCCGCGCCGCCGGACCTGGCCGGAACGCCCGTGCCCCGGCGCGACCTGCTGCGGAACACTGCTCGCCGTTACGCCACCGTCCATGCCGTCCAGACGGGCCGCGGCTGCACGCACAAGTGCCGGTTCTGCTCGATCACGGCGTTCTTCGGCGCGTCGCACCGGGTTCGCCCCTTGGAAAATGTGCTGGCCGAGCTTCACGACTCGCCGCGCAATTTCATGTTCGTGGACGACAACATCATCGCCGACCGCCCGTACGCCCGGCGGCTGTTCCATGCGATGATCCCGATGCAAAAGCGGTGGATCAGCCAGTGCTCCCTCGAGATCGCCGACGATCCGGAACTGCTCGATCTGGCGCGGCGGGCGGGGTGCCGCGGCCTGTTCATCGGAATCGAGACGATCAGCCAGGGCAACCTGACGGCCTTGGAGAAGGGCTTCAACGATTCCCACGGCTACGCGCGGCGCCTGCGACGGATCCGCCGCGCGGGCATCGGCGTGCAGGCGGCGATCATCGTCGGGCTGGACCGCGACGACGTGACGGTTTTCGAGCGGACGCTCCGGTTCCTCCAGCGATGCCGCATCGACGCGCTGCAACTGGCCGTGCTCACGCCGCTGCCCGGCACGCCGCTGTACGACGACTTCGAGGCGGCGGGGCGCATCCTCGACCGCGACTGGGAGCACTACGATTACCGGCACGTGGTGATCCGCCCCCGGCGGATGAGCCCGCGCGAGCTTCAGGACGGCGCCGACTGGCTGTACCGGCAGTTCTACCGCTGGGACCGCGTGGCCCTGCGGATGCTGCGGGCGACGGCGGCGCTCGGGCCGGTGGCTGCGTGGCTCATCTGGAAACTCAACCGCACCTATCGCTACGACAACCGGCGAGAGCGCATCGTCGGGCGGAACCCGGCCCGTCCCGATTCGATCGCCGCGAGGATCGTCCGACGCCTGTGGGACGCGCTGGGAGACGCGCACGACCGCATGACGCGGAACCGCGTCGGTCGTCCGGCCGACGAACTCTAGGCGGGGCCCGGCGAAAGCGCGCTCACAGGGGCGTTTTGCGCCGGACGAGTTGGAGGGGCACGCCCCACGGGTCGCGGACGATGGCGAAGGTGTCGCCGTTGTCGGCCACGTCGATTCCGCCCTCGGCCGTCCCGCCGGCGGCGATCAGGCGGTGGCGGCCGGCGGATGGATTTTTCCCAGCGCGACGGCCGCAGCCACCGCCGCGACGGCGAACAGCGGGCCGATGCCCAGCAGCATCCCGCCGGTTTCGTTGCCCAGCGCGCCGGCCAGCGCCACCCCGGCCAGCCCGGCGGCGGGGCCCAGCGCGAATCCCGCGCCGATGAGCCCCTCGTGGGCCCCTCCGGCGTCGACGGAGGCGTTGGCGACGACCATGGCGTAGTACAGGGCGCCGTAGTAGATGGCGCCGCCGGCGAGTCCGAAGAGGACTTCGCCCGCCAGGACGGCCGGCAGCGATCCGCCGAACAGGATCAGGAAGAACGCGCCGGGCAGAACGATCATGGCGGCGACGATCATCCCCGGCCGGCCATGCCACGCCGCCGTCGCGCCCAGCACGAGGAACGCCAGCAGGCGCATGGCGTCCAGCAGGCCGGACAGCGCCGTCCCGGCCGACACGCTGCACCCCAGATCATCGAACACGCGGGGCATCAGCGCCGCCAGCACCCACAGGGCGGAGTAGCTGGCGAGCATCATCCACCGGCTGGCGGTCAGCAGGCTCTTCCAGCGGCGGAGTTTTTCCGGCGCGGGGCGGGCGGGGTGGTCGTGCGGCAGGTGCAGCGGGCTGAGGCGCAGCGGGCGGGTGAGCCCCAGGGCGCAAAGGTTCAGCATCGCCGGCAGGAGGAACAGCCCGGCGGGCCAGTGGTCGATGAGCGGTCCTGCCGCCGCCAGTGCCAGCGGAACGGACGTCGCCCAGGCGACGTTGAAGCGTCCGACGGCCTTGGCCGTGTCGGCGACGTCCTGCCCGGCGCTGACGTAGCTCTCGATGATCGGCCACTTCATGCCGTTGGCCAGTCCCAGCAGTGTGCTGAAGACGAACAGCATGGCCGGGACGCCCGAGAAGCCGACGAGGATCACGTGCCCGGCAAACTGGACGCACAGGGTCGCGACGAGGAGGCGTTTTTCCTTCAGGCGCAGGGAGATTCGGTGGCTGCACAGGGCTCCGGTCGCGTAGGCCACCCCGAACGCCAGCGCCAGCCAGAGGTTGTCCGTCCGCGTAAAGCCCAGGCGGTCCCGCGCGAAGAAGTAGACGCCGCGCTCCACGCAAATGGTGGCGAAACTCTCCAGGAATGTCAGCAGCAGCATCCGGCGGGGGCGGTTCATGGGAGGCAGTCTACGCCTTGGGCGTCATTTCTCGCCGGGGTGCAGGGCGCGGTAGACGTCGTTGAGGATCTTGATTTCCAAGGCGCGGTCGCGGCTGGCCGTCCGCCACGTCTCGTTTTGCTCGGGGGTGGTGGCCGCGTCGATCTGCGCGGGCGATTCGTGCGGAACGGAGTCGTAGTTCTCGTCGCGCGAGGCCATCTGGCGGTAGACGGCAGAGCCCTGTCGCTGCGTCTCGACGCAGACCTGCGCGACGACGTTCCCTCCGTCGCGCCGCAGGCGCAGGGTGGCCACCTGCCGGGCGGGCGAGCCGCCGAGCAGGCGGTCGTTGGGGGCGTCGATCTTCCGGGGCAGGGAGCGGATGATCCCCGCGTCGAGGTCGGCCGACGCCACGGAGAAGTATTGCGCGAACACGTCCCGCGCGGAGGCGAAGGCGGCGGGGTACTCCACCGTGCCCATCATGCGCGACTCGCCGGGGGTCCGGGGCCCGCAGCCGACCAGCGCGCCCGCCGCAACCATCGTCAATACGATCCAGCCGTGCCGTCTCATGGTCCGTCTCCTGCCTGTCTTCCGCGCCGATTCCGAATCGACCGGCCTATTCTACGCCGCCGGACAGCCTCGTGCCAGACATCAACATCCAACTTGCGGCAGTGGGGTGCCGTGGTTTGCGGAGCGAAGCAGAGCGGAGCAACCACGGTAATGCAGGAACGTGGTTGTTGCGTCCCTTCGGGACTTCGCAAACCACGGCACCTTACGCTCCGCAAGCCACGGCACCCTACTCTTCGACATTACGCCACATGGAATAGTTGGGCGCTTCCTGGGTGATGGCGATGTCGTGCGGGTGGCTCTCGGCGACGGAGGCGGCGGAAATCCGCAGGAACTTCGCCTTCGTGCGGAGTTGCTCGATGTCGGCCGTGCCACAGTGGTCCATTCCGCTGCGGAGCCCGCCCATCAGCTGGAAGACGAAATCCGCCAGCGACCCGCGGTAGGGCACTCGCCCCTCGACGCCCTCGGGCACGAGCCGGCTGCGATCGACCGTGCCGGATTGGTTGTACCGGTCGGCCGACCCGGCCAGCATGGCGTCCATGGACCCCATTCCGCGGTAGGCCTTGAAGCGCCGCCCCTTGTAGATGACCATCCGCCCGGGGCTCTCGTCGAGCCCGGCGAACAGGCTGCCCATCATCACGCAGGAGGCCCCGGCCGCCAGGGCCTTGACGATGTCGCCGCTGAGGCGGATTCCGCCGTCGGCGATGACGGGCACTCCGTGGGCGTCGCCGACTTTGGCACAGTCGTGGACGGCCGTGATCTGCGGAACGCCCACGCCCGTCACCACGCGGGTGGTGCAGATGGCGCCGGGCCCGATGCCCACCCGGAGGGAGTCTGCCCCGGCCGCGATGAGATCCTTCGCCGCGTCGCCCGTGGCGATGTTGCCCGCGATGACGTCGATCTTGTGCCGCGCCTTGATCTGCCGGATCGTCTCCAGGACGATCTCCTTGTGCCCGTGCGAGGTGTCCACGCAGATGACGTCCACGCCCTTGGCGACGAGGGCGTCGGTGCGGTCGTACTCCAGCACGCCCACCGCGCCGCCGACCCGCAGGCGCCCTCGCCCGTCGCGGCAGGAGCGGGGGAACTGGCGCATCTTGTCGATGTCCCGCATGGTGATCAGCCCCGCCAGGCGACCCTCGGCGTCCACCAGCAGCAGTTTCTCGACCTTGTGACGGTTGAGGATGCTCTCGGCCTCGTCGATGGACGTGTCGGCCGGGGCGGTGATCAGCCGACCCTTCGTCATGATGTCCGAGACCTTCGAATCGCCGGACTGGAACTTCATGTCCCGGCGGGTGAGGATGCCCACCAGCTTTCCGTTGTCCACGATGGGAAAGCCCGAGATGTTCTGCTCGAGCATCAGGCGGCGGGCGGTCTCCGTCGATTCGTCCGGGGGAAGCGTGATCGGGTCGGGAATGATCCCGTTGGCCGACCGCTTGACCTTCTCCACCTCCAGCGCCTGGGCCTCCTTGGACAGGTTGCGGTGGATGATGCCCAGCCCGCCCTCCTGGGCCAGCGCGATGGCCAGCGACGACTCGGTGACGGTGTCCATCGGGGCCGAGACCAGCGGGATGTTCAGGCGGATGTTCCGCGTCAGTCGGGTGGACATGTCCACGTCGGCCGGCGCGACGGTGGACAAAGCCGGCACGAGCAGGACGTCGTCGAACGTGATTCCTTCACCGATGATCTTGTCCTTCATGGCATCTCCGGAAGACCGGCCGGTCCGCGAGGATTTCGCAAGACAGGCCGGACGAGGGTTGTATCCGTAGCCGCGACAGGCGGGACGCCTGTTGTACCGGAAGCATGGATTTCGACCCCAAGCGGACGCCCGGGCCGGGTGGGGCGGAAGACGCCCCGGAAAGCGAACTGGATCGCGACCAATCCCATGTCGGATTATGGGGGCAAGGGCGGGGCGTTGTCAACTGCCCACAAACGATTTCGGAGCACGAAACGGAACCAGGAACTGAGGAACCGGGAATGGCGGCGCGATCGCGCGTTTTCTTCCCCGGTTCCTTGTTCCGAGTTCCGTGTTCCTTTCCCGGGGTTCCATCGGTGGGTGGCACGGCTTGCTTGCAAGCCGTGTTCTTGCGATTGCCCATCGATGCCGCTCCACGCCCTTGCCGTTTGGCCCGGATTGCGGAAGAATACGTCCATGGACGTGTGGAAACAGATGCGAGCCGAGCTGGACGCCCTGGAGGCCCAAGACCTCCTGCGCCGCCCCGTCGAGGTCGATTCGCCCTGCGGGCCGGTGGTCCGCGTCGGCGGGCGCGAGGTCGTCTGCCTGTGCAGCAACGACTACCTCTCGCTGGCGGCCGACCCCGCCGTCCGGGCGGCGGCGTTCCAGGCCGTCGGGCAGTGGGGCGTCGGCGCGGGCGCGTCGCGACTGGTCAGCGGAACGCAGACCCCGCACGCCCTGCTGGAACGCCGCCTGGCCGAGTTCAAGCGCGCCGAGGCCGCGATCGTCACCTCCACGGGGTGGATGGCCAATCACGTCGCCATCGGCGCGCTGGCCGGCGCGGGTGACCTGGTGCTGTCGGACAAGCTCAACCACGCGAGCATCCTCGACGCCGCCTTTTCGTGCGGGGCCCGCGTGCGGACCTACCCGCACCGCGACACCGCCCGCCTGCGCAAGCTCCTCGACGCCCACCGCGCCGCCGCGAAGCGGTGCCTGATCGTCACCGACTCGCTGTTCTCGATGGACGGCGACCTGGCCCCGCTGGGCGAGCTGGCGGAGCTCAAGAATCGCTACGACGCGGTGCTGATGATCGACGAGGCCCACGCCACCGGGGTGCTCGGCGCCGCCGGGCGCGGGGCGGCCGAACTGCTCGGCGTCGAGGCCGACGTCGACGTGGTCGTCGGCACACTGTCCAAGGCTCTCGGTTCGCTGGGGGGATTCGTGACGGGTCCCGCCGTCCTCGTCGAGACGATCCGCAACCGAGGGCGGGCGTTCGTCTACACCACCGCGCCCCCGGCGGCACTGTGCGCCGCGGCCCTGGCGGCGCTGGAAATCGTCGAGCGCGAGCCCCAGCGGCGGCGCGGGCTGCTGGCGCTGGCGGCGGCGCTGCGCGATCAGTTGGCGGCTGCGGGACTGGCGCCAACGCCCGACCCGCGCGAACCGGCGACGCCCATCGTGCCGATTCTCGTCGGGGAGCCTGCCCGGGCCGTGCAACTCAGCCGGGGCCTGCTGGAAGACGGATTCCTCGTGCCCGCCATCCGCCCGCCGACCGTTCCGCGCGGGACCAGCCGCCTGCGGGTGAGCCTGTCGGCGGGACACACGCCCGACCAGCTCGCCCGGTTCGTCGAGGCGCTCCGTCGGCGGATGGTTAGCCCGTAAGATTCTCGCGGGGAAATTCATTTCCCGCCCGAATTGGCCGATAAGCGAAGATGAGGGCAGATTTTCCGCGGCGAGCGCCCGCGGGGCCCGAGGGCCCGAACATGAACATTTCCTTTCCCGACGACATCCTGCTGCACGCCGAGGCGGGCGAGGCGGAAATCCGGCTCGCCGTTGCCCTCCAGTTCTACTCCGACAATCGAGTCGACCACGCCGAGGCCTGCCGGCTGGCCGGGCTGCCGAGTTCGGCCTTCACCGAAGAGCTTCTCCAGCGAGGCCTGTGCGTCCACATCTACCCGCTGCGCTCGCGAATCCGCGAAGCGGGCTGACGCGCCGCGGTTGTGCGCGATGCGATACCGTCTTGACTTGTCCGCTCGCGCCGCGAACAATGCCATCCGACCATGAACGCGACCCATTCCACAAAACCCGTCATCGGCCTGGTGGGGGGCATCGGGGCCGGAAAGAGCACGGTGGCCGCGGAGTTCGAGGCGCTCGGCTGCGCGCGAATTGACGCCGACTGGATCGGCCACGAGCTGCTGGGCGACGAGTCCGTGCGGGCGGCCATCCGCGCGCGGTGGGGCGCGGAGGTCTTCCTGGCGGACGGTTCGGTGGACCGCGCTTCCGTGGCGCGCAAGGTGTTCGGCCGCCCGGACGAACTGGCGGCGCTGAACGCGATCCTGCACCCGCGGATGGGCGAGCGGATCGCCGAGCGAATCGCCGCGGCGCAGGCCGATCCGTCGGCGCGGGGCGTCGTGCTCGACGCCGCCGTCGCCTTCGAAGCCGGCTGGGACCGCCTCTGCACGCACATGGTCTTCGTCCGCGCGTCCGATGCACAACGGGCCCGGCGCGTCCGCGACAGCCGCGGATGGGACCGCGACCTCTGGCAAAGCCGCGAAAAAGCGCAGATTCCTCTGGACAGCAAGGCCGCACGCTGCTACGATACCCTAGAGAACAGCTCCAGTATTTCCTCCCTCAAAGAGCAAATCCGACGCTTGTTTTTCCGGATTGTTTCGGACGTTTCCTGACGTTAGGGAAACCGCGTTCCGACCTGCGGGCAGGCAATCCTGCGAATTGTTCCCCGGCGGCGCCGCCCGCGCCGACGCGAAGGTTGCGACAGCCAGTCGCAAGAGACTCCCCAGAAAAGTCCCATGACGCGCGAGGCGCGACGCGTAATGCATTTTGCATTGGCACGCCCGCCGCGCCCGATACGGGCAGGCGGTACGCCGTCTTACGGAGGCATCGGAAATCCATGGCCAAGACACCTAAAAAGACCACCCGCAAGACCACCCGGAAACCCCGGAAAGTCGAAGACCTCGAACCGGTCTCCCCGCTGGACGAAATCCCGGTGGACGAGGAGCCGGCCGAAGCGCCGCCGGCCGAGCCCGAAGCGCCCGCCCCCGAGCCCGTGAGCGAAGAGCCGCCCGCCGCCGCGCCCGAAGCGCTCGCCGAGCCCGCGCCCGAGGCGGAGTCCGATACCGGGTTCGACGAGGAAATGCACCAGAAGTACGAGCGCGTCAAGCGCGGCGCGCTGCACATCACCGATCTCCAGAAGATGGGCGTGGCCGAGCTGCACGAGATCGCCAAGCAGGAGGAGATCGAGGAATACGCCGGCCTGGGCAAGCAGGAGCTGATCTTCAAGATCGTCAAGGCCCGCGTGCAGAAGGAAGGCCTGATGTACGGCGAGGGCGTGCTGGAGATCCTACCCGACGGGTTCGGGTTCCTCCGCAGCCCGGACTACAACTACCTGCCCAGCCCGGACGACATCTACGTCTCGCCCAGCCAGATCCGCCGCTTCGGCCTGCGCCAGGGCAACATCGTCTCCGGGCAGATCCGCCCGCCGAAGGAGTCGGAGAAGTACTTCGCGCTGCTGCGGGTGGAGGCCGTCAACTTCGAGGAGCCCGACCGCCTCAGCGAGAAGGTCAACTTCGAGGACCTCACCCCCACGCACCCGTACCGGCGGATTTTCCTGGAGACCAAGCCCGAGGAAATCAACATGCGCGTGGTGAACCTGGTCACGCCGATTGGGTTCGGGCAGCGCATGCTGATCGTCGCGCCCCCGCGCACGGGCAAGACGGTGCTGCTCCAGAAGATCGCCAACGCGATCGCCGCCAACCACCCCGAGGCGTACGTGATCGTCCTGCTGATCGACGAGCGCCCCGAGGAAGTGACCGACATGCGCCGCCGCACGACGGCCGAGGTCATCTCCTCCACGTTCGACGAGCCGCACTCGCGCCACCTCCAGATCACCGAGATGGTCCAGGCCAAGGCCCGCCGCATGGTCGAGTACGGAAAGGACGTGGTGATCCTGCTGGACAGCATCACCCGCGTCGCCCGCGCGTACAACGCCGAGGCGCCGCACAGCGGCAAGATCCTCACCGGCGGCGTCGACGCCAGCGCCCTGCAGGCGCCCAAGCGGTTCTTCGGCTCGGCCCGCGCCATCGAGAACGGCGGCTCCCTGACCGTCATCGGGACCGCCCTCATCGAGACGGGCAGCCGCATGGACGAGGTCATCTTCGAGGAGTTCAAGGGCACCGGAAACAGCGAGCTGCACCTCGACCGCCGCCTGGTCGACCGCCGCGTCTGGCCGGCCATCGACATCAGCCGCTCCGGCAGCCGGAAGGAAGAGCTCCTGCTCGACCCGCAGGAACTCAAGCTCGTCTCGCGCCTCCGCAAGGTGCTGGCCGAAATGCAGCCCACTGAGGCCATGGAACTGCTCATCAGCCGCCTCCAGAAATACAAGACCAACGCCGAGTTCCTCCTGACCCTCAACCTGGATTGAAAAGAAGAACTCACCGCAGAGAGCGCGGAGAACGCGGAGAACAGAGAAGAATGGAACAGGTTTTTCCTCTGCGATCTCCGCGTTGTATCTTCTTCTGGTTGTTGTTTTGAAAGACCTCTGCGGTGAATTGTTTTTCCCGGAGCGGAAACGGACATGGGGTGTTTTCCAATGAAGTTCCATGCCGTGCTGTTCGACCTCGACGGCACGCTGCTGGACACGATCGACGACCTGGCCGGCTCCATGAACGCCGTGCTCGCGCGGAACGGTTTCCCCACGCACGGCGTGGCCGAGTACAAGGTCTTCGTGGGCGACGGAATCGTGAACCTCGTCCGCCGCGCCCTGCCCCAAGACCGGCGCGACGAGCAGACCCTCTCCCGCCTGGTGGCTGAGCAACGCCAGGAGTATGGCCGGCGCTGGGCCGACAAGACCCGCCCCTATGACGGAATCCCTGAACTGCTGGACGCGCTGACCGAGCGCGGGCTGGCGCTGGCCGTCCTGAGCAACAAGCCGCACGAGACCACCCTAGCCGTCGTCGCGAAATTCCTCAGCCGCTGGACCTTCGCCGTCGTGCGCGGCGAGGGGCCGCACACCCCCGCCAAGCCCGACCCCACCGGCGCGACGCAGGTCGCCGCGCAGCTCGGTCTGCCGCCGGCGCAATGCCTCTACGTCGGCGACACCGACACGGACATGAAGACCGCAGCCGCAGCCGGCATGTACCCCGCCGGCGCGCTGTGGGGCTTCCGCACGGCCGACGAACTCCGCCGCCACGGCGCACGAACCCTCCTCGCCCATCCGAGCGAATTGCTGGAGTTGTTGTGAGCGAGTAGGGCGAGCAACTCGTTTGCTCGCGCAATCCTGAACACAAGACAATCCCGCGAGCAAGCAAGTTGCTCGCCCTACAACTTTCCGGCCTGAAACCACCCGGATTCCGTATTCGCCCGCACTTACGCCCCGCGTGTCGCATCAACCCACACGGCTTGCAAGCCAGCTGCGCCACCCGCTGGATTCTGGCCAAGACGGACATCTATTAATGTCTTGACATAACAAGTTATCATATTAAAATGAATAAACCTGTTTTTGCCGCTGGGGTAGGGACAAATCAAAAAAGGACAAAGGGTCATGGACCGTAAAAAGCTCGCGTTTATAACCATGTTTTCTATGGTTGTTACACTTATTGCCGTACCAGTCCGAGGGGGTGTTTGCTACTACGATTCTGGTACGCTCGGGAGTTCTTGGTCGGGGCTGTGGGGTGGCGCGGTACGTTTTACAAATCCCGAGAGCTATACCATAACGGTAACAAAGCTGACCATCCGTGGTCACAGCAGTATTGCCGGAAGTTTGGATGTTTATCTTTGGGAGTCTGACAACGGGGCGCCTGGATCGGAACTTGCCTCCTTAACAAACCAGTCTCTGGGAAGTACTTGGACATCATACGATTTCAGCGGTTCGACGATCACGGTGGGGGCAGGTGGCGACATCTTCGGCGGGTTCCGCTGTGGGACGGCGGATATGCCTTATGATAGCGATGCCACAACCACGAATCGAAGTTGGTATAAATTCAGCAGTAGCTCGTCTTGGACCCAGGGGGAGTTTGGTTCGGGCTCAGATTACGATCTTATGGTCCGGATGGAGTATATTCCCGAGCCAACGATGTTGCTTCTGCTGCCACTTGGTGGCTTGATGGTCCTTCGGTCTCGGCGAAAACGCGCCGAATAACCGGATGCCGGGCGCCACCCTCAATCGCTGTCTGCTTGAGGGTGGGTGCCGCATGCCTCCGGCATGCGTGCTCGTAGTGTGCCCGTCAGGGCATCGGGGGCAAACGCCTCACGGCGTCACGACAAACGGTTGCGTTTCCGCCTCGGCCGGGTGCCACACTCAAGCGCTGTCTGCTTGAGGGTGTCTTCACGGCCAGCGTCGCTACGCTCCGCAGGCCGTGGCACCCATACCCGTGGCACCCGATCCATATTTCAAATCTGAAATCTTAAATTTGAAATCCAAAATGAAAAAGTCTTCTCCGCGTCCTCTGCGAACTATGTGGTGAAGCGTCTTTTCTTCCGCTTCATTTCCCCAGGGCCTTGCGGAGGGCGCGGATGTGGTCGGGCGTGGTTCCGCAGCAGCCGCCGAGGAAGTTCGCCCCGGCCGCGACGAGCTTCGGCGCGAAGGCGGCGAACTCGGCCGGGCCCATCGGGAAGACCGTCGCCCCGTCGGCGCGCACCTGGGGCAGTCCGGCGTTGGCCTTGATCCAGACCGGCAGGGCGGTCGCGGCGCGGAAGAGTTTCGCCACGGCCACGTAGTTGTCCGGGCCGACGCCGCAGTTGGCGCCGACGGCATGCGCGCCGCCCGTCTCGGCCGCCCGCGCCAAATCGGCCGGCGCGTCGCCCATCATGCTCGCGGTCTTGTCCGGGCCGGACGAGAACGTCATCGACACGACCACCGGAATCGCGACCGCGCCGCGCACGGCGCGCAACGCGATCTCGACCTCGGCCAGCTCGGAGAACGATTCGAGCACGATGGCGTCGGCGCCGCTGCGTTCCAGCGCGACGGACGACGCGGCGAATGCCTCGGCGAGTTCCTCGGCCGGCACGTCCTCCATCATGACGATCTTGCCCGTCGGCCCGAGCGAGGCGAAGACCTTGGCCGCGCCGCCGGCGGCCTTGCGGCTGATCGCAGCGCCCTTCTCGCACAACTCGGCCGCGCGCTCGCCCGCGCCGTGCTGCGCGAGGACGAAGCGGTTTCCGCCGAACGTGTTGGTGAGGATGATTTCGCTTCCGGCCTCGACGTAACTCCGCGCGACGGCCTCGACGGCGGCGGGGTTCTGGTCGTTCCAGAGCTCTGGGCAGGCGCCGGCCGGCAGCCCGCGCTTCTGCAACTCGGTGCCCCAGGCGCCGTCCAGGACGCGGACGGTTTGGGCGAACTTTTGGAGGTCTATGGGCATGTTTATCCTCGGATTTCGGGGTCCATACGAAACATTTTCGCCATTTTCGGCGCCTATTCTAGGGTTTTTTCGCGGGGGTTTTCGGGGCGGTTTGCGGCGTATTTTGCGGAAAATTTTGGCGGGCCAGCAAGGCCTGGCACTGCTCGAGCCGGCGGCGGATCTCGGGCTGGTTGTCGTCGAGCCGGAGGCTGCGTCGCGCCGCGTCGGCCGCCGATTGGAGAAACCGCCCCTCGTCCGTCGCGCGGTATAAGTCCATGTGCAGATCGGACATGCGCGTCCAGATGGCAGCGTCCTGCGGGGCCAGCGCGGCAGCCCGCTCCAGCGCGACGGCCGCCCGCCCGTATCTGCCGGCGGCCTGCGCGGCGGCGGCCAGGTTCAGCCAGCTCGAAACG
The DNA here is from genome assembly GCA_029553505.1 of Planctomycetota bacterium. Taxonomy (GTDB): domain Bacteria; phylum Planctomycetota; class Phycisphaerae; order SM23-33; family SM23-33; genus UBA12270. The sequence goes on from JAKPKY010000199.1 coordinate 27,056, forward strand.
TTCCTGGGCTCCAGGCGCGCCACCTGCCCGCAGGCGTCGGCCGCGCCGGACGCATCGCCAAGGTCTGAAAGCACTTGCGCGAGCTGGCCCCAGGCGTCGGCGTTGTCCGGCTCGTCGGCCAGCAGGATTCGCCAGGCGTCTCGCGCGGCGGTGAGTTTGCCTTGCACTTGGTACAGCGCGGCCAGGTTGAATCGCGCCTGGCGGTGGGTGTCGTCCTGCTCCAAAACGGTGAGGTAAGCATTCTCGGCCTGTGGGAATCGGCCGAGGTAGACGCAGACTGTGGCGAGGTTGAATCGCGACTGCGCGTCGGTCGGCGCGAGGGCGCAGATTCGTTCGTAGGTCTCGGCCGCGTCGGCATATCGGTCGAGCTGCGAGAGGGCGGTGGCGAGGGCCTTCAGCGCGTCGAGGTTGCGTGCGTCGCGCTGGACGGCGCGGCGGAAGCAGTCGGCGGCAAGTTCGGCGCGTCCGGCGGCCAGCGCACGATTTCCCGCGGCCAGATGGGCGCGCGGGTCGGCGTCGAAGTCGTGCGCGCCCGCGACGGCCGCGGCCCGCAACCTGCGCCGAAGCTCCGGCCAGGCCGCCGGATCGGCCAGCCATCGCGCCGTCTCGCGCCGCGCCGCGCGAACGATGCGTTCCGTGCACGACTCGCCGCGCGGCGCCGATGCCGGCTGCGTGGCCGCCTTCTCGCAGCAGGGCGGGGCGGCGGTGTCCTGCCGTCGGCAGCCGGAAGTCCCGGCCGCGCAGGCCAACAGCGCCGCCAGCGCGCAGGTTGTCACATCGCGGAGCATGGATGGCATTTTATCGGTCTCGATAGCCGGCGGGGAGAACGAATTCTTTTGTGGAATCCATTTGTGGCTGGAGCTGTGGGGCGGCGGGAAGGCAATCTCGGCAAGGCGGACAGGTTGGGCAATTTGGTAGCCAAGACCCAAGATGTTGTGGTTTTTTGCGATGGGCGAAATTTGGATCGGCGGCATGTCCATGGAGTGGCGGAAGTTGAAACTTACTTTTTTCGTCATTTGGAGAAAAATTCTGTAGCAATTCCCATCTGGCCCACCACAATATACCTTTTATAAAACGTAAAAATTAGTTCACGTCTTTGTGCGAATGGGTGACTGTCATTTCATGAGCAACGTGGAGACATTTTCAGGCGGCGAGGAAGCCTCCGGCGATTCGTGCGACAAGGCGCGCAGCGCCGACGTTTCGCGAGGCGCCAGTGAATCGCGCGGCACGAGCGACGAGTCTCGCAATGCGAGTGAGAAGAATCGCGGCGATGACGCGTGGAATGAATCGCGCGGCGTCAGCGAATCTCACGGCGGCAGTGGCGCAGCGGGCGAATCGCGCGGGGCGCGGAATGAATCGCGCGGCGGCATTGGGCCGCGTGGCGTCAGCGAGGCGCGGGCGAGCGTGGAGTCGTTCGCTCCGGGCATCGCGCCGTCGGTGGGCGGAGGCGTGGCGCCGATCGGCGCGGGCGAAGGCGCGGCGCGGGGCGGCGGGTCGGGCCGGCGCAGGCCGCTCCCCCCCAAGCTGTACCGCATCGGCGAGGTCGTGGCGTATTCCGGCGTCAGCCGGCAGACGATCCACAACTACACGACGATGGGCCTGCTCCAGGAGTCACGTTGGACCGAAGGCGGCCATCGCCTGTACGACGAGTCGGTCTTCGACCGTCTCGACCGGATCGGCGACCTGAAGTCGCATCACAAGTCGCTGCGCGAGATCCGCGACCATTTTGACCAATCCGACCGGCAGGACGGCTGACGCAGGCCGCCCGCGCGGCCGCGAAGGATCGCGGCGAGTCGCAGCCGGGGCGAAGGTTGTGAGAAAGTGAACATCGTGCCGCGGCGGAGCGGACGCACCGCGCGTCGCGGCGGCAAGGCGGGCGAGTCCCGCCGGGAACGCACCTGGTCATGGAGGACCGGGCACAATGAACGCGATCCGAAGTTTCTTCCGACGGATGCGGCGGCGGTCGGCATGGATGAGCCGCCCGGTCAAGCCGGCGCTGGCGGCGGCCGCCGTGCTGCTGGTGGGCGGGGCCATCTGGCTGGCGACGGCAGGGCCCTCGCCCCACTACGTCGCCGTCTCTCCGCGTCCGCTGGCGGCCGACGAACTCCTCGAGGCCCAATCCCTGCTCGACGCCCACGGAATCGCCTGCAAATCCGAGTCGGGCAATCTTCTCGTTCCGTCGGAGCAGCTTCCGCAGGCGCGTCTGCTGCTGGTCTACGAAGGCCTGCTGGGGCGCGACGGGGCCGACCTCTTCGCCCAGCTCGCGCAGGAAAGCGACATCTGGTCCACCGACTCCCGCCAGGCGAAGCGCTGGCAGGCGGCGAAGATGGCCTGGCTGAGCCGGGAGATCGGCAACATCGAGGGCGTGCGGAAGGCGACGGTGGTGTACGAGCCGGGCTCGCCTCGCCGCCTGGGCTCGCCGGAGGTTCCGCCGACGGCGGCCGTCAAGATCGACATGAAACCGGGCGTCAAGGTCTCCCCGCAACTGGTCGAGGCGGCGGCCGACCTGGTGGCCGGGAACATCCCCAACATGGAGCGAGGGAAGGTCTGCATCGTCGACGGCACGGGGCGGAGCTACCGGGCGGCCGAGGGCTCGCTCGCGACGGCAGGGGCCCTCGAACGCATCCGCGCCGCTGAGGCGTTCTACGCCGAGAAGATTCGCGCGGCCCTGCCGTACATCGACAATCTGATCGTCGGCGTGAACGTCTCCGGCGGGGAGTCGCCCGCCCGCTGTACCGGCGCGTCGGTGGCGGTTCCGCGGAGCTACTTCGCGGGCGTCTGCCAGGCCGGCGGGCTCGAGCCGACCGACGAGAACGTGGAGTCGGCCATCGCCGCCCAGACGGTCAAGATCCGCCAGTCGGCGGCGAAGGTTCTCGGTGCGGCCGAGGATGACGTGAAGGTGGACTGGTACTACGACGCGGCGCCGGTGCGTGCGGCCACCGTCGCGGCGCCGGCGCCCGGCCAGGGCGTTTCGCCCGCCGGTCCGCTGGCGACGGCGGGGCTTTTTGCGGCGTTGCTGGCCGGCGCGGGGGCGTGGTGGCTGGCGCGGACGCGAAGGCGCGCCGCCCACGGCGACCCGTCCGATGCGCTGTGCCCCGAGCCGGCGCTGACGGGCCGGCCGTTCGCCTTCCTCACCCACGCCGAACCGCAGACCCTTGCCGATGCCCTCAAGGACGAGCACCCGCAGACGGTCGCGCTGGTGCTTTCGCACCTGGAGCCGGATCTTGCGGCGGCCGTCCTGGGCCGCCTGACGCGCGAGCAGCAGGTGGACGTCGCCCGGCGGATCGCCAACCTCTCGCCCGCCGACCCGCAGACCCTGCGGGAGGTGGAGCGGGCCCTGGCGGCGCGAATGACCCGACAGGGCGCGCTGAGCGGCCCCGGCGGCGCCGAGGCCCTGGCGAAAATCCTCCAGCACGCCGGATACACCACCGAACATGCGGTGATGACGGCGCTGTCCGACAGCGAGCCGACGCTGGCCGAGTCGGTCCGGACGAAGTTGTTCGTCTTCGAGGATCTCTCGCAGGTTCCGCCGCACCGCCTGGGGGCGGCGCTGGAGACGCTCGAGAGCGACGAGCTGGCGATCGCGCTGCGGACAGCCGGCAAGGACCTGACGCGCAAGGTGCTGGCGGCGCTGTCGAACGACGCGGCAGGGCGCGTCCGCCAGGAGATGGAACGCATCGGGCCGGTGCGCCTCAGCGACGTCGAGGCGGCCCAGCAGCGCGCGGTGGAGGCCGTCCGACGGATGGAAAACGGCGAGTACGTCTCCGTGTTGCGCGGAGAACGCAGCGAGTTGATGGCGTGAAATGTGATATCGGGTGCCACAGATATGGGTGCCACGGCCAAGCGCGGTTTGCTTGGCCGTGCGGAAGACACCCTCAAGCAAACGGCGCTTGAGGGTGGTACCCGAATGGATGGCGTGACGGTCTGTTGGGTGCCACGGCCAAGCGCGGTTTGCTTGGCCGTGCGGAAGACACCCTCAAGCAAACGGCGCTTGAGGGTGGCACCCGAATGGATGGCGTGACGGTCTGTTGGGTGCCACGGCCAAGCGCGGTTTGCTTGGCCGTGCGGAAGACACCTTCAAGCAAACGGCGCTTGAGGGTGGCACCCCGGCACCCCGGTTGAGAGTGTGACGGGATAAGAGCATGGCAAGGGTGATCAAGGCCGGCGAGACGGGCGAGGCAGCGGCGCCCGCCCTGCGTTTCGCGGACCTGGCGGACCAGGCGCGGCGCGTCGTGCTGGACGCGCGGGCGCAGGCCGCCAGCCTCACCGACCAGGCCCGCGCCGAGGCCGAGCAGGCCCGAACCCGGGCGGCCGAAGAGGGATACGCCCAAGGCCTCGCCGCCGCCCGCCAGGAAACGCAACAGGCGACTGCGGAAGCCGCCGAATCGCTCCGCCAGGCCGTCGAGTCGGCGCGGGAACTCGTCGAGGCGCTCCAGGCCAACCGCCGGGAGCTGCTCGCCGAGGCCCGGCGCGAGATGCTCGAATTCGCCGTCGAATTGGCCGAGCGGATCGTCGGGCGCGTGGCCGGGGCCGATCTTTCCGCCGCGGCGGCCAACCTCGCCAAGGCGCTGGAGCTCTGCGGCGCGCGGACCGAGGTCGCTGCGCGGGTGAACCCCGCGCAGCTGCACGGGCTCTGGCGGCACTGCCGGGAACTGGTCGACACGCTCGGCGCGGGGCAGGTGCAACTGGTGGCGGACGAGTCGGTCTCGCCCGGCGGGGTGAAGCTGATGGTCGGCGCCGGTGAGATCGACGCGACGATCGAGGCGCAGCTGGACGCCGTGGTGACGGCGCTGCTGGGCCCGCGCCGCGCCGAGGCGCGGGAACTTACGGGACACTACGTTTCGCACGCGGCGCGGCAGTCAGCCGGCGCGGCGGACGCGGCGGTGGATCATGGGACTGTTTGACGGACACAGGCAGATGCTGCGGCACGTCCAGCCGGCGCGGGTGACCGGGCGGGTCAGCGGCGTGCGCGGACTGACGGTCACGGTGTCCGACTTCCCCGCGCCCGTCGGGGCGGCCTGCCGGATCGTCCGCGGGCGGCGCGGCGTCGACGCGCGCGTCGTCGGGTTCGCCGAGGAACAGACGCTCGTGATGCCCCTCGGCGCCGTCGAGGGCGTCTGCCGGGGCGACCGCGTGCAGTGCGCCACGGCCGAAACCTCCGTCGCCGCCGGAGACGAGATGCTCGGGCGCGTGCTCGACGGGTTCGGAAACCCCATCGACGGGCGCGGCGAGCCGCACGGCGGGCGGCGGATGGAGGTCTGGCCGGAGCCCATCGCCCCGATGCGCCGCCGGCGGATCTCCGAACGACTGCCCACCGGCGTCCGCGCGATCGACGCCTTCCTGACCGTCGGGCGAGGCCAGCGCATGGGCGTCTTCAGCGGCTCGGGCGTCGGGAAAAGCATGCTGCTCGGAATGATCGGGCAGCACTCGCGGGCCGACGTGAACGTGATCGCGCTCGTCGGCGAGCGCGGGCGCGAGGTGCGAGATTTCCTGGAGCGCGACCTGGGCGAGGCGGGCCTGCGGCGCTCGGTGGTGGTCGTGGCCACCAGCGACGAACCCCCGCTGGTGCGGGTGCAGGCGGCGGCCGTCGCCACCGCCGTCGCCGAGGGCTTCCGCGACGACGGACGCGACGTCCTGCTGATGATGGACTCCCTGACGCGCCTGGCGACCGCCCAACGGCAGATCGGCTTGGCCGCCGGAGAGCCGCCGACCAGCCGCGGATATCCGCCCAGCACCTTCAACCTCCTGCCGCGCCTGCTGGAACGCGCGGGAAGGACCGAAAGCGGCTCGATCACCGCGTTCTACAGCGTGCTCGTCGAGGGCGACGACCCCGCCGAGCCTGTCTGCGACGCGGTGCGGGCCATCGCCGACGGGCACATCTGGCTGTCACGCCCGCTGGCGCGGCGCGGGCAGTACCCGGCCGTGGACGTGCTCCAGAGCGTCAGCCGCGTGCGGAACGACGTGACCGATCCCCGCGTCCGCGCCGCCGGCGACGAACTGCGGAACCTCCTGGCCCTCTACGCCGAGGTCGAAGACCTCGTCAACGTCGGGGCCTACAAGACCGGCGCCAACGCCGACTACGACCGCGCCATCCAGGCCGTCGGGGAAATCCGCGACCTGTTGGCCCAGCCGGTCGAGCGGGCGGCGGATTACGACGAAACCGCGGCGCGCGTGCTGGAACTGGCGGAACGATTCGGGCGCGGGCGGGAACCCCCGGTCGCGTGAGAGTGACGGCGAATGGGCGAACGCGAAGGCAAAAAGTTTCCGCTGGAAGGGCTGCTGAGGCTGCGGGCGCGGCAGGAAGACGCCGCGCGGAACGCCCTGTCGGCGTTGGCGGGCGAGCAGGCGGCCCGGCGGGAACGTATCGAGAGCCTGCGCGCGGAAGTGCAGGGAGTTTCGCAGCGCCTGCGGGAGATGCTGCTGGACGGCGACTCGGCCGGCGGCGCCGCCTGCCGAGAGCGGATTGCCGAGTTGCAGGTGACGGCAGCACGCGAGACGGCCGAGGTCGCGCGATGGGCCGGGCGGCTCGAACAGGCGCGCGAGGCCTTCGCCGAGGCGCGGGGACAGCGGCAGGCCGTCGACCTGCTGCGGCAGCGGTTCGAGGCCGCGATGGTGCTCGCCGGCGCGAAGCGCGAGCAGCGAGAGACCGAGGAAATCGCCGGCGCGAACCACGCAGCCGCGCGGGATGAGTTGCGGGTGAACGCATGACGGAACGAGACGGGACAATCCGAAACGGCGCGACGGGCGGGCCAATCCGCGTGCGGATCGACCTGGCCCGTGGGCGGCTGGCCGACGGGCAGGCCAGGCAGCTCGACGCCGGATGCGTCGTCGAGCTGGACACGCGACCCGACGAGCCGGTGGAACTGTACGCCGGCGGCGAACTGCTGGCCCGCGGAGAGGCGGTCGTCGTGGACGGGAAACTCGGCGTGCGGGTGCGGCAGATCGTCGCCGGCGCGAGGCGGACGGAATGAGCGCGAAAACGAAAATCCTGGCCGCGGCGCTGCTGGCGGCGATGGCGCTGGGCGGGGCGGACACGTCCCGCGCGGACGCGCAGACCGCGCCCGCTTCCGCGCCGGCCGCGGGTCTCGAAGGGCAGACCGTCGCCCCCCCGCGGGACACGACCGGCACGGACCTCGGCGGCGGGTGGGGGCGCACGCTGGCGGCGCTGGCGATCGTCGTGGGACTGATCTTCCTGCTCCGATGGGTGCTGCGGCGGATGGGCTCGCCGGCGGCCGCGCGACGCGGGCCGATGGAGGTCATCGCGCGGACGACCGTCTCGGGCCGCCAGCAACTGCTGCTGGTCCGCCTGGGCGAGCGCCTGCTCGTGGTCGGCTCGGGCCCGGAAGGCATGACCTCCCTCGGCGAGGTGCGCGACCCGGCGGAAGTGGCGGCGCTGACGCGCTCGGCCGAAGCGGGGCGCGCGTCAGTCGTCGAGACGCTCAAGGAAAAATTCTCGCGCCGGCAGCCGTCCGGCCGCGACGAGGAAAAACCATGACGCGGCGAACGATCATCATGGTAGGCACGCTGGCGGCGGTGGTCTCGCTGGCCGCCGTCGCCGCCGCTGCGCCCGCGCCGGCCTCCGCGCCGGCGAAACCCGGCGGCGCCGCCGATGCCGTCATCGCACAGATCGAGCAGTCCGCCGCAAAGACCGACGCCGCCCAGGGCGGATCGTACCTCAAGCTCATCGCCACCATCACCGTGCTGTCGGTGGCGCCGGCGATTCTGGTGATGGTCACGAGCTTCACGCGCGTGGCCGTCGTGCTGGGCCTGCTGCGCCAGGCGCTGGCGACGCACCAGCTGCCGCCGAACCAGGTGCTGTTCGGGTTGGCGCTGCTGGTGACGGCCGTCGTGATGGCCCCGGTCTATCGCGACGTGCACGCCTCGGCCGTCGGACCGTACCTCGAAGGAAAGCTCGCCGCCGGAGACGCCGTCCGCGCCGGCGAGAAGCCCGTCCGCGAGTTCATGATCCGCCAGATCCGCGGCGGGCAGAACGAGGCCGACGTGTACCTGTTCCTCGACGAGCAGCTCGCCGCCCGCGACAAGCTCACCTGGCAGGACGTGCCCACCACGGCGCTGATCCCCGCGTTCGTCGTCAGCGAGCTGAAGATCGCGTTCCTGATGGGCTTCCGAATCTTTCTGCCGTTCCTGGTCATCGACATGCTGGTGGCGAGCGTGCTGGTGTCGATGGGCATGCTCATGCTGCCGCCGGTGCTGGTGTCGCTGCCGTTCAAGCTGCTGCTGTTCGTGCTGGCCGACGGGTGGCGCCTGGTGGTCGGCACGCTGATGACGAGCTTCGGGTAGGGCAACGCATGAACACGAGCGAAATCCTCGACTGCCTGCGGCACGCGATGACCCTCACGCTGCTGCTCGGCGCGCCGGTGCTGCTGGCGGGGCTGCTCGTCGCGCTGGCGGTGAGCGTCTTCCAGGCCGCCACGCAGGTGCAGGAGCCGATGCTCAGCTTCGTGCCGCGAATCCTCGTCATGATGCTGGCGCTGCTGCTGACCGGGCCGTGGATGCTCGCCCGCCTGGTCGAGTTCAGCCGCGAAATGTTCGGGCAACTGCCATGAGTTGCGAATCGCGACTCGCGACTCGCGATTTTCGGGAAACCCGATGACGCACGGAATGGACAATTTAGCCTGGCTGGCGACGTTCTGGCTGGTCGTCGCGCGCGTCGGCGGGATCTTCCTGCTGACGCCGGTGTTCGCGTCGCAGGCGGTGCCGGTGAAGCTTCGCGCGGCCATGAGCGTGGCGATCGCGCTGGCCGTCGCGGGTCGCGCGGCGAGTCCGGCGGCCTGCGCCACGACCGCCCAGTTCGCCGCCGCGTGCGGCCTGGAGTTCGCCCTCGGCGCGACGATCGGGCTGGTGGCGAGGCTGGTCTTCGCGGGCGTGGAACTCGGCGCGGCACACGTCGGGCAGCAGATGGGCGTGGCGCTGGCCGACGTGATCGACCCGTCGCTGGAGGCCTCCGGCGTGGTGCGCGGGCTGTACCTGATGCTCGCGGCCGCGGTCTTCCTGACGATCGGCGGGCACCGCCAGGTCATCGCCGCGCTGCTGCGGACGTTCGACGCGATTCCCGTCGGCGGGTTCGCGCCGGGCGCGGCGCTGACGGGCGCGGCGACGGCCGTCCTCGGCGCCGCGGTCCTGCTGGCGCTCAAGCTCGCCGCGCCGGTGCTCGTGGCGATGCTGCTGGCCACCGTCGCGATGGGACTGGTGCAGAAGACCGTCCCGCAGTGCCACCTGCTGTCGGTGGGCCTGCCGCTGCGGGCGATGCTGGGATTGCTGGTCATAGCCGTCACGGTGGCGGCGACGGCGCCGCTGCTGTCGGCGGCCGTCGAGGGCGCGATGGGGCAACTGAACGCTGCCCTGTCCGCGAGGTGAACGAAACGCATGGCGCGACGCGACGACATCGGCGAGCGGACCGAGCTTCCGACCGCCCTGCGCCTGGAAGAGGCGAAGCGGCGCGGGCAGGTTCCGCGCAGCGCGGACCTGGTGGCCGCCGCGACGGCGTTGGGCGCGATGGCGCTTCTGTGGGCGCTGGGCGGGGCGCTGCTGGGCGAACTGGTGCGCCTGACGGGCGCGATGCTCGACGTCTCGACCGCCGGCCAGGGCCCCCGCGCCGCCTGGGCGGGTTTGCCCGAGGCGCTCGGCCGGCTGGCGCTGCGGATCGCGCCGCTGCTGGGCGCGGCGCTGCTGCTGGCGGTGCTGGCCAACGCCGCGCAAGTAGGCCTGCGGGCGGTGGGAGAGAACGTTTCGCCCGACCTGGGCAGGCTCTCGCCGGCAGCGGGGCTGCGGCGGATGTTCTCCGCGCGGTCGGCCTGGCGGGCAAGCCTGGCCGTCGTCAAGGTGGTCGCGGCCGGCACGCTGGCGGTCCTGGCCTTCCGCTCGGCGTTGCCCGCGCTGGCCCGCGCGGAAGCGCACGGCGCCGCGGCGCTCGCCCGCACCGCCGGCGACGCCGTCGGACGATGCGGAATCGCCATCGGGGCGGTGCTGGCCGTCCTCGGCGGGGCGGACTACCTGTTCCAGCGGTGGCAGCACGTGCAGGACCTGCGGATGACCCGGCGCGAGGTGCTGGAAGACCTCCGCCAGACCCAGGGCGACCCGGCCGTCCGCCGCCGCCGGCGCAAGCTGGCCGCCGGCGCCGTTTCCGAACTGACGCAACTGCCGCGCGAGGAGCGCGTCCATGGCTGAGATGCCCGACAACCTGAAATCCGCCGCCCGCTGGCTGATGCACCACCGCGGCCTGGCGCTGCCGGCGCTGGCGGCGGGCATGGTCTTCGTCGTTCTGGTCCCGCTTCCGCCGGCCATGGTGGACGTGCTGCTGGCTGGCAGCCTGGCGCTGTCTGCCGTCATCCTCCTGACGGCCATCTACATCGCCCGCCCGCTGGACTTCAGCGTGTTCCCGTCGGTGCTGCTGGGCGCGACGCTGCTGCGGCTGGTGCTGAACGTGGCGACGACGCGGCTGATCCTGACGGCCGGGGCGCAAGGCCAGACCGTCGAGCAGGCTCGCCACGCCGCCGGGCGCGTGGTCTGGGCGTTCAGCAGCTTCGTCACCTCCGGCTCGCTGACGGTGGGGGTGATCCTCTTCGCGATCCTGATCGTCGTACAGTTCATCGTCATCACGCGCGGGGCGGGGCGGATTTCCGAGGTCGCCGCCCGCTTCGTGCTCGACGCCATGCCCGGAAAGCAGATGGCCATCGACGCCGACCGAAACGCCGGGCTGATTTCCGACGCCGAGGCCCGCGACCGGCGCGAGACCATCGCCCGCGAGGCCGACTTCTACGGCGCGATGGACGGCGCCAGCAAGTTCCTCCGCGGCGATGCCGTCGCCGGGGTGCTCATCACCCTGGTCAACATCCTCGGCGGTTGCTACGTCGGCATGGTGCAGTACGGCTGGAGCTGGTCGGACACGGCCGAGTTGTTCACCCGCCTGACCATCGGCGACGGGCTGGTCACGCAGGTTCCGGCGTTCATCGTCTCGCTGTCGGCGGCGCTGCTCATCACGCGACCGACCGCGCGGACGGACCTGGGCAAGGACGTGCTCTCGCAGCTCGCCGGTCGGCCGATCGTGCTGGCGCTGGCGGCCGTGTTCCTGGCGGCGCTGGCGCTGACGAACCTGCCCACGTTGCCGCTGCTGCTTCTGGCGGCGGGGTGCGGCGTGCTGGCCTGGACGGGCCGGAAGGGCAAGGGCGACGAAGCCCCGCCCGCCGCGGCAGCCGGAAAGGCCAAGGCCGAGAGCCTTCAGGACCTGCTGGCCGTCGATCCACTCCAGCTGGAGATCGGATACGCCCTGGTCCGCCTGGTCGACGAGAACCAGGGCGGCGACCTGACGGAGCGGATTTCCGCCCTGCGCCGCCAGATCGCCGGCGAGCTGGGATTGGTCGTCGCGCCGATCCGCATCGTGGACAACCTGCAGATCCCCGCGCACACCTACGTCATCCGCCTGCGCGGCGCGCGGGTGGCGATGGGGCGGGTGTATCCCGCGCAGATGCTCGCCATTGCCGGCGAGGGCGCGACCGAGCCGCTCGTCGGGCGGGAGACCACCGACCCGGCCAGCGGATTGCCCGCCGTCTGGATCAGCCCCGTGCAGCGCGAGCGGGCGGAGATGCTCCACTACACGGTGGCCGACCCGGCCGGGGTGCTCATGGCGCACCTGGGCGAGGTGGTTCGCAGCCGGGCGGCCGACCTGCTCACCCGCGAGCAGGTCTCCGAGATGCTCGACGCCCTGCACGCCCGCGCCGCCCACCTGGTGGACGAAATCCGCCAGAAGTTCGCCCTCGGGCAGGTGCAGAAGGTCCTCCAGGCGCTGCTGCGGGAGCGGGTGTCGGTGCGCGACCTGGAGACGATCCTCGACGCGATCAGCGATTGCGCGGATTTGTCGAGCGACGTCGAGGCGCTGACAGCCCGGGCGCGAAGCGCCCTGTCCCGCGCGCTGAGCCAGCAGTACTGCGGGCGCGACGGAAAGCTCCGCTGCGTCAGCCTGCCGGCGCGGCTCGAGCGGACGCTCGAAGGCGCGTTCGTGTCCGACCGCCCCCGCGGCGGCGGGGAACTGGCCCGCAAGGCGACGGTCGCGCTGGCCGAAGGACTCGGCGCGCTCCGCCGGCAGGGGCATCCGCCGGTGGTGCTGTGCTCGCCGGCGCTGCGCCCTGCGCTGCGCAAGGCCCTGTCGGCGGTGGAGCCGGCGGCGGCGGTGCTCGCCTACAACGAGATCGAAAGCACGGAAATTGAATCCGTCGAGATAGGAGTGGAAGAATGAACCCCCGGACATACCAGGCGGCGTCGATGTCGGAGGCCCTGGCGGCCGTCAAACGCGAACTCGGACGCGACGCGGTGATCCTCCAGACGCGCCGGTTGCGTAAGGGCGCGCTGATGGGCCTGATCGGCGGGCGGCGGGTTTGGGAAGTCACGGCCGTGGACCACATGAACGTGCCGCCGCGCCTGCGGGGCGAATACGTGCCCGCGCCGCGCGTCGAGCCTGCGCCGGCCGAGGAGCCCGCCAAGGCGCCGCTGCCCGTCGAGACAACGCTCGGAAAACAGGTCGGAGAGATTCACCGCCTCGTCCAGGCGCTGATGGAGCGCCAGGCGGCGGCCGACGAAAGTCCCGACGCGCTGCCCGCGCCCCTGGCGGAACTGCGCGACCTGCTGCTCGACCAGGACGTGGATGAAGACCTCGCCGAAGAAATACTCGACCACCTGCGCCGCAGCGCCGAGGGCTACGACGAACTCGACGGCGAGACGCTCCGCCAGCGCCTGGGAGACCTGGTGGCCGACCGGATCCGGGTGGCTGCCCCGGCCGGTCCGCGCGACGGACGCCGCGCGCGAGTCATCGCCCTGATCGGGCCCACCGGCGTGGGAAAAACCACCACCATCGCCAAACTCGCCGCCAACTACAAGCTCCGCGAGAACCTCTCGGTGGGACTGATCACCATCGACACCTACCGGATCGCCGCGGTCGACCAGCTTCGCACCTACAGCCAGATCATCGAGGTGCCGCTGAAGGTCGCCTCCGGCGGCGGCGAGCTGCACCAGGCCATCCACTCGTTTTCCGACCGCGACGTGGTGCTGATCGACACGGCAGGGCGCAGCCAGAACGACAGCTCGCGCCTGGACGAACTGGCGGGGTTCCTCTCGGCGGCCGGCGCCGACGAGGTGCACCTGGTGGTCTCCGCTGCCGCCGCCAAGGCGTCCATCCGGGGCGTGATGGAGCGGTTCGGGTCGCTCGGCGCGGACCGGATTCTTCTGACAAAGCTTGACGAAGCGGGAACGTTCGGCACAATCCTCAATGTCGCACGGAGGTCGGCCCTCAGTTTTGTGACCCACGGCCAGAACGTTCCCGACGACATCGCCCCGGCCGACCCGGAGCTGCTGGCCCAGAGGATTGTGCAGGGAGGCTGCTATGTCGCATGACGACCAGGCGGGAAACCTCCGTCGCCTCATGAGCCAGGCGCGGCAGACGCGGACCATCGCCGTCACGTCCGGAAAAGGCGGCGTCGGCAAGTCGAACGTCTCGCTGAACCTGGCCATCCTGCTTTCGGCGGCGGGGAACCGCGTGGCGCTGGTCGATGCGGACCTGGCCCTGGCCAACCTCGACGTGCTCATGGACGCCGACGTCCGATGGAACCTCTCGCACGTCATCGCCGGCTCGCGACGGCTCGAGGAGGTCGTCGTCAACCTGCCCAGCGGGGTGCAGTTCGTCCCCGGCGCCAGCGGGCTGGCGGGACTGGCCGACCTGTCCGAGTTCCAGCGCGCCAAGCTCCTGGACGACCTGGGCGCCCTGGAGGCCGACAACGACATCGTCATCGTCGACACCGGCGCGGGAATCGGGCCCGACGTCCTGAAGTTCGCCTCCTGCGCCGACACCGTCCTGGTCGTCACCGCCCCCGAGCCGACGGCCATCACCGACGGATACGCCCTCATCAAGGTGCTTGCCCAGCGCGACTACCGCGGACAAATGAGCCTGCTGGTGAACTTCGCGCCCGACCGCCACGAGGCCCGCCAGACCTACCAGCGGATCTCCAATGTCGCCCGGCAGTTCCTCGACGCCCGCGTGCTCGACGCCGGATACGTCCTGCACGACCCGAAGGTCCGCGACGCCGTCCGCAAACGCGAACCGTTCGTGCTGGCGTTCCCGCGCTGCCCGGCCAGCCGGTGCGTCGCCGCCCTGGCCACCAAGCTCTGCGCCGGCGGGGTTCTGGTCGAAAGGAAAGACGGATTCTTCCGGCGGGTCGCCAACTGGTTCGCCTGACCGCGCCGAACAACCCGGAGAGCATGGATGCTCTGTGAAACGACAACACGGATGGAACCCCTCCGTTGGGCGCCACGGTCAAGCGCGACATCGTCGGGATTGACCGTGCGGAAGACACCCTCAAGCCCACAACGCTTGAGGGTGGCACCCCGCTTGAGGGTGGCACCCACCCCCAAAAAAACCAAAAGAAAAATGTAAAAATAGGTTGACTTGGCAAGATAGGTAGTATAAAAAATCTAAATAGAATAAAGAAGATGAGCTTGGTAATCCGAATTCCAAGTGTTTCCAAGACATTGTCTCATACGGAAAAAACAGGAAAACGAGTCCGACGACACATCATTACTCCTTAAATGGAAAGAAATTACATGTCCAGAATCCGCGGGTCGAGAATCGGAATGAAACTCAAGGAGTCTTCGACCATGACAACCTCCAAGGACGCCAAGGCCCCATTGGAGCAGGTGGAGAAGTGGTGGAAGCAGTTCCACGGCACGAAGGATGAGACGGCCAGGAACTGCCTGATGGAGCATTATCTTCCGATCGTGAAATACACGGCCGAGAGGCTCCACACCAAGCTGCCCGACGAAGTGGACGTGGACGACCTGATGTCGGCGGGCATCTTCGGGCTGATGGACGCGATCAAGGCGTTCGACCCGGCCCGGGGCGTGAAGTTTGAGACGTACTGTGCGCCGCGCATCCGCGGGGCCATCCTCGACGAGCTGCGCTCGATGGACTGGGTGCCGCGCCTCGTTCGCAGCCGGGCCCACAAGCTCAACGAGGCCATGGCTGCCCTCGAGGCCCAGCTCGGTCGCCGCCCCAACGAGAAGGAACTCGCCGCCGAAATGCGCATGAGCCTCCGCGAGTTCCACAAGCTCCAGCGCGACGCCCACGCCACCGGGCTGGTCTCGCTCAGCCGCAAGTGGTTCGAGACCGACGGAAACAAGGACGTCCGCGAGATCGACGTCCTGGAGGACAAGCGCAGCGACGATCCCTTCCGCGCCGCCCAGCGAAAGGACCTGAAGGAACTCATCACCCGCGGGCTCAGCCGGGCCGAACGCCTCATCATCATCCTCTACTACTTCGAGGAAATGACGATGAAGGAAATCGGCGAGACCCTCGACCTGTCCGAAAGCCGCGTCAGCCAGATGCACTCGTCGATCCTCGGCCGGCTCAAGCACCAGCTCGAACGCCGAAAGAAGGAACTGAACGTCGGGTAACGGCAGGGGGGCAACGCGAGTAGGGCGTTTTCGACATTGGCGGTCCCGCCGGGCGGCTCACGTCACGAAAATCTTTCCTTGATTTTCTCCCATTTTCGTATACTTACACTTTCCCGACAGGAAGGACTTTCATGCGTTTCACCAAGATGCACGGCATCGGAAACGATTACGTCTACGTGAACTGCTTCGAGCAGCAGGTGGACGATCCGCCCGCGCTGGCGCGGGCCGTCAGCGACCGGCACTTCGGCATCGGCGGCGACGGGCTGATTCTCATCCTTCCGTCGGAGCAGGCCGACGTCCGCATGCGGATGTTCAACGCCGACGGATCGGAAGGGCAGATGTGCGGAAACGGCATCCGCTGCGTGGCCAAGTACGCCCACGATCACGGCCTGGCGGGCGGAAACCCGCTGCGCGTCGAGACCCTCGCGGGCGTCAAGACCATCGAACTTTCGCTCGGCGCCGATGGGAAGGCGCGCCTGGCGACCGTGGACATGGGCGAGCCGATTCTCGACCCGGCGCGCGTGCCCGTCGCGGCGCGCGGAATCCGCCAGGTGGTGGATATGCCCATCCGCGTCGGGCAGCACGCGTACCAGATGACCTGCGTGTCGATGGGCAACCCGCACGCGGTGGTCTACGTGGACGACGTGGCGGCCGTGCCCCTGGAACAGGTCGGCCCGCCGTTCGAGCACCATCCGCAGTTCCCCGAGCGCGTCAACGCCCACTTCGTGCAGGTGCACTCGCCGGAGGAAGTGACCATGCGCACCTGGGAGCGAGGCAGCGGAATCACGCTCGCCTGCGGAACGGGCGCGTCGGCGGTGTGCGTGGCCGGCGTGCTCACCGGGCGCACCGGGCGAAAGATCACCGCGCACCTGCCCGGCGGCGACCTGCTGCTGGAGTGGCGAGAGAGCGACAATCACGTGCTGATGACCGGGCCGGCGACCGAGGTGTTCTCGGGCGACTGGCCGGAATAGACGGGCTCGCGAGCCCGGAGGTTGGCGATGGCGGACTTTCCCCGGACGAAGATCGAGAACCTGAGCGTTTCGCGGATGATCATCGGGACCAACTGGTTCCTCGGGTATTCGCACTGCACCAAGGCGAGGGACCGGCTCATTACTGCCCGGATGGACCGCAAGGCCATGGCCGACGTGCTGGAGGTCTATTTCCGCGCGGGCGTGGACACCGTCTACGGCGCCCGCCCTGAGAGCCCGCAGCTCGAGGACGCCATCCGCGACGCCGAGGACCGCACCGGGCGCAAGGCCGTCAAGATGGGCACGCCGCACTTCGACCTGTCGGGCAAGCCCGAGGCGAAATCCGCCAACGAGCGCACCATCGAGGGCTTCGCCAAGATCGGCTGCTCCGTCTGCCTGCCGCACCAGTCCACCACCGACGCCCTCGTCGACCGCGTCGGCCGGCGCATCCGCGACATGGACGTCTATGCCGCCGCGATCCGCCGCTTCGGCATGATTCCCGGGCTCTCCACCCACATGCCCGAGGTGCCCGTCTACGCCGACGAGAGCGGCCTGGACGTCGGAACCTACATCCAGATCTACAACGCCGACGGGTTCCTCATGCAGATCGAGGTGGACTGGGTCCACCGCATGATCTGGAAGGCGGCCAAGCCCGTCATCACCATCAAGCCGATGGCGGCGGGGCGGATGCACCCGCTGGTCGGCATGGCCTTCAACTGGGCGACGATCCGCCCGCAGGACATGGTCTGCGTCGGGACCTTCACGCCCGACGAGGCCCGCGAGCTGATCGAAATCTCCCTGTCGATCCTCGAGCGTCGCGACGCGAACCTCGAACTCCAGCGGACGCGCAGCAAGGCGTCCGTCGAACGCAAATAGCAAAACCGAACGCACAGAAAGGGGTGGACCATGAGCCTTCTGTGGCATCTTCGGGCGGTGCAGCAGTCCGTCGAGGCCGGCGCCGCCGCCGGGCGCGCCGCGGGCAAGGCCCTGACGGCAATGGAGGAGGCCAAGCGCGTCGACGACCGCGTGGAGAAGCTCACGCTGGCCTGCATGGCCATGTGGGAACTGCTCCGCGAGCGGACCGGCCTGACCGAGGAGGACCTGTTGGCCAAGGTGCGCGAGATCGACCTGCGCGACGGCGCGGAGGACGGAAAGGTCGCCCGCCAGCTCAAGCGCTGTCCGCGCTGCGACCGGGTGATGTCGGCCAAGCACGCCCGATGCCTCTACTGCGGCGAACCCGACCTCCAGGCCGGCGCGTTCGGACAAATCTGACCACGACGTATGGATAGGGCGATGGAAAGGGGTGTGGCCTCATGAAGAAGTCTGATGGGTGGCTCGGCGCTGCGGGCATGCTCGCGGGGAGCATCCTGTTTCTCTTGACCATTTTGGCCGAAGTCTTTCGATTCAAGGTGGATCCCTTCATTGTCAGGGGTTCCATGTCGCTTCTGACGCTCCAGTTCGGGGTGTGGATTGGGCTCATCGGATTGGTCTTCTTCTTTCGTCACGCAATCGGAATCTTTGTCCTGGGAGGGATTCTCCTTCTCTCGCTGATTCTTTCAGCCGTTTTTGAACAAGGGGATTCTCACACGAAACAGCAGATTGCGGCGTTGATTTATTGGGGGCTGTGCTGGATTCCCGCGCTGTCCCGGAAAGTCATCGGACAGTCATAAAAGCCACCGCTCCTGTGGCTGCGTTGCGCACCCTGACGGGGAAAGGTTCACATATTGAATCCGCAAGAGGAAATCCGGCGTCGGAATGAGCGGGCCTTGTGGCGGCTGCATGTGCTTGGGCCGTGGACGTACGGATTTTCGGCATTGCTGATTTGGCTGTCCGCCAGGCAGCGCGACGACGAGAGAGAGTTGGCCCAGCAGGCCAAGCTCTGCCAGGTATGGAATTTCGGCGCTGTCCTGTTCCTGGCCGTCCTGGGCATGTTGGCCATGCTGGCGTCTGCCGTGCTCTTTCTGGTCGGGGTCACGAGTCTCGGCGCATACCTGGCGGTCGTCCTGGCTCCCGTTTGCATCGGATTTTCCGTCAATGCCGCGGTCGGATTCCGGAACTGGCTGCGGATGCGCAAGGGGCTCCCGCCCGCATACCCGCTTGCCGGCCTGTTGCGGTTTCCCGGAATGTCCGGAGGATCGCGTGATCCTGGAACGCCTTAGATACGTATTCGGTTATCTCCATGTTCCTTTGCGGAGATGGGGGCAGTGGCGGGCCCGGCGCAAGCTCTTCCGGGAGCGTTTGCCGGTTCCGCTGTCGGAGTGGGCCGCCGTCTGCGGATCGGGCAGGGAATGGGATGCGCAACTGTGCGTGGCGATCCTGGAAGCGGCGGGGCGGTGTTTCGGGGTGGACGCGACTCGAATCCGGCCGGAGGACCGGCTTGCGGCGGAACTGTGGTGCCCGTGGTGGCGGCTCCAGGCGGAGGATTTTTATGGCGAGATCAACGATGCCGTCCGGGAGCGCGGGATTCCGTGCCCAAGTCCTCGACCCGAGCGCCCGTTCGACCTGGAGAAAGTCTCCATCGGCGAGATTCTGACGCATGGTTCGGCGCTGTGCAGAAAAGCTGAATAGGGACGCGCCGCGTGCGTGGCTGGGCCTGGGCCTTCCCGCTTGACCGCCCCGAAGGGGCGAAAGAAACATATCAATCGTCCCGATGGGACTCTGTGCAAACAACGCTCGTTTCCACGGGCTCGCGCCCGAGGCTAACTATCAAGCGCCCTGCGGGCTGAAACGGCAGGACTGCCCAACCAAGGCGGGGGTTTTCCCCGTATTCCTTGCTCAACTGCCGCCCGGAGGATGTCGATACAAATGCAACAGAGTCGGGACCGTTCTCAAGCGGGAAGAGGCGTTACCATGACCGAGGACGAACTTCAGGCCCAGGCTGCCAGTCCTCCGCGAAGCCGCTCGTCCGTGCGGGGGAACGAAAACTGCTTCGTCTGCAAGCGTCTGCGCGTCTTGCCGTTCCGGCATTGCGCGGACTGCTCGCTTCCGGGCGCCCGCGACTGCCCGCCCATCCGCGCCAGTTTCCTGCTGGTGTTCGGCGTGGTGCTGACGGGACTGACGGCTTACTTCCTCGGCGGGCCCGTGGGAAAGACCATCTTCCTGATGACCAGCCTGATCGTCGCCATCATCCTGCTGGTCATCAACTCGTACAGCAACGAACAGGCGCGAAGCCGCCAGCGCCTCGCGCAGCTCCGCCAGGAGCTGGCCGAGCAACACGAGTTCCTCAAGGACCTTTCGCCGCTGGACACGCTGGACAAGTGCCTGGACCACATCGTGACGAACGCGGCATTGCGTCTTCGCTGCCGGCGCGTCTCGGTGATGATGCCGGACAAGACCGGAACGCACCTGTACATCGCGGCCGCCCGCGGCGTGCCCCAGGACGTCATCCGCACGACCCGCATTCCCATCGGCGAGCGGATTTCCGGGCGCGTCTTCCAGTCGGACAAGCCGCTGCACGTCTCGCGGAACCACGCGCAGGACGACCGCCCCGGCGCGCTGCCCATCGAGTCGGAGGCCTTCATGTCCGGGCCGCTGATGCTCTCCGGCATGCGATGGGGCCACGCCCGCCTGGGTGTGCTGAGCATCACCGAACCGTACGGGCGCGACGACTTCAGCATCGACGACGAGTTCGTCTTCAGCAACATCTGCGAGGCATCGGCCGTCGCGATCTACAACCACATGGCCGTCGCGAAGGTCAAGCAGGGCAACGTGGAGTTCCTCGAGACGCTGGTCAACGCCATCGAGGCGCGCGACGCCTACACCCGCGGGCACAGCGAGCGCGTCTGCAAGTATTCCCTGGCGACGGGGCGCGCGATGCGCCTCGACGACGAGACGCTCAGCCAGTTGGCCATCGCCGGGCGACTGCATGACATCGGGAAGATCGGGATGGCCGACGCGATCCTCCTGAAGCGCGGCGAACCGAGCGAGGCGGAATGGGAATCCATCCGCCGACATCCGGACATCGGCGCGGAGATGCTCGTCAGCGCCTCGCTGGTCACCAGCGCCCGCGACGCCATCCGCTGCCACCACGAACGACTGGACGGTTCGGGCTACCCCCACGGGCTGAAGGACGAGGACATCCCGCTGATGGCGCGGATCATCGGGGTGGCCGACGCCTTCGACGCCATGACCACCGTCCGTCCGTACCGCGAGGCGATGTCCTTCCCCGACGCGCTGACGGAACTCCGCCGATACGCCGGAAGGCAGTTCGACGCCGCCTGCGTGGAGGCCTTCCTCCGCGCGGTCGAGTACGGCGACCTGTTCGCGTCCCAGTCGGCCGAGGCCGAAGCGGCGCTTTCGCCGGCCCAATGACCTCCTGCGCCGCGGGGTTTACTTCCCGCTGACGGCGGCGAACTTCACCGAGAAGGTCAACGCGACCTCCTGGTCCTTCTTCACCTTGACCTTCTGCATGGCGTAGGCATCGAAGCAGACCTTCACGCAGGCGCCGCCGGAGGCCGCCATCTTCCCGTCCCGCACGTATTCGGCGCCCTTGGCGGTCGGCAGGGCCCATTCGAGCGGCTTGTTGTCCTTGCGTTTTTCCTCGAAGTCGCCGTTGGCGATCTCCGCGCCGACGGCCTGGACCTTGTCGTAGTAGACCCAGACGTTGTTCTTCTTGTCGTATTCGCCCTTGAGTTTCAGGTCCAGTTCCCCGTCGGCGGCGGGGGTGAACCGCACCGTCACGGTTGTCCAGGCGTCGTTGCGCACCTCGCCCTGCCAGGTGAGGAAGGCCTTGCGCAACTCGGCGTCGGCGACCCACGTCGCGGGGACGATCTGCCCTCCGCCGGTGACTTCGCCGGGGCGCAGCTCGACGCCGGCTGCCTTCAGGTCCACCCGCGCCACTCCGGAAGCGGTCGACACCTCGCCGACGGGCGGTTTTTCCGACGGCGGCATGTAGACCAGGGGCTTGGGCCCGGCCGGCGGCGGCTCGTCCGGGGCCGTCAGCTCGACGGCGACCGTCGCGCCGTCCTTCGGCAGCGAGGCCCGCACCGTTCGCGTCCTGTTGCCCGACCGCACGACGATCTCGTACTGCCCGAGGAACCCGCGCGTCCGGAACCGCCCACCCGCGTCCGTCGCGCCGTCGGCGTTCGTCCACCATTTGCCCAGCACCAGGTCCTGGTACGCCTTTCCGGCGGGCTTGAGCGTCCAGTTCTTGCGGAAGATCGGCGCGTTGTACGCGTGGTGCTGGCCGTCCCAGAAGCCCCACATGTAGATGCTCGTCACGTTGGGATGGCTGAAGAGCGTGAGGTAATAATCGCGGACGAAATCGCCCTGGAGGTCCTCGTCGCTGACGTAGAAGCCGAATTCCGTCACGGCGATTTCCAGGTTTCCGACCGCGGCCAGCCGGTCCAGCACCTTCAGCATGTTTTCCGGGCTCATGAAGCTCTCCCAACTGCTGTGCGACTGGAGCCCGATGCCCTGGATCGGCGCGCCGCCGGCGAGCAGGCGCTTGACGATCTGCTCCAGGTAGCGGTGCTTGACGGAGTTCGTGTTCGCGTCGCCAGCGCCGAGGATGCGGTTCTCGTTGATAAACAGCTTGACGTCGGGATCGGCCTTGCGGGCGGCCCGGAACCACTCCGCCAGGCTCTCCTCGCCGAGCAGGTCGATCCAGTCGAAGCTCGCCCACGACTCGTTGACCACCAGCCACATCGAAACCGCGCCCTTCGTCGCGGTGACGATGTCGCGGATGTGCGCGTCGATCGTCTTGCGCAGCAGGGCGGGGTTCTTCTCCATCGACTTCATGTCCGGCGGGTTCTTCCGCCAGCTCGGCCAGACGAGCGGATGCCCGTGCACTTCCATGCCGTGCTCGCGCAGCCAGTTGATCTCCTCGATCGCCGCCTTCTGCGCGTCGGGATTGTGCCACCAACTCCGCATGGTCAGGCCGCTCTCGGGGGTGCAGCCGTTGAACAGCCGCAACAGCTCCTGGCGGTAGCGCTCGCCGTCGGGCGATTTGTCCTTGAGGATGCGGAAGGAGGACGATGCCGTGCCGAATCCGAACGCGTGGCGGACCATCCGGACCTCGACCTTCGCGTCGGCCACGGGCTTTCCGTCGCGCGTGACGGCGACGGTCAGGTCGCCCTTGCGAAGCTTCTCGATCCGCTCCTCGGCGGCCCGGCGCCATGCGGCGTCGGGCTCGCGCCCGGCGTAGGTGACCGGCATCTGCGGAAGGTCCCTGTAGATGACCTTCGGGCCGTAACTGACGCAGCGGATGTCCGCCAGCTCGATGGTCTGCGGGGGGAACGCCAGGTTGAACAGCACGCGCTGCTCGCCGGCGGCTGCGAGGTTCTTGTCGCCCGACTTCTTGAGCTTGTTCTTGATGACCAGCGGGAAGGAGTAGTAGTACTTCTTCCACTGCGGGCTCAGCGCGGTTTCCCGCGACAGGCTCCCTGACCACGGCGGAATGCTGAACCCGAAGTGCGCTCCCAGGCGGGCGCCGCGCTTTTCGTCGGAGGCGCGGATCGTCCGGGCGTAGAAGGTCAGCAGAACCCAGTCGCCGCTGCGGAGGGGAATGACGCTCCGGGACTCGATCTGGACCAGGCCCTTGAGCTTGTCCACGCGCGCGGGCACGGCGTCCATCTCCTGGCCTTGCTCCTCCTCGGCGTCGTCGGCGGACTTGAGCTTCTCGATTCGCAGGGCCTCCCGGAAGGGCATCGACTCGACGGGGACGATCTCCATTCTCAGGACGTCCTGCCCGTGCTTGATGGAGAACGTCTTGAGGTTGTCGGCCGGCAGGATGCTCTTGCCTTCCGGCAGCTTGGCGAGTTTAGCTTCCTGCTGGGAATCTTCCGGCGTTTCGGCGGCGCGGCAGGGCGGATTGAGCCCCGCCCACGCGATCATCAGGCATCCCAGGGCGCAACGGACGGACTCTCGCATGGAACTCTCCTTTCCGGTCCGCATAGGATGGAAAGTTTTCGTCCTTCGGGGCGGCCCTCGTGCGGAACCGGTTTCGTAGAGGGCATTCTACCACCTTCCCAGGGGGTGTCAATGTCGAGCAGGATCCTCCAGGGCGGAAAGGGAGCGCATGAAATTTTCACCGGATCACGCGAAGACTCTCCCGTCCAGCGCCCAAAAACTCAAATAGTTTGCGCATCTGCCTACTTTTGCATTCAGGGCAGGGACGGTATACTCATCGGTCTTGAACCTGTGGGAAGGAGAACGAGAAGTGGGTCAGCGTAGCAAGAAGCGGTATGTCCAGGTCGGCGTGGGCGGGCGAAGCAGCATGTATACCAAGGCCATCGCCGGCGAGTACAAGGAAGTCGCCGAACTGGTCGCCCTGTGCGACATCAATCCCGGGCGCATGGAGGTGAAGAACCGCCAGCTCCAGGAGTCCGGTCACCCGGCCGTGCCGACGTACGCGCCGGACCAGTTCGACCGCATGATCGCCGAGGCGAAGCCCCACACCGTCATCGTCACCACCGGCCCGGACGCGACGCACTGCGATTACATCTGCCGGGCGATGGAACTCGGCTGCGACGTCGTCACCGAGAAGCCCATGACCACCGACGACGCCCGCTGCCGGAAGATCCTCCAGACGGTCAAAAAAACCGGGCGGAACTGCCAGGTGACGTTCAACTATCGGTACTCCCCGCCGCGCAGCCAGGTCAAGGAACTCCTCGCCAGCGGCGCCATCGGCGAGATTCGCAGCGTGGATTTCGCCTGGCTGCTGGACACGAGGCACGGGGCCGACTATTTCCGCCGCTGGCACCGCAAGCTGGCCAACTCCGGCTCGCTGCTGGTCCACAAGTCCACGCACCATTTCGACCTGGTGAACTGGTGGCTGGACGACGTGCCGGAAGACGTCTTCTGCCATGCCGCCAAGAGCTACTACACGCCCCAAACCGCCGATCGCATGGGCCTGTCCGGGCGCGGCGAGCGCTGCCTCGGCTGCGGCGCGAAGGGCAAGTGCCGGTTCTACCTCGACCTGGCCGGCAACGAACACCTCAAGACGCTCTACCTCGACAACGAGAAATATGACGGATACTTCCGCGACCGCTGCGTCTTTTCGCCCGACATCGACATCTGGGACACCATGTCGGTCTCCGTGCGCTATCGGCGCGGCGCGCTGCTGAGCTACCAGTTGCACGCCTTCAGCCCATACGAGGGGTATCGCATCGCCTTCAACGGCACGAAGGGCCGCCTGGAGCATTCCGCCTGCGAAAACACCTATATCAACGGCGACGGAACCATTCCCGGCGAACTGAGCAAGAACAAAGTCACCCTGTCGCTGATTCCGGAGTTCGCCAGCCCGCAGGCGCTGGAGCCGCACATCGCAGCCGGGGGACACGGCGGCGGCGACCCGATCCTGCTGGCGGACATCTTCGACCCCAACGCGCCGGCAGACCCGCTCAAGCGAAAGGCGTTCCATCGCGACGGCGCGTACAGCTGCCTGGTGGGCATCGCGGCATACCAGAGCGTGCAATCCAGCCGGGCCGTCCGGGTCGCCGACCTGCTGGCCGACGCGCCGCTCTGATCCGTCGATCCGTCGGTTGGAAGGAGAGTTGGGGATGTCTGCGGCAATGCCTCGCGACGAACATCCGCGCCCGCAATGGGTTCGCCCGGAATGGATTTGCCTCAACGGGCCCTGGCAGTTTGAAATCGACGCCGGGGACAGCGGCCTGGAGCGAGGCCTGCGTGACCGATCCCTGCGGGACACGATTACCGTCCCGTTTTGTCCCGAGTCGCCCCTGTCCGGCATCGGGCGCACCGATTTCCTCAACGCCGTCTGGTACCGCCGCGAGGTGACCGTTCCCGACGCGTGGAAGGACAGGCGGGTGTTCTTGCACTTCCAGGCGGTGGACTACGACGCGACGGTCTGGGTCAACGGCGTGGAAGTGGGGAGGCATCGCGGCGGGTGGACCGGTTTTTCCTGCGACCTGACGGGCGTGGCCGAAGGCGGACAGGCCGCCACCATCGTCGTGCGCGCCCGCGACGATCATCGCGCGTCGAAGCCGATGGGAAAGCAGTCCCGCGACTACGCCAACCAGGGGTGCTGTTACACGCGAACCACCGGCATCTGGCAGACGGTGTGGATGGAGGCGGTGCCGAAGCAGGCTTGGCTGTTGCGCCCGAAGACCACGCCGGACCTCGCCAACCGGTGTTTCCGCCTGGTCCTGCCGGTCGCCGGGCAGCGGGGGGGAATGACGATCCGGGTGATGCTGCGCGACGGCGACGAGGTTCTCCGGACGGAGCAGGTTCCCGCCGATCGCGATTTCACCCCCACGGTGACGCTGCCGATCCCCGAAGGCCGCGTTCGCCTGTGGGAGCCGGGGCAACCTCATTTGTACGACATCGACGTGGAACTGCGGGACGCGGAAGGGCGCTTGGTGGATCGCGCCGCCACGTACGCGGGGCTTCGCAGCGTCACGATCGACGGCAAGGCGGTCCGCCTCAACGGGCGCGCCCTGTTTCAGCGCCTGGTGCTGGACCAGGGATACTACCCCGACGGCGTCATGACCGCCCCCACGGACGCCGCGCTTCGCCGCGACATCGAACTGTCGATGCAGGCGGGCTTCAACGGCGCGCGGCTGCACCAGAAGGTGTTCGAGGAACGCTTCCTCTACCATGCGGACCGGATGGGCTACCTGTGCTGGGGCGAGTTCGGAGACTGGGGAATCGGGCGCGACGGATACGGCGCGGCCTGGATCACCCAGTGGCTCGAAGCGCTGGAGCGGGATTATAACCATCCCTGCCTGGTCGGTTGGTGCGGCCTGAACGAGACCTACAAGGTTTTCGACGACCGGATCCACAATCACGACGACGTGATGCGCGGAACGTTCCTTGCGGCCCGGGCCGCCGACCCGACGCGCCCGGTGCTCGACGTTTCGGGCTATTCGCACCGTGTCCCCGAAACCGACATCTACGACAGCCATGATTACGAGCAGAACCCCGCCGCCTTCGCGGCCCATCACGCCGGATTGGGCGAGGACCGACCGTACCTGTCGCGCCACGCGAACTTTTCCTCCATCGCGTATCGCGGGCAGCCCTACTTCGTCAGCGAGTTCGGCGGCATCTGGTGGAACCCCAAGGCCGCCGCGGACGAACCGTCCTGGGGATACGGGCAGCGCCCCAAAAGCGCCGAGGAGTTCCACCAGCGCTTCGAGGGGCTCTGCCGGGCGTTGCTGGATCACCCCCACATGTTCGGCTATTGCTACACGCAACTGACCGACGTCTATCAGGAACAGAACGGCATCTACGGGTTCGACCGCGGCGAGAAACTGGACGTCGCGCGAATCCGGGCCGTCCAGCAGCGCCCCGCAGCCATCGAGAAGGCGGACGACCGCGCGAGCCCGTGACGTCGGATACCGCCGCGCATCTGCGTGGTTGCTCCGTCCCGCTGCGCGGAACTTCGCAATCCACGGCACCCTTGGCGGATAGACGAAATTTCGTTTTTCCCGCGGCAATTGCCTGTCCCGTCCCCCGTTGCGCTGCCGGAGGGAAACTCGCGTTGTTTTTCCGCAACATGCCCCTTCGTCCAGCCGATGAAAGACAGGGGCGCAGGGTCGGCGGGCAGAGCGGGTTATGAAAAACGGCGGCGAAATGGCGGGCCTCAACGTGTTGCTGGTGGACGGCGACCGTGTTTCGGCGGCGCAACATACGGCGCTGCTGGAAGGCAACGGCCTGCGCGTCACGCGGGCCGAGAGTCTCGCGCGGGCGCGAATCCTCCTGGAGGCCGGGCGATACGACGTCGCCGTCGTCATGGCGGAACTTCCCGACGGCGACGGCACGCAGCTTGTCGCGCCGCGCAACGGCGGTCCGCCCGTCGTCCTGATGACCGAGCATGGAACGGTGCGCGGCGCGGTGGACGCGATTCGCCGCGGCGCTGCCGATTATCTCGTCTGCCCCGTCGCCGCCGGCGAACTGTGCGAGGCGGCGTCGCGCGCTGCCGCCGCGAGCGGCGCGCCGCGCGAGACCCAGGGCGGGCCCGACGCGCTGGACGGGCTGATCGGCGCCGATCTCCGCATGGCGAAGGTCTTTGACCTGATCGACGCGGTGGCGGCAGCCAGGACCACCGTCCTGCTCACCGGAGAGTCCGGCACGGGCAAGAGCCTCGTCGCCCGCGCCATCCATCGCCGCTCGCCCCGGCGGTCCGGGCCGTTCGTCGAGGTCGCCTGCGGCGCGCTGCCCGATACGCTGCTGGAGAGCGAACTGTTCGGGCATGTCAAGGGCGCGTTCACGCACGCGGTGTCCGACCGCCCGGGCAAGTTCGCTGCCGCCGACGGCGGGACGATCTTCCTCGACGAGATTTCCACCGCCTCGCCCCAACTCCAGGTCAAGCTCCTGCGCGTCCTTCAGGAGCGGCAGTTCGAGCCCGTCGGAAGCATCGAGACCCGCGCGGTGGACGTCCGCGTGATCCTGGCGACGAACCACGACTTGGCGGCCGAGGTCGAGGCTGGGCGCTTCCGCCGCGACCTGTACTACCGCATCAACGTCGTTAACATCGAGCTTCCGCCGCTGCGCGACCGCCCGGGCGACATCGAGCGCCTGGCGGCGCACTTCCTGCAGAAATACCAGGCCGAGGCGGGCAGGAAGCTGCGCGGCTTCGACGGCGAGGCGATGGACCGCATGCGCCGCTACGCCTGGCCGGGAAACGTGCGCGAGCTGGAGAACTGCGTCGAGCGGGCGGTCGTGCTCTGCCGCGGCGCGACGATTTCCCGCGACGATTTGCCGCCGTCGGTAGCACGCCCCGGCGAGGCCGTTCTCCCGAAAGATCACGCGGCACAATCCAGCGGACTCAAGGAGGCCATGACGCTGCCGGAAAAACACCTCATCGTCGCCGCGCTGGAGGCGGCGGGGGGGAACCGACAGGACGCAGCCGCACGGTTGGGGATCAACCGCAGCACGCTCTACAAGAAGATGAAGAAGCACGGCCTGCTCTGACGCGCGGAGGGGGAAACAGCAAAAACCCCCGCGTGACCGCGGGGGCTTGTAAAAAAAAAGCATCATCATCCGTTGTCGGACGACTCCGCCGAGGCGCCGTTTTCTTCCGCCTCCGCCGCCGCGCCCGCCGGCTGGGGCAGGCGTCCGCAGACCTCGACCCGCTCGATCGACTGGGCCATGCCCGTTTCCGGATCGACCGACACGAGCACGCCGCAGAGACGCGGGTCGTCGTTGGCGACCTCGAAGAAGTGGGGCATGGAGGTGGTCATTGCCGCCAGCACGCGGTCCTTGCGCCGCCCCAGCACGCTGTCGTAGGGCCCGGTCATCCCGACGTCGGTGATGTGGGCGGTTCCGCCGCTCAGGACGCGCGCGTCGGCCGTCGGAATGTGCGTGTGCGTGCCGAACACCACGCTCGCCCGCCCGTTGAGGTGCCAACCGATGGCCACCTTCTCGCTGGTCGCCTCGCCGTGGAAGTCGACCACGCGCAGCTTCACGTCGGGGGGCATCTCCAGCAGCACGCGGTCGATGGTGGTCCAGGGCGAATCGTACTGCCCCATGTACATCTGCCCGAGCACGCACGCGACGCCCACCTTGTATTGACCCGATTTCGTCGGCACGACCGTCCAGCCGCGCCCCGCCGCGCGCGGCGAGAGGTTCGCCGGGCGCACGATGCGGTCCGAGTCGCGCATCGCCGAGACGATGTCCAGCTTGCGGAAGACGTGGTCGCCCAGCGTCACGACGTCCACGCCGTAGTGCAGCAGCTTGCGGAAGATATGCGGCGTGATTCCGCTTCCTCCTGCGGCGTTCTCGGCGTTGCAGACCACCAGTTCGAGCTGGTGGTCCTGGATGAGACGGGGCAGGTGGTCCGCCAGCATGCCTCGCCCGGGATGGCCCACCACGTCGCCGACGCAAAGGATGTTAATCGCCATTCGTTCCGCCTTCCTAGCCGGGCAATTATAGGGGCGGCGGCGCGGCGACCAAGGAAAAATCGGTCCGCGCGGGCGCGCCGGTTCCGCGTGCGTGTTGAATCGCGCCGTCGCCTTGCGGTATGATGAACGCGCGGGGACTGTCGCCCGCGGAGGTGATTGCGATGATCCAGTGCAAGGACTGCGAATTCTGCCAGCGGGGCCCGGACGGGCAGATCGCCTTTGCGTGCGATCCCTTCGGAACCATCAAGGAACCCGAGTGCCTCGCCAAGTGGCAGCTGCTCAAGATCAATCAGATGGTCGCCGCCTACCAGGCCACGCTCGATTACTACCAGAAGCTCGCGCCCATGCAGGAGAAGATGTTCAAGGTCATGGAGCGGGAACTGGACGACATGAATGAGTCGGAGAAGTGGAAGACCGACGACGAGGAGGAGACGGAGGACGACGACAATTCCTTCGACGATCCCGACGCGTGGAAGAAAGGGCGCGACGACGGCCCGTCGCTTTGAGACGCCTTTCCCGCGTGCGAATCTCTATCGCGAGCGGGAAAAATTTTTACGCAAAAGAGAAGAATTGTCTTGGCAACAACATATCAGCCTTGACAAAATGTAAAACACCATATGTAGCGTTTCTTCTTCTTTCGTTCAGATCGTTCCGCTGCGTGCCAGTGGAGGCACGGCAAACGGCGGGATCGCAGGTCAAGGCAGTGGCATCAGGCCACTGACCACGGAGCCACGGACATGGCGAAGAAGGCAGCGAAGAAGAAAGTGAAGAAGGCCGCGAAGAAGAAGGTCGCCAAGAAGAAAGTCGCCAAGAAGAAAAAGAAATAGGCGACAAACGCCACGGCAAAGTAGCCGAAGCAACGAAGGCGCGGGTCGACAAGGAAGTCGGCCCGTGCCGTTTTTTTGCCCGCGGCGCCCGCGGAAGGGAAAGCCCGGCTCGGTGTTTCGGCGGCGTGGCGATCTTGGTACAATGAATCGACGCGAACCTTTCGCCCGACCGGAACGTTGTAGATACGGCGGGGCAACAGGACTACGTGTTCAGGGAGAAGCCTGTGAAGCATAGGATGTTGCGAAGATCGTGGAGCATCCTGTGGATCCTGGCGGTCTGGACGACGGCGCCGATGCTGGCGGGCGGTCTGTCGGACGACGTGCCTTCGACCCAGCCGGCGACCGCTTCGTCCCAGCCTGCCGCCGGACCAGCGAACCAACCCGCCACCCAGCCGGCGACCGTCGAATCGGACGAGACGCAGGCGGCCAGGCTGGCGACCACGGCGATGGAGGAAACCCTCTCCGGAAAGTTCGTCCACGCGCTGACGCTCCTCGACGAGGCTCACAAGCTCGCGCCGACCAATGCCACGGTCCTGGCGGCCGAATCGCTCCTGAAAGACTATCTCACGCAGTGCAACCGCATGGAGACCGAACGCACCCGCGAATACACAGCCACCGTCGCGCGGATCGAGCGGACCTTCCTGGCCGAAGAATCCCTTCCGAAACTCGCCGAAAAGGGCCTGGACAAAAAGCTCCGCGAGGCGGCGCAGGAACTCGCCAAGTCGTTCAATCGCATTTCGTTGAGCGACGCGTTGGAAAGCGAGACGGACCCCGCAGCGGCCGCCAAGCTCCGAACCGACACCCTGGGCGCGATCGACAAGTGCCTGGAACTCGCGGGCAAGGTCGCCTCGCCGCTGGACGGCGACGAGAGCGAATATGCCCGGTCCTTCCGCGCCCTGCGCGACGCGCTGACGCGCGAGCTTCGCGCCTACCGCGCGTGCTGGCACGATGTGCAGACCGCGCAGTCCAAGGCGCGCCTCGCCGGCGCCGCGCAGCTCCGCGCCGCCGAGGACGCGCTGCTGGAATCCATGGGCAACCTGGAGGCGATGATCGCCGAGAAGCCCTGGCGCGTGGGCCTGTCCCAGGCGCGCCTGGCGATGCAGCTCGTGCCCGATCCTGCGGCGCCGAAGAGCGAAGAGTGGTACCGCAAACTGGTCTCCCGCGCCGAGACGCTGGGGGAAGAGTTCATCGCCCGCGCGGAATGGCAGGACGCGATGTCCGTCTATACCAGCCTGGAAGACCTGGACCCCGACAGCGAAGCGTACAAGGCGAAGTCCAAGGCGACGCAGCGGCACGTGCGCGTGCTGAACCTCTACGGCGCCAAGCCCCAGCCCGCCACCGCGACCCAGCCGGCCGAAGGCGAAAACGACGGCATCGGCGACTGGCGCGACCTGACGCGCGGCGTCGACGCCGACATGGTCAAGCGCGCCATCACGCAGCTCAACCAGTACTACGTGACGGCCGTCGATTACCGAAAGCTCGCGCGGGGGGCGCTGGAGAGCGTGAAGGTGTTGGCCGAGACGCCCCAGGCGGCCAACAGTTTCCCCGCCCTTGCCGACGCGCAGAAGAACAAGGAGTTCCTCCAGGCCGTAGACCAGGCCCTCGACAGCTTGGAGAAAAAGGACCGCGTCACGCACCTCCAGCTCCAGCTGGCGCTGAATACGGTGCTGCTGGCGTCGGAGCGGACGGTGAAGGTTCCCGTCGAGGTGCTGGCGGTGGAGTTCACCGACGGATTCCTGGACGAGATGGACAAGTTCAGCTCGATGGTCTGGCCGCACGACGTGCCGGACTTCCAGAAGCACATCCGCGGACAGTTCTTCGGGGTGGGGATACAGATCACCAAGGAGCCGGGCGAGCCGCTGAAGGTGGTCACCCCGCTGCCGGACTCGCCCGCGCTGAAGCAGGGCCTCAAGGTGGGCGACGAGATCGTCGCCGTGGACGGGCGCGAGACGGCCGATTTGCCCCTGGACCGGCTCGTGCAGATGATCATGGGCCCCAAGGGCAGCAAGGTGACGTTGCGGATCCGCCGCCAGGGGCTCGAACCGTTCGACGTGTCGATCATCCGCGACGAGATCCGCATCGAGACCGTCAAGGGCTGGCAGCGCAAGCCTGACGGCGGAAACGGCGAGTGGGACTATCTCATCGACAGGGACAGCCGGCTCGGATACATCCGCGTGACGCAGTTCACCGACGGAACCTACGCCGACCTGGTGGCGGCGCTCAACGAGCTCAAGGCGCAGCAGGCGCGGGGGCTGATCCTGGACCTGCGGTTCAACCCGGGCGGGCTGTTGACGTCGGCCACCCAGGTCGCCGACGAGTTCCTCCGCGCCGGGCGGATCGTCTCGACGCGCGGGCGGCAGGTCCGCCAGACCGAGTCCAACGCGACCGCCTACGGACGCTACCTCGACGGAGACCTGGTCGTGCTGGTCAACGAGGGCAGCGCCTCGGCCGCCGAGATCGTCTCCGGCGCGCTGAAGGACTGGCGGCGCGGCGTCATCGTCGGGCAGCGGTCCTTCGGGAAGGGCAGCGTGCAGAACGTCATTCCCATCCAGGACCACCCGGCCCTGCTGAAGCTGACGACCGCCTACTACTACCTGCCGACGGGGCGGCTGCTCCACCGGCGCAACGGCGACAAGGACTGGGGCGTCGATCCGGACGTTCGCGTGCTCGTCACGCCCCGGCAGATGAAGCGCTGGATGGACCTGCGCCGCAAGACGGACCTGCTCGATCGCGAGGCCGACCTGGACGACCTGCGGGATACCCTCGACAAGCAGTTGGACACGGACCTCCAGCTTCGGACGGGCGTGCTGCTGCTGAAGCTGATGCGCCTCCAGCAGTCCCGCCCGGCCGCGTGAGCAAACCGATGCGATGGCCCGTTCTGGCAGCGATGGTCGCGATGGCGCTGGCCGGATGCGACCGAACCGGCGAACACGGCGCGCCGCCGTCGCCCCCGAGCGCGGCGAGCGTCGCGCCGTTCGACTTTCCCCCCGACGCGGTGCTGCTGGTCACCTGCGGCTCCGACGGCATGCTCGAGGCCTGCAACTGCGCCGGAACGCTGGAAGGCGGGCTCTCGCGCCGCAGCGGGTTGTTTGCCTCCTACCGCGCCGCCTTCGCGCGGACCTTCGCCCTCGACGCGGGCGACTTCTCCTGGCTGGACGCAGCCGACCTCCGCAACGAATACCTGCTCCGCGCGTATCGCTTCGTGGACTACGACGCGATCGCCCTCGGTGTCGGTGAGATGAGCGCCACGCCCGCGCAGCTCGCCCGGCAGATGCGACGCGCGCCGCTGCCGTACCTGGCCGGGACGGTCTCTCCGGCCGACCGGTCCGTCCGCTGGCCCGCCGCCCGCGTTGTCCGCCGGCAGTGGGGCGACGTGCGGCTGGCCGTCCTGTCCTATCTCCCGCGGGAATCCCTCCTGTTCGCCCCGGCCGAGACGGTCGAGGCGCTGGCGTTCCAGTTCGACGCCGACTTCGCCGCGCAGGCCGCCGTGCTGCGGAGCGAAGGATGCGTCGTGATCGTCGTCTGCCAGGGCGACGACGAGACGGCCGAGAAACTCGCCTCGTGGTGTCCTGCCGACGTGATCGTCCGCGGGCGGACGTCGCGCTCTTTGCCGGCCGTCCGCAGTGCCGCCGGCGGCGCGCGAATCGTGCAGGCGGGCGGATGGGACGTCGTCGGGGCGCTGGCGATGCGGATCGAGGGCGGAAAGCTTACGCAGGTCCAGTGGCGGCTGGAGCCCGTCGATACGCGATGGTCCGTGGACCGCCGGGCGCTGTCGGTGTTCCAGGCGTACGCGCGCCTGGCGGCCCGCAAGGCCCTCGACGCCGAACGCGGCGCGAACGTGCGGCACGTCGCGCCGACGGAGTGCGCCAAGTGCCACCCCGCGCAATTCGCCGCGTGGAAAGCCTCGCCCCACGCGCGGGCGCGCGCGGCGCTGGCGGCCGGCGGACGCGCCGACGACGAGAACTGCCTCGCCTGTCACGTCGGCGGATTCCGCGCGCCCGGCGGATTCGTCTCCGCGGCGCAAAGCCCCGACCGGGAGGACGTCGGGTGCCAGGACTGCCACCGCTTCAACCTCGACGAGCACCGGGCCGCGGATTTCCAGCGTCGCCCGGCCGACGAGAAAGTCTGCACCCTTTGCCACACGCCGCTGACCGATCCGGGCTTCCGCTACGACGCCCGCGCCGCCAAGGCCCGCTGCCCGAGACGGTAGCGAGGGGACGAACACGGCGGGACGTGCACAACAAGCCCCCTGCGTCAGCGGGGGGGGCGAACGCGCCGTGATGAAAAACAACAAAAACCCCCGCGTGACTGCGGGGGCTTGTTCATTTCGCTCGAAATTCGCGATCATTCTTCGGTGTCGGTGGTTTCGTCGGTCGGTTCGGGCGGCGGGGGGACCGGGAACCCGCGGCTGACGTCGATGACGACGGTGCGGGCCATCATGTCGCCCAGGCGCTGGCGGTTGCGGTTCATGACCGTTACGAGGATCAGCAGCGGAACGAGGATGGGCATCATCAGCAACCAGGAGACTTCCAGGACGCGCACGAGGTTCCGCAGCACCACGCCGCGGACGTCGGCGGGCAGGCCCTGGTCGCCTGCGACACGCAGGCGGAAGATGAGCTTTCCCAGCGTCGCGCGGAAACGCAGCTCCATCAGGAAACAGTAGAGCCCGTAGAGCACCGTCGCGGCGATGACCGAATAGGCGAGGGACGCGGGGAAATCCTTCTGCCGGGGCGCTGCCTTGATCATGTCGATCATCTGCTGCTCGGTCATGGACCCCACCTGGGCGTAGAAGATGGCCGACATGAGCACGAGGAACGGCAGGAAGTCGATCATCGCGGCGCCCAGGCGCTTGCCCAGCGGCGCGAGGCGCACGTAGGGGGGCACGAGGAACAATCCCGACTGGCCCTTGCGGCGGAGGGCGAACATCGCCGCAAGGATCGCGCCGAGTAGGATCCAGTTGAACGCCTGGTACGCTTCCTGCCCGCCGGTGCCCAGCGGAAATCGCTGGAAGATGGACAGGGTTTCCCCGGCCGAAACCTGCCCGTTCAGGTCGGCCGAGGCGCTGTGGTACTGCCCCTCCTGCCGCCAGACGATCGTGAATTTGCCCTTGTAGGCGGCGCCCGCCGGCCAGGAGTCGCCTGGAAGCTCGAACGAGTTGCCGTTGCGCAGCAGGGGGCGGGCGGCGAACGTCCGCTTGTCGGCGTCGAAGGTCGCCAGGTGCAGCGCGATCGCCTCGTTGCGCGGCGCGGGGGTGGCCAGGAGGATCGCCAGGCGTCCCTGGAGGCGGGTCATGGCCAGCGGGGTCGCGCCGGCGACGAATCCCTCCAACGCCAGTTCGTGGACGGCGCCGGAGGACGTGACGGTGAACAGGCGGTTTGGCGCGGCGTGCCCGCCGGGCAGCAGGACGAACAACTCCCCCTTGAGCGCGGTCAGGAAGGCGTTGGCGCCGGGCAGGACGGCCAGCGGCGGCAGGTCCGCCAGGTGCGTCCACTCCCCGCTGAGGTTCTGGAAGATGCCGATCTGGACAACGCGCCCCGCGGGCAGGTGTCGGGGCGCGGTGCTCGGCGCGGGTCGCGTGGCGGTCCGTGCCGGTCGCGTGGCGTTCTTCGCGGAGGCCTTGGGCGGCGGGGGGGAGATCGGCGCGGGCAGTCCGGCCGGCTGACGCGGAACCGCCGCCAGCAGCGACGGCGCGGCGCCCGTCACGAACTCGCCGGCCTCGCACGCGCCCATCGCGGCGGCGTCGGCGGGCCAGCGAGCGTCCATCCCGCTCGCCAGCGGAGTCGTGCCGCCTTCCATGTCCAGCCGCAGGTAGCCCGCGGGTTTCTCGAACAGCACGTGCAGGCCCTGTCCGACGGCCACCGCCGCCACCGGCCTGCCCCCCAGCGCCGACGGCGTGGCCCACTTCCAGTCCACGTGCGCGGGCTTGACGGTCACGTCGAAGCTGCGCCCGTCCTCGCTGAGCCGCACCAGCCAGAGCCCGTCGTTGTTGCCCGACAGCAGCAGCCTCTGGGCGCGGGCCGGCGCCGCCGTCGCCAGGGCGACCGCCAGAAACGCCGCCAGTTTCGTCGCACGGGTCCAGGTCACTTGCGCGGGCCTTTCCTGTCCAGGTCCTCGTCGATCAGCACCGGGCGCAGGTTCGGCGGGAGATTCTCGCGGAACCGGCACGATTCGGTGGCCCACTTGTCGGCCGTCGTCATCTCGCTGAGCACCATCCGCAGGCGTCGCACCGGACTGGTCTGTCCAGGCCAGTCTTCCCAGACGATCTCGATGTCGGTGGGCATGACGGCGTCGAGGTTGGCCGCCTGGCGGCGTGCCGCCTCGGCATCGTCTTCGGGCGGGGGCGTGTCGATCGGGCGGTAGTCGCGCAGGTGCGCCGTCATGATCCTCCGCCCCTGGTTGTCGAAGAACTTCACCAGGAACGGCTCGCGGCGCTGGCGGTCCGACCAGCGGATGTAGATTTCCCTCCGGAAGACGATCTTTCCCGTGACGCTCTGGCGCTCGACGTACGTCAGCACGTACGCGCAGGGGTCGCGGCTCATGGTCAGCGCGACGGCGGGAAAGGCGGTGCTGTCGGGGGGGAGTTCGCAGAGGGTCAGGACGGCCAACAGCTGGTTCGGGTCGATGGACACCCCGCGGACGCCCGGCGCGCCGGCGAACTGGTTCCGTCCGTACCACGCGCCGCCATGATCGCCCGCGTGGAACCAGAGATAATATACGCCTTCCTCGGCGCTGGCGCCGAGGCGGAAGATCTCCTGCCCCAGCTCACGCCCGATCAGCGCGAAGTTGTGCGGGCCAAGCGGGCGGGCGCCGTCCTTGGCGAGCAGCAGCAGGCCGTTCGGGCTCGCCAGAGGGCTGGCCGATCCGAGGGTCACGGCGCGTCCGGCCTCGTCGGCGAGGGTCATCTCGATCTTCGCGCGGGCCCACAGGCGCGGCGCCGCCCGCGCGTTGGTGTTGTACTCCGCCACCACCTGCTCCATGGGGAACAGCGTGGTGGGGCACTGCTCGCAGCCGGCCAGCAGGGCGGCCGCACATAGAACCGCAACCGTCGCGCCTCTCATAGCTCGCCCTCGAGAATCTGTCCGAGCTGGCGGCTGACCTCGGCGACCTGTTCCTCGTCCATGTGGGGGTCGATCACCCGGTGCGCCTGCTCGCTGCCCTTGAAGTGCATCGTCCAGACGTCGCAGCCGTCCGCCGCCTCGGAACGGTCGTACACCAGCATCTTCTTTCGCATCAGCACCAGCGCCAGGACGAAGCGGAAGCAGACCTTGGCCGGCTCCTCGGCGCCCTCGAGCCGCTCGAAGAAGTTGATCAGCACCTCGTCGTCGACAAAGAGCTTTTTCTTCTCCGCCGGTTGGGGCACCCTCGCCCGCCAGGCGCCGAAGACGCCCTCGGGCTGGCGCGCCGGATCGTCAGGCCAGCAGCCCAGGCAGTAGTCCTCGCGGAGGAACTGCTCCTCGTCGTCGGCCGGCGCCTCGCGGACCGTCGCCACGTACTCGTCGTTGGGCGACAGCGCCTTTCCGCACGCCTTGCACTGGCCGCTGGTCTTGCTGATGTTGTATTCCTTGGCCATCGGTCATCCGCCCTGGGGGGCCAGGGCCTTTTCGATCTCGTCGAGCGTGTTGTTCGCGCGGGCGACGTCGGTGCGTGAGGCGAGGGCGATCTCGGTGGCCGCCTGGCGGTCCGCGACGTTCGGCACGTTCATCCGCACGTTGTAGTCGCACAGACGGACGACGGCGCTCGCCAGCGCCGCGCCGGCCACCAGGTCGCTCACCAGGTACGGGTTGCACTTGTCGGCCAGCGAGCGCATGTCCGCCAGCGCCGCCAGGGCGAGCTTGGCCATTTCGCGCGGGACGTCGATGGCGGCTGCCGTCGCCAGCTGCACCGCCTGGTCCTTCTCCGGGCCGTCCGGAAGGCGCGTCGAGGACTGGTAGAGCTGGAACGCCTCCATGTCGTCGGCCATCAGGTCGGCGAACATCGTGCGCGCCTTGGCGAACCGCTGCGCGACGGTTGCGTACAGCGCCTCGTGCTCGGCGAATTTTTTCTTCCCGCGCGTGAAGTTCAGCGCCATCTCGCTGAGCGCCACGCCCAGCGCGCCGACCACGCCGGCAACGCTTCCGCCGCCCGGCGTGGGCGTCTTGGCGGCCACCGACTCGATGAAGTCCTTCACGCTTCCTTGCAAAAGGTCCGTGTTCTCAGCCACGTCGTCTCTCCTGTTTTTGAAAACCCTTTGTCCACGAATTACACGAATTTCACGAATTGAAAATAAACAAACAATAACGGGGACAGGTTCTTTCTTTTTTCTTCTTCGTGTAATTCGTGCAATTCGTGGACGTCTTTTTATTTCCCTTCCGATCTGGCGGACGTCGCGTCGAGCAGGTCCAGGCGCGGGGTCGTCACGCACACGACGGCCGGGGAGCCCAGGTATTTCCGCGCCACGCGGCGTACGTCCTCGGGCGTCACCCGCCGGTAGTTCCGCTCCATGCGGGCGCGGAAATCATGCCCCAGCCCGTATAGTTCGTCCAGGGCCGCCTGCATCGACAGCGAGGCCATCGACTGGTTGTCGAGCAGTTCGGCCGTCAGGATCGTGTTGACGGCCTGCGAGATTTCGTCGTCCGACGGCAGGTATTCCATCGCCCGGCGGTAGTCCCTGCGGATGATGTCCAGGACCTCGGCGGCCTTTTCGGGCTTGCAGGCAGCGTATGTGAAGAACCCGCCTGGCGCCAACCCCGGCTGGTTGAACGCGTGGACCACGTAGACCAGTTGCCGCCCGCGAAGCTCGTTGTGCAGCCAGCCGCCCGGCAGGTGGTATCCGCTGAGGATCGTGTCCAGCACGTCCATGGCGAAGCGGTCTTCGACGTTTTCGACGGTCATTCCGGGCACGGCCACCATCAGGGCCGCCTGCTGGTTATCGGTCTTGAGTTTGTGCAGCTCGCCGCCTGGGGCGACCTGGCGGGCGGGCGGAAGGTCAATGCGAATCTTGCCCGCCGGCAGGGGGGCGAAGAGCGTCTCGATCCGCCGCCGTGCGGCCTGGGCGTCGAAGGTTCCATAGATCGCCAGCACGCTGCTGCCCGCGCGGACGGCCTGCCGGTGGTGCTCGGAAATCCGCGCGACGGTCGCCGCGCGGACCACCGCCTCGCTGCCGACCGGCGACAGGCGGTAGGGCGAACCGGCGAAGAATTGCTCGCGCGTGAACTTGCGGAGCTGGCCCATCCAGTCCTCGTCCTGCGATTTGACGGCCGCCAGCACGCGCGGGCGAAGGATGTCCAACTCCTTGGCGGCGAAGCCCGGGCGGAGGATCACGTCGGCGAGGATGTCCAGCGCGCCGTCGAAGCTGTCGTCGAGGACGGTCGCCTGCCAGTAGAAGGTGTTGTTCCCGCACGAGCCGGAGATGCCCCCGCCCGCGCGGTCGAAGAACGCGGCGATCTCCTCGGCCGAGCGCTCGCCCGCCCCCTGGGTGGAAAGCGACGCCATCAGGTTGCCCAGTCCGTTGGTCTTTTCGTCCTCCAGCAGCACGCCGCCGGCGGAGACGAACGTCAGAGAGACGAGTTCGGCCGAGTCGCTCGCGTGCAGTACGACGCGCAGGCCGTTGGGCAGCGTGAAGAACTCGCCGTCGTCGGCGCGCGACGCGGTTTCCGTTGGCGAAGCGGAGGAATCCCCCGCGGCGGGAGGCGTCATGCGGGTGACGGCCATCGCGTCGAAGTCGAAATACTTCCGCGCCGCTGCCCGCACCTGCGCCGCCGTCACCGCCTGGATTTTCCGCGTGTAGCTGCGGCTGAAGGATGCGTCAGACGTGCTGAGGTAATCCGACGCCAGCGTCGCCGCCTGCGAGTCCACCGTCTGCTGGGAGTAGACGTAGTCGGCCGCCTTCTGCCGCTTGGCCCGCTGGAGCTGCTCGTCGGTCACGCCGTTTTCGATGACCGCGCGCAGCTCGTCGAGGATCGCCCGCTCGGCGCGGTCGGCGGCGTCGGGCTCGCTGCGGAAACTGATCGTGAACGTGCCCTTGCCCCAGTCGGGCGTCCACGAGCTGGAGTCGATCGCGCTGACGAGTTTCTGTTCCCGCTGGACCTTCCGGACGAGCAGGCTGGCCTGCCCTTCGGTCAGCACGTAGCTCAGCACGTCCAAGGCGTAGAGGTCTTCGTGGACCAGCGGGACGGTCTGGAAGCTGAGGCTTTCCATCGTTTCCCTGGCGGTGGGGTGGGTCAGGGCGCATCGGCGCGCGCCGGTCCAGGGGCGCGCCTCCGGCAGCGACAGGTCCGGCTCGCGCCCGGGGGCGAAACCCGCGAACGCCCGGCGGACGCGGTCGAGCACGGCGGGCGCGTCCACGTCGCCCACGACGCAGAAGACCATGTTCTGCGGCACGTACATCCGCGCGTGGTAGTCGAGCACGTCCTCGTACTTCAGGCCCGCCAGCGGTTCGCGCAGTCCGATGACCGGAACCGCCGCCGGGTGGCCCTCGTAGGCGTTGGCCATGTGCGCGTACCACATCTGGCGCGACGGTTTGTCGCGCCCCATCTCCAGCTCGCGCTGCACCACGCCGTGCTCGCGCTCGAAATCGGCGCGGGAGATTTCCGGCCGGGCCATCCAGTCGGCCACCAGGTCGATGCACTCCATCGTCTTTCCGGCCGACGCGGAAATGTAGTAGCACGTCGAGTCCAGCGAGGTGTAGGCGTTGGACTGCCCGCCGATGCGGGAGACGCGATCGGAGGTCTTCTTGGCCTCGCCGGCTGTCGCGCCCGGGCCCATGTCGTGCTCGGCGCCCTTGGCGACGAGATGCTCGGTGAGATGGCTGATTCCGCAGCCGAGGTACTTGCCCTCGTACAAGCCGCCCGCGCGGACGTACGCCCGCACGGTGACCACCGGCGCGGTGCGGACGGGTTTGACAATGACGGTCAGGCCGTTGGACAGTTGCACGACGGTCGCGCCGTCGGCCGGGGCGAGGGTCCGCGCGACGGTCAGGGGTTCGGCCGGGGCGGCCGGCGCCGAGGTTTCGGTTCCTGCCGGTCCGACGCACCCGCCCGCGCAGCAGGCGGCGACCATCCATAGGGCGATCCGGGCGGCTGGGTTCATCCGCTTGCCTCCTGCAAATCCGCCGCGACGACGCGCCCGGTTCATGGGGTGGGCTGCCCGCGGTCCTCGACCTCGTCCAGGTACGCCAGCGCGCGGTCCAGTTCGCCCTTGAGGTGCCGAACCCGCAGCAGGCTCTTGACCCGCGTCAGCAACTCCAGGCGGTTGACCGGCTTGGTGATGAAATCGTCCGTCCCGCTCTCCACGCCCCGCTCGATGTCGCCCATCTCGTTCAACGCGGTGACCATGAGCACCGGAACGTCGCGGGTCTTCGGGTCCGACTTGATCTGGCGGCACACCTCGAACCCGCTCATCCGCGGCATCATGATGTCCAGCAGGATCAGGTCCGGAACATCCTGCGAAATCTTCTCCAGCGCGTCCACGCCGTCGATGGCGGTGACCACCTGGCAACCCAGCGGGTCGAGGTAGGCCACCAGAAGCTCCAGGTTCTGCGCGTTGTCGTCCACGACGAGCACCTTGCTGCTGCGGATCTGCTCTGCCGTCAGGGGCTCGGGCGCGTCGGCGTGCGGTTCCGTCATGTTTCCAGCTCCTTCGGTACGCGGTCTGCCCGCGAAAATACCCGCTTAGGGTATCGCAGCCGGACGCGATTCGCAACAGGACAGCGAGAGCGTTTCCCGGGCGCGGGCTTTCCGCCGGGCCTTTCTGCCGGTAGGATCAGGCGCATGGAAGGATTGTTCCGGGAACCCGTCGAACCGCCGCCGGCCGAGACGCAGGCCCCGCCCGGGCGCGTCGTGGGCGTGGCCGTCAACAGCAACCTCTGGCGGACGTTCGATTACCTTTGGCCGGACGAACTGGGCGCGCCCCAGGTCGGGCAGCGCGTCCGCGTTCCGTTCGGGCGGGGCAACCGCAAGACGCTGGCGTTCGTCGTCGAGACGGCCCGCGCCGCGCCGCCCGGCGTGGCGCTCAAGGCGATCGACGAACTCGTGGACGCCCAGACGCCGTTCGACGAGCCGCTCTGGAAGCTGGGACAGTGGATCAGCCGCTACTACATGACCCCGCCGGGCATGACGCTGGCGGCGATGGTTCCGTCGGCCGTCGGTCGCCACGCCACGCGCACCGAGACGGTGGCTTATCTTTCGGCCGAGCCCGACGCCTGGCCCGACCGCCTGGGCGGGCGCCAGCGCCGCGTGCTGGACGAGCTTCTCGAGGCCCGCAAGCAGGGGGTCGAACCGCTGACGCTCGAGCAGTTGCAGCACCACAGCGGCGCGTCGCGCGACACGGTGCGCCGCCTGACAGCGCGGGGGCTGATCCGCACCGACACGCGCCCGGTCCGCCTGGAATCGCTGTCGGACCAGGCCGAGGGCGACCCGTTCGACCTGAACGACGAGCAGAAGACCGTCCTGACCGAACTGTCCGCGAAGCTCCGCGAAGGCTTTTCCGTGACGCTCCTGCACGGCGTGACTGGCAGCGGAAAGACGGAAATCTACGTCCGCGCGATCCGCGAGGTGATCGCGGCAGGGCGGCAGGCGATCCTCCTGGTCCCGGAAATCGCCCTGGCTACCCAGACGCTCCAGCGCCTGCTGAAGCGCCTCCCGCGGGTGGCCGTCCTGCACAGCGGGCTGACCGACGCCCAGCGAGCGTTCCACTACGAGCAGATTCGCGACGGGCACGCGTCCGTCGTGGTCGGGCCGCGCAGCGCCGTGTTCGCCCCGGCCCGGCGGTTGGGGCTGATCGTCGTCGACGAGGAGCACGAGCCGACGTACAAGCAGGACACCGCGCCGCGCTACCACGGTCGCGACGTGGCCATCCTGCGGGCGTCGCTGTCCGACGTGCCGGTGGTGCTGGGCTCGGCCACCCCGTCGCTGGAGAGCCTGCACAACGCCCGCGCGGGTCGCTACGCGCTGCTGCGCCTTGCGCACCGGGTGCGCGGGCTGCCCATGCCCGCCCTGGAGATCGTCAACCTCCGCCAGGAGATCGAGCGCGGGCGGATCGAGCTGATCGGCGCGACGCTCACGCGCCGGATGGCGAGCACCCTCGACGCCGGCGAGCAGATCATCCTCCTGATGAATCGGCGCGGGTACGCCAGCTACGTCTTCTGCCCGTCGTGCCACTGGTTGATGTCCTGCGAGAGCTGCACGCGGGCGATGGTCTACCACCAGGCCACGCAGGTGGCGATGTGCCACTACTGCCAGGCGACGGCGGCCCTGCCGGACCGCTGCCCCGCCTGCCGGGGGAAGATCGTGTATTTCGGGTACGGCATCCAGCGGATCGAGGACGAACTGGCGCGGAAGTTCCCCGCCGCACGGGTCGCACGCATGGACAGCGACACGATGACCAGCCCCGCGCAGTTCGAGAAAGTCTTCAACGCCTTCGGCGCCGGCGAGGTGGACATCCTGCTGGGCACGCAGATGGTCGCCAAGGGCCTGGACTTCCCGCGCGTCTCGCTGGTGGGGGTGGCGTCGGCCGACACGTCGCTGGCGATCCCCGACTTCCGCGCGTCGGAGCGCACGTTCCAGCTGATCGTGCAGGTGGCCGGGCGCGCGGGGCGCGCCGAGCTGCCCGGAAAGGTCGTCGTCCAGACGCTCCACGAGGAGGAGCCGGCCATCCAGTTCGCCCTGCGCCACGATTACGACGGGTTCGCCGCCTACGAGTTGCCCTTGCGCGAGGAAGCGAACGTACCGCCGTTCTCGCGGATGGTGCGGTTCCTCATCCGCCACCGCGACCTGGACAAGGTCGAGCAGGGCGCCGAACTGCTGGCCGAACGCCTGCGGAAGCTCCTGCCGAACGGGCAGGCGATCCTGGTCGGTCCGCAGCCGGCCGCCGTGCTGCGAATCCGCGACCAGGCGCGATTCCAGATCCTCATCGTCACGCAGCGACCGGGCGTGGTGCAGCAGGCGCTCGGGGAAGCCATGGGCGAACTGCTCACCGACAATCCCGCCGAAGTCATTTCCGACGTGGATCCCGTCGCTCTGATGTGAATACGTATCCCGTCCATCGGATTCGCCCCGGCCTTTCTGCTGCGCCGAATACACTCATCGCCTGAGCCTCGCATACCCGAAAAACTGCAACATGTTGTGTGCCAAGAAGATAAAATCGTTTTGTGGGCGGTTTTTGTTTGACGGAAGAGGCTTCACATGTAGAATGGTTGAATCGACCGTCACGAATATATCGGGATGGTCTGGAGCCGAACGTCGGGAGCGAGGGGTTCCTTTCTGACGGGGTTTTCTGGGGCCCGTGGTTCCGTTGTCTTTCCGACGATTTGACCCGTCCGGTGGGCGCGTGCGCCGTGCGTGCGCGATCGAGCCGGGCGGAGCGGGAAAAGGTTTTGTGAAAAACGCGGCGGCATTTGCGCGCCGCGCACAACCCGTGTGAGTGGCAGACACCGTCGCCGGATGCTTCCGGCCTGGGACAACGCTGAGCCGCGTTGTCCGCCGGCCGATTCGACGACGGGGACGGTAGGGAATCAACTGCGAGGGATTCCTTCGGCAAACGGACCGGAAACTCCGCACGGAGAGTCCCTGCGCGCAACCGGCGATGCCGGTTTTGGAAAGGGGTGATGCAATGGCCTGAGAGGGGATTTCCCCGGCATGGTCCGGGGGCTTCGACAGGAATCGCCGCGACTTGTCCACGCCACCGGCAGAGATCGGCGCCTGCCGCGTTCCGTCCCGAAAGGGACCGGGACGATCCGCCCGGCTGGATTTGGTGCGGAGAGACCCCCCGGGGCGATCGCGCGAGGCGGATCTCAAAGCCCGCCGAACGGCGAAAGGACGTGACGGAGAAACGTGCACGGATGCGAGGTCGAAGAGGGACGTCGTCGCCAGCCATTCGTGAAGGCGAGGGGCCTTCCGCGGTTCGCGACATCGAAACCAGAAGGAGCC
Organism: Planctomycetota bacterium; assembly: GCA_029553505.1. Taxonomy (GTDB): domain Bacteria; phylum Planctomycetota; class Phycisphaerae; order SM23-33; family SM23-33; genus UBA12270. The sequence goes on from JAKPKY010000199.1 coordinate 72,013, forward strand.
TTGAGATGAAAATCGCAGGTGCAATCGCAGTGTTAGGTATATGGATGTTCGTGGGAATCAGCTTTGCCCATGCGCAGGAAACGGTGAATTTCACGGCTGCGGACGTCCAAGCCGCGATCGGTTCCCTGCACGATGCGACTTACCAATGGGGATTATGGGCCATCCGTGCCAGGCCCGTGGTGACCGGCGGGGGATACACCATCACGGGTGGAAGCACCAATCAGTCCGGATGGGGCGCCACGGCGCCCAGTTCTTACAGTTGGAATACGTATGGAACCAACTGTGTATGGTTCTGGGACGCCAGCGGTTCCGAAACCGGCGTTGCCGCGAATCCACTTTACATGGTGATGGACGTTTCCCCGAACAGTTTCTACAGCAGCGCGTTCAACAAGAACGGCGCCTGGGTGGCCGATTGGGCTCCCGGACCGGACGGGGTGCAGGGAACCGCGGACGACCTGGGGACGTTTTACAGTTCCGGCTACGACGCCGGTGCCGGCGGCACGAATGTGATCACGGCCGTTGGGAGCAGCAGCACGTTCAGCTTCACCTTCACGCTGGATTCCGGCGCCACGTGGAACGGGCAATGGGAGTTCCTGGTGGACGGCAGCAAGTACCAACTGGGCACTGCCGCCAGTCCCTCCGGTTGGGTTGAGGATTTCTTCGGCGGCTACGGTACCGGCGGCGGACTGGACGGCAACACGGGTACCGGATATCTGGTTCCCGAACCGGCGACGATGGCGCTGCTGTCGCTGGGCGCCGCGGCGCTGTTGAGACGCAGACGGAAGTCCTGAGTTCATCGAAGGGCGCGAGTCGCGCTCTCTTTGGTGAGGCTGTGCCGGCGCGGGGTTGTCCGGTTCGGGCGGCCCCGCGCCAGGTTTTTCCCATGCCGTCCTTCTCGCCGGCCCGCATCGAGCGGCGAAATGCACATTCCTCTTGTCTCTGCCGCCTGATCGTCTATAATGCCCCCGTCGCACCGATTCGGGGCGTGGCGCAGCTTGGTTTAGCGTGCTTGACTGGGGGTCAAGAGGTCGAGGGTTCAAATCCCTCCGCCCCGACATACAGAAAGGGCTGGTCCGTAAGGGCTGGCCCTTTCTGCATGGCGGCGTACGGCGCCGCCGGGTGAAAGAGGCAGGATTTCATGGCCGTCCTGGTTCGCAGAAGCGTCCCGCGCACGCTGTTCTCGATGGCGTTCCCGATGCTCGCGGGCACGTTCGCGATGAACGCCTACAATCTCACGGACACGTGGTTCGTCGCCCGCCTGGGCACGCTCCCGCTGGCGGCGATGGGCTTCACGTTCCCCGTTGTCATGCTGCTGACCTGCGTGGCCCGCGGCATCGGCGGCGGAGTCACCACGCTGGTGTCCCACGCGATCGGGCGCCACGATCACGCCGCCGCCGTCAGGCTGGTCACGCACGGCATGCTGCTGACCCTCGTCGTGACGGCCGGGATGTCCTTCGGCGGCTATTTCCTCATCGGGCCGACCTTCGCCCAACTCGGCGCCGGCGACGAGACCCTGCCGCTGATCGGAGAATACATGCGCACCTGGTACCTCGGCGCGGTGTTCATGACCCTGCCGATGCTGGGCAACGGAATCCTGATTTCCGCGGGCGATTCCAAGGCCGCGAGCTGGTTCATGATCCTCGGCACGATGCTGAACCTCGTGCTCGATCCGATCATGATCTTCGGCTACTTCGGGTGCCCGGCCATGGGGATCCGCGGGGCGGCCCTGGCGACTGTCATCGCCCAGGGCGTTTCGACGGTCTGGCTGATCCACCTGCTGGTCCGGAAGCATCGCCTCCTGGCCTGGCGCGCGTGCCGGCTGGGCGGGTATCTCGCCTCGCTGCGGCGGATCACGGGCTTCGCCGTGCCGAGCATCCTGAGCATGATCCTCATGCCGATCTCCGCGACCGTCGTCACGCGGATTCTCAGCGGGTTCGGCAACGAAGCCGTCGCCGCGAGCGGGGCGGCAGGGCGGATCGAGATGTTCGCGTTCGTCGTTCCCATGGCGCTGGGAATCTCGCTGACGCCGTTCGTGAGCCAGAACTTCGGCGCCGACCGCATGGACCGCATCCGCGAGGCGCGGAAGGTGTCTATCGGGTTTGCCCTGGGCTACGGCGGGCTGGTGGCCGTCGCGTTCTTCCTGTGCGCCCCGTGGATGGCGGCGTTTTTCACCGACGACCCGAAGGTCGCCGGAACGCTCGTGTCCTACATCCGCATCATCTCCTTCGGCTACGGGATGATGGAGGTGCATCGCTACTGCGGGTTCTTCCTCACCGGAATGCACAAGCCCGTTTCGGCGACGATCCTCAACGCCGTGCGGGTGGTGGTGTTCCTGATTCCGCTGTCGTATCTCGGCGCGGAGGTGGGGGGAATTCCGGGCGTGTTCGGCGGGCGGCTGGTGACGGACCTCATCGTCGGGGGCATCGGCATGGTGTGGGTGGCGCGCGTGTTGCGTTCCGTCCCCGCGCCAAGCAAGGCGGAAATCGCCAGGGAACCGAACGAAATTGGCAAGAAGCCGAACGCCTAGGCGACCGGCGGGTTTGCCCCCGTTCGGAGAGCATGATACGCTGGGGTGGTGTTGACGCGGCTTCGAGAGCAAAGGAGAATGCAATGCGAGCGTGGATGGGATGTGTTCTCGTGGTCTTTCTGGCCGGGTGCGCCAACGTCGCCCCCAACACCGCTGAAACGCAGGCGCAACCCGCCGCGAAACCGGCGGCCGTCAAGGAGGCGAATGCAAAGATGATTACGGGTCGATGCCATTGCGGGCAGGTTCGGTATGAAGCCGCCGCTCCCGCCGTGAAATCCAGCTACTGCGACTGCCCCGGCTGCCGGAAGGCGTCCGGGGCGCTCAAGGCGCCCTTCGTGACGGTGCGGAAGGCCGGCTTCCGCCTCACCGTCGGCGAGGTGGCGCAATACCGGGCCGCGTCGGGCGAGCGGTGCGACGCCCACGGCGTCTGGAACTTCTGCCCGAAGTGCGGCTCGCCGGTGTTCTGGGCCGGCCACAAGGGCGACGAGGTGGACCTCTTCGCCGGAACGCTCGACGACCCGGCGTGGTTCCAACTCAAGGAATGACCCGCGCCCTTTTTCCCGCACCCTCAATTCCGATGCACAACATCGGGATTGAGAATGGCATTCGGCCCTGACCTGCTCTGTAGAAAACATTCGTTTCCGGGATGGGTGGCACACTTTGCTCGCAAAGCGTGTTGCCCGAATTTGCCCGGAACACGGCTTGCAAGCAAGCCGTGCCCCCCTCTCTTTTTGATGTTTTCTACAGAGCAGCCCTGACCTCCTTTATCCGCCTTGATCCCGACGGGGGGAACCCCGGGTTGCCTATGATGAAGCAGAGGGCAGCCTGACCTTGCCTTCAGCCGGTTTTGCGCCCCAGGAGGACGAAGGAGACGGCCATGTGCTACGGGTATGCATTGCTCTTGTTGGCGGTTGCCGCCGGAATGGCGTCCTGCTCGGATCCCGCCAGCCGGGAATCTTCCACGAGTTCCGACAGGTCCACGAGGTTGCCGAGGAAGCCCATGCCGCCCTTGAACGAACACGAGAAACACATCCTTCTCGAGAAGGGCACGGAACGGCCTTTCACGGGCAAGTACTGGAACACCACCGCGCAGGGCGTCTATCTTTGCCGGCAGTGCGGAACGCCGCTCTACCTCTCCGACAGCAAATTCCCATCCGATTGCGGCTGGCCGAGCTTCGACGACGAGATTCCCGGAGCGGTCCGGCGCCAGCCGGATGCCGACGGGATGCGGACCGAAATTCTCTGCGCCCATTGCGGCGGCCATCTCGGCCACGTGTTCGTCGGAGAGGGCCTGACGGTCAAGGATACGCGGCACTGCGTCAACTCGGCGTCGCTGAGGTTCGTGCCGCGGGAGAAGTGGCCGCTCCAGAGGGCGATCTTCGCGGGGGGATGCTTCTGGGGCGTGGAGCATCTGCTGGGGGAAATGCCCGGCGTGCTGACGATCCGAAGCGGCTACACGGGGGGAAAGACCGCCAAGCCGACTTACGAGCAGGTTTGCACGGGGAAAACCGGCCACGCGGAGGCGGTTGAAATCCTTTTCGATCCAGCCAGGGTCTCGTATGAACAACTGGCCAGGCGGTTCTTCGAGATTCACGATCCCACGCAGCAGAATCGCCAGGGACCCGATGTGGGCACGCAGTACCGGTCGGCCATTTTCCATACGAACCGGAAGCAGAAAGAAACCGCGGAAAGGCTCATCGGCCTGCTTCGCGCGCGGGGATACGATGTGGTTACGGAAGTCGCGCCGGCCTCCGTGTTCTGGGCGGCTGAGGAATATCACCAGGACTATTTCGCCAGGCATCCGGATCGGCCGAGTTGCCATCGGCCGGTGGACCGGTTCGGGCCGACCTCTCAGCCGGCAAGTGATCGTCATTAGCGACAGGCCACGCGGCGGCCCCATGCGGGGACGGTTTTTACAAGCCCCCGCGGTAAAGCGGGGGTTCTTGTCGTTCATCGCGCCACATTCGTCCCCCTGTCCCGGCGGGACAAGTTGACGCAGGGGGCTTGTCGGGTTCGCCGTCGCGGCGGCGAGGTCAGGTTTTCGGCGCGGGGGCCAGCAGGGGCACGACGGCCTCGATCTTTGCGACGGCCTGCTGCTCGATGTCCAGCACGTCCTTCAGCGTCTCGGCCTCGGCGTGGCGCATCCGCGGTGTCCACTTGTCCATCCCGCCGATTCGCCACGGCTGGAGACTCCACGCGCATGCGTATTCCGGGCGTTTGCGCCCGAGTGTCTCGTGCGTCTGGCGGTACAGGGCGGCGATT
>JAKPKY010000221.1 GCA_029553505.1 Planctomycetota bacterium
CGCTGCATTCGGCCGGCTTGTTTGCCGTCTGGCGGCGTCGGGCTGCATCGACAACCCGCAGGGTTGCCTGCTTCGCCCTCCTGGCCAGCCGGCAAACCGCTCGGCCTCGGTGCGACGCGTCATTTTGTTAGGCGCTCTAAAAAACACGAAATCCGAAATTCGAAATCCGAAACAAAACCGCGCACCGCGTTTTGGATTTTCCGTTTGGAGATTTGTTTCGAATTTCGTGCTTCGAATTTCGTATTTGTCGTTTCGGAACTGCGGGTGCCGTGGATTGCGGAGTCCCGCGCAGCGGGATGGAGCAACCACGCCCTGCGCGATTCGTTCGACCTACACGGCTTGCAAACAAGCCGTGCCACCCCCCGTCTTTTTTCCTGCGAAAAAGGATTGACAGTCTTGTCCCGCGCCGTTATCATCTTTGATGAACTATCATGCATCATGGATGAATTATGGCGGGTAGTGACCTAGTACAATCTCTCCTGCGGGGTCTGGACATCCTGGACCTCATCGCCCAATTCCCCGAAGGCCTGACGGTCAAGGACCTGGCGGGGCGGATGGGCCTGAGGCCGTCGACCGCGCACAACCTCGTCCGCACGCTGGCGGCTCGCGAGTATCTCCAGAAGGTTTCCCACCCCACGCGGTACCGGCTGGGCTCGGCGCTGGTGGAACTGACCCGCCGCCGCGTCTCGCACCGTTTGCACGCGCGGGCGGCGGAAATTCTCGTCGGGCTATTCGAGAAGCTCCCCTGCGCGACGCTGGTGTTCTGTGAATCGCTTGGCGGGCAGATCGTCACGACGCTGCGGATGAGTCCGGAACGTTCCGGCGTGCTGGAGCGCCCGACGGGGCGCGCGGTGCATCCGTACGGCGCGGCGTCGTCGCTGGTGTTCCAGGCGTACTGGCCGGCGGAGCAGCGGGAGGAATTCCGCCGCGCGCATCCGTTCTGGGAGCACGGGGCGCACCTGTGGAAGGACGCCGACAACCTGGAGCGATTCCTGGCCGGCGTTCGCGAGACCGGCTGCGCCGCGCCGCCTTGCGGCGACGGGATCTACCGCGTGGCGGCGCCGGTGTTTTCGCCGGCCGGCGAACTGCTGGCGGCGCTGGGCGGATCGATTCACGACCCCGCCAGCGCCGGTCCGGACGCCTGCCGCCTGACGATCGAGTTGGTTACTTCCGCCGCGGAAAAACTCTCCGCGGGCGGATGAGCGAGTGCTTTTGACTATGGGAAGCTCTGTGGAAAACATCGGACAAACCGGGTGGCACGGCCCGTACGGGCGTGTTCCGGACGAATTCGGCAACACGCTTTGCGAGCAAAGCGTGCCACCCCTCCCGGGAACGGATGTTTTCCACAGGGCAATAATCAGGAGAAACGCATGTTGACGGCAACGCAGGTCAAGCAGTGCGCCCTGTCGCTGGGCGCCGACGCGGTGAGCATCGGGAACATCGAACGGTGGGAAGGCGCGCCGATCCAGCAGGATCCGCGCCAGATCATGCCCCGCGCGCGGTCGGTCATCGCGATGGCCTTCCGCGTGATGCGGGGGAGCCTGCGCGGAATCGAGGAGGGCACGTTCTTCAGCAACTACTCCGCGATGGGCTACGGCGGACTGACCTACCTCTACATGCCCCTGACGGTCATCAACCTCGCCAAGGCGCTCGAGGACGACGGCTTCGAGGCGATTCCCTACGGCCACCAGAGCGACTGGCGCGCCATCGGGAATACCGGCGTGCTGAAGAAGAATTACAGCTTTCCCGTGAAACCCGGGCGGGCCTGCCCCGACGTGATGGTCAACCAGCGCATCGCCGCGTACCTGTGCGGCCTGGGCGAGATCGGATGGAGCAAGATGTTCCTCACGCCGCAGTTCGGGCCGCGCCAGCGCCTGGGCATCGTCATTACCGAAGCGGCGCTGGAGCCCGACCCGATCTACGCGGGCCCGCCGCTGTGCAATCGCTGCATGGCCTGCGTGCGCGACTGCCCGGGCGGGGCGATCCCGCGGGACCGGAGCGTCAAGGTGACCCTCGCCGGGCACGAGGTCGAATGGGCCGACATCGACATGGAGCGCTGCGACATCTGCTTCCGCGGCGCCGTGCCGATGGCCGAGGGCGAGCAGGCCGAGGAATACTGCGATCCGATGTTCGGGAAGAAGGTCAAGCGCGCCCCCTGGTCTCCGTTCTACAAGAAGCCCAGGAACCTCTACAACACCGGGCAGGCCATCTGCGGCGCCCGCGGCTGCACCCGCGCCTGCCTGACCTCGCTGGAGGCGCGCGGCGTGTTGACCAACAAGTTCCATTCGCCGTTCCGCCCGGACGGAAAGTGCCCCTGGCGATCCGTCGAGCCGCCGGCAGAGCAGCCCCGCCCCGAACCGCCGGCGACGCACAAGGAAGCGGACTGAGGCGTTCCCTTTTGGGAGAAACCCATGGCCGGTTTGACGTCCCGTCAGGTCAAGAAGGTCGCCCGCGAGTGCGGGGCGGACTTGTGCGGCGTTGCGTCGATGGACCGCTTCGAAGGCGCGCCGAGGCAGCAGGACCCGCGCTGCATTTTCCCGGAGGCCCGGGCGTGTCTTGTGCTGGGCTTCCGCATTCCGCGGGGCTACTACCGGGGCATCGAGGAAGGCACGTATTTCGCCGCCTACCCCGCGATGGGCTACGGCGGGCTCAACCAGGTCTACATGCCGATCGTGCTGCGGGAGCTGTGCTGCTTCATCGAGGACCACGGGTTCGAGGCCTCGCCCGTGCCCAACACGTATCCGGGCACGAGCGTGCGGTTCGAGACGCAGGCGTTCGACCCGAAGCGCAGCCGGCCCGTGCGCGCGGACCTGCCGCACCCGGACGTGCTGGTGGATTACCGCGTTGCGGCCTTCGCCGCCGGACTGGGCGAGTTCGGGTGGAGCAAGCTGCTGCTGACCCCGCAGTTCGGCCCGCGCCAGCGGTTCGCGGTCATCCTCACCGATGCGCCGCTGGAGCCCGACCCGCTGTACGACGGTCCGCCGATCTGCGATCGCTGCATGCGATGCGTCGCGGAGTGCACGGGAAAGGCGATCAGCGCCACCGACGCCGAGCGCGTGACCATCGCCGGGCGAACCGTCGAGTGGGGGCGGCTGGACTGTACGAAATGCTCCGTCGCCTACCGCGGGGGGCTGCCGGAATACAACCCGTTCCTGCGTCGCGAGGCGGACCCCGCGGCGTACGCGGACAAGTACTGCGGCCGGCCCGAACTGGACCGCGTCGTCGGATATCCCCCACTGTACAACCATAACGCCGCGCTGGAAGGCGCGCGCGGATGCACCCGCGCGTGCATGATCCACCTGGAGCAGACGGGGCGGATCCAGAACCTGTTCGAGAATCCCTTCCGCAAGCGCCCCCCGTGGAAGCTCGCGCCCGGCGCCTGGCGCGACGCCCCCGACGGCGACGCCGAAATGCCCGAGGACGGAAGGGAATGACGCGCGCGGCGCCGTGGCTTGCGAAGTCTCCCGGCAGGGAGACGGAGCAACCACGGTGGACGAGGGAACGTGGTTGCTTCGTCCCTTCGGACTCCGCAAACCACGGCACCCGCTGAAAAATGGGTGGCACGGCTGCTGGCAAGCCGTGTTCGCGCGGGAGAGCGCATGAAGTTTTCCGTCGGATACCAACTGGCTGAGGCGGGCGAGGAATCGTTCGTCGAGATCGTGCGCGAGTTCCGCGAGCACGTCGCGGAGGTCTACTTCGCCTGGGTGGGCCAGCCCAGCGGACGCTCGCCCATCGGCGGGCGCGAGGGGGAAGTCGATCCCCAGGCCGTCGAGCGGTTCGAGGCCGACCTGGCCGAGTTGCGCCGGCTGGGCGTGAAACTCGACCTGCTGTTCAACTCCAACTGCTACGGCGGCGAGGGAATCAGCAAGGCGCTGGAGGCGCGCGTCGTCGGGACGATCGAGCGCGCCGCTGCCGTCGCCGGCGGAGTGGAGACCGTCACCACCACCTCGCCTGCCGTCGCGCACGTCGTGCACAAGCACTTCCCGAGCGTCCGCACGCGGGCGTCGGTGAACCTGCGCATCGGAACCGTCGAGGCGATGAAGCACCTGGCCCACCTCTTCGACGCCTACCACGTGCAGCGGGACTACAACCGCGACCTCGACCGCCTGCGGACGCTCAAACAATGGGCCGACGGCGCGGGAAAGACGCTCTCGATCCTTCTGAACAGCGGATGCCTGCGCTTCTGCGCCGCCCAGACGTTCCACGACAACCTCGTGGCGCACGAGACGGCCGTCGCGCGTTCCGACAACCTGGACGACTTTTTGCCCTACGCCTGCTGGACGCTGCTGCGCGACCGGGCGAACTGGCCGCTCGTGCTCCAGGCCACGTGGGTCCGCCCGGAGGACCTGCACCATTACGACGGGCTGTTCGACGTGGGCAAGCTCGCCACCCGCCTGCACCAGCGCCCGCACGCGGTGATCCGCGCGTACGCCCAGCGGCGGTTCCGCGGAAACCTGCTGGACCTGATGGAGCCGGGCTACTCGCCGGCCTTCGCGCCGTGGGTGATCGACAACGAGCGGATCCCGGGCGATTTCTTCGACCACGTCAGCGCGTGCGACGGACAGTGCCACCGCTGCGACTATTGCGCCGCCGTGCTGGAACAGGCCCTGCGGAAGATTGACGTCTGAAGAAGGGACGAGGGACCAGGGGACGATTGCCCATTGTCCATTGCCCATTGGGCCAAGCCGGAGTGCAAAGAAGAATGGGTCGTAGTTCGGAGGTCGAAGATCGAAGGTCGCAATGCGTGGCCGGATCACTCCGAACTTCGAACTTCGACCTTCTTTTCCGTCTCCGGTTCTCGGTATCCGGTTCCCGGTCTTCGGTCTTCCAATTATCAATTGGCGATTGTCAATCGTCAATTTCTTTTCCCTTGACAGGTTGTGGCGATTGTATACAGTATGCAATCATGGATTCGCCCCAGCCCATCCCCGCGATCCGCCTGGCCGTCGCCGTCGCCTCCGACGACGCGCCGCCCAGCGCGCTGGTCGTCTGGCGCGGATTCCAGGCGTCCATCGAAAAGGCTCGCCGCCTCGGCTACGACGGCGTGGAACTGGCCCTGCGCGACGCCGGCGAGGTGGACCTCGTCCCGCTTCAGCGCCAGCTGCGCGACGCCGGCCTGTCCTGCCCCTGCATCTCCACCGGGCAGGTGTTCGCGTGCCTCGGGCTGTACTTCACCGCGGCCGAGCCGGACAAACGCCGCCAGGTCGTGCGGGTCTTCCAGGGCCTGATCGACCTGGCCGCCCAGCTCGGCGCGATGGTCAACATCGGAAGGGCGCGGGGCTTCATCGAGCCGGGGGAACCTCCGCGCGACGCGCGGCATCGCTTCCTCGACGTCGCCGGCGAGCTGTGCGAATACGCCCGCGCGCGGGCCGTCCGCCTGCTGCTCGAGCCGGTCAACCGCTACGAGATCAACTTCATCCACTCGCTCGCGGAGGCGGCGGAACTCCTCGCCGAGGCCGGCCGGCCCAACCTCGCCCTCATGCCCGACGTGTTCCACATGAACATCGAGGACCGCGCGATCGGCGGCGAGCTGGAGCGGTTCGCCCGGCACGTCGCCTACGTTCACCTGGCCGACTCCAACCGCCTGGCCCCGGGGCAGGGGCACCTGGACTTCGACGAAATCTTCTCCGCGCTGCGGCGCATCGGGTACAACGGATGGGCGTCGGTGGAAATTCTGCCGAAGCCCGACGCGGACACGGCCGCCCGCCAGGCCATCGAGTTCCTTCGCCCGTACCTGACCGGCGGAAATCGGGAGACTTCCGAATGACCCCTCGCGAGCGATTCCACGCGGTGATGAACTTCCAGCCCGTCGACCGCCTGCCGGCCATGGAGTGGCTGTGCTGGTGGGACAAGACCCTCGAGCGCTGGCGGACCGAGGGACTGCCCGCGGACCTGAACCGCGAGGGCGTCCTGCGCTGGTTCGGGCTGGACGTTCACGAGCGTCTCTGGCCGACGCCGCGCAAGCATTTTCCGCGCCCGCCGCTCCGCCCGCGCAGCCAGGGCGTCATCGACAGCGAGTCCGACTACGAGCGCCTCGTCGCGCCCGCGCTGGCCGAGAGGAGCCTCAACCTCGATCCGCTGCGGGGGATGGCCGCCCGACAGGCGGCGGGAGAGGTGATCGTCGAGCTCCAGGTCGACGGGTTCTTCTGGTTCCCGCGAGAGGTCTTCGGTGTCGAGCCGCACCTCTACGCCTTTTACGATCAGCCGGAACTCATGCTGCGGATCAACGAGGCCCTGTGCGAGTACAACCTCGCGATTCTCGAGACCGTCTGCGGCGTCCTGACGCCCGACGTGCTGTGTTTCGCCGAGGACCTGTCGTACAACCACGGCCCGATGCTCAGCCGCGAGCAGTTCGACCGGTTCCTCGCGCCGTTCTACCGGCGCATCGTCCCGCGGGCCAAGGAGCGGGGCATCCTGACGATGGTGGACACCGACGGGACGGCCTCGGTCACGTCGCCGTCGGTGTCCACCATCGTCAGGATGCCCCGCTCCTTGGCCCGCGGGACGATGCGCCGGTAGAACGGCGCGAGGAACCGGTCGAACTGCTCGCGGCTGAGCA
>JAKPKY010000258.1 GCA_029553505.1 Planctomycetota bacterium
CGGGCGCCTGCGACTCGGCCTGGATGATCGCTTCGTTACCATCTTGCGCGGTCAGCACTTCCGCGCCTTCCTCCGAGAGCACCGTCTGCATGGCCGCAAGAATGTCGCGGTCGTCGTCCACCAGCAGCACTTTCCTGGAAGTCAGTTCGCCAGCCATTTCGCACGCTCCTCTGAAGCTTCGCCCATGGGCAAACAAGCCCCATACCTTACCGCATCGGCTGGGGGGTGTCAATTCCGGTTCCACGTCCATCCGGCCCCCATGTTCAAATTATAGCGGCCGACGGAAGGGATGGTCCTGTTGCCTGACGCAAACCTCGCGCCGGCCTGCGACTGCCAAAGCAGCAGACCGCCCGCGTCTGAGGCGATCTTCGGCAGAATATTTCATTGTTCCGAAAGGGATAGATAATCCATATCTTCTTAAAATGAAGGTAGATAGGAATGGTGGCACTTGGGTTGCTAACAAATGGATGGGTCTCTCCCTGCTTTGGCAGGGGGGCGCGGCCGGAACGGCGGCGAAAAGGACCCGCAGGGAGCAACCCGCGATGGTCGCGGTGCAGAACAATCTGAAGGACCGCCCGTTCGGGCTGGTGGTCACCGGCGAGGCCGGGTTCTGGACCGACGCGCTGTCCCAGATCGTCGGGCCGCGGTGGATCACCACCTACGACGTGCACGACGACCACGAGTTGCTGGACGTCGTGCGGTCGGGCGTTGCCGACGCGGCCGTCCTCGACGACGCCGGCGACTGGAAACTGGACGTGCTCCAGGTGCTGCGGATGATCCGCCGCCTGGACCAGTTGCTTCCGGTGGTGGTGGTGACGGGCCGCAACGACCGCCGCATGCTGGAGGACGCGTTGCGCCTGGCGGCGTTCAGCGTGGTGGTTCGCCCGCTGGAGCTGGAAGAGTTGCTGCGGCAGGTGCAGCGGATCATGGTCCGGCTGAACGTGCTGTTGCGCGAGCCGGACGGGAACGAGCCGGATTGGCCGTAAGACGTGTCGCGATCGCGCGGTCCGCCGTCGGGCGGGCGCGGGGTCGGCGGCTTGGTATTTTCAGGCATCGACAGGAAAATTGAGAAGGAAAGCAAAGGAGTCACGACTCATGGCGAGCGCGAAGGCAGCGGCCGGCAAGGGCCCGAAAATCCGCCCGATCGGCGAGCGGATCCTGGTGAAGCGTCTGGATGCGGAAGAGAAGACCAAGGGCGGAATCTACCTGCCCGACAACGCCAAGGAAAAGCCCACGCAGGGCAGGATCGTGGCGCTGGGCGACAGAAAACTGCTGAAGGACGGCACGCGGGCGAAGTTCCAGATCGCCGTGGGCGACAAGGTCGTCTTCAACAGCTACGCCGGCACCGACATCAAGGTCGGAACCGAGGAATACCTGCTGATGAGCGAGTCCGACGTCCTGGCGATCCTGGACTGAGGGCGGAACCGATAGGCAACGCGCCGCCCCGGCGGACGCGGGACTCCCGCGCCGATCCGTCGGCCTGACGGCGAAACGGAAAACAAGAACAAGGAGCGATAGGCAATGGCGAAGAAGAAGATCCTGTACAACATCGAGGCGCGCGAGGCGATCCGCCGGGGCGTCAAGCAACTGGCCAGGGCGGTGAAGGTGACGCTGGGCCCGACCGGGCGCGTGGTGGTGCTCGAGAAGTCGTTCGGCGCTCCCACGGTGACCAAGGACGGCGTGACCGTCGCCAAGGAAATCGAGCTGGAAGACGCCAACGAGAACATGGGCGCCCAGATGGTCAAGGAAGTCGCGTCGAAAACGTCGAACCTCGCCGGCGACGGCACGACCACGGCCACCATCTACGCCGAGGCGATCTTCGACGAAGGCCTCAAGAACGTCACTGCCGGCGCCGACGGCATGAGCCTGAAACGCGGCATCGACAAGGCGGTCGAGACCGTCGTCGCGGAACTCAAGAAGCTCTCCAAGCCGGTCAAGAGCTCCAAGGAAATCGCCCAGGTCGGCACCTGCTCGGCCAACCAGGACCAGGAAATCGGCAAGATGATCGCCGACGCCATGGACAAGGTTGGAAAAGACGGCGTCATCACCGTCGAGGAAGGCAAGGGCCTGGAGACCACCGTGGACCTGGTCGAGGGCATGCAGTTCGACAAGGGTTACATCTCCCCGCACTTCGTCAACAAGGTCGAGAGCATGGAGTGCGACCTGGAGAAACCGCTGATCCTGATCCAGGAAAAGAAGCTCTCCTCGATCAAGGACATGGTCCCGCTGCTGGAAAAGATCGCCCAGTCGGGTCGGCCGCTGGTCATCATCGCCGAGGACGTCGAGGGCGAGGCGCTGGCGACGCTGGTGGTCAACAAGCTCCGCGGCACGCTCCAGTGCGTGGCGGTCAAGGCGCCGGGCTTCGGCGACCGCCGCAAGGAGATGCTCCGCGACATCGCCGTCCTGACGGGCGGAAAGGCCGTCATGGAGGACATGGGCATCAGCCTCGAGAACATCGAGATGTCCGACCTGGGCTCGGCCAAGCGGGTCCGCGTGGACAAGGAAAACACCACGATCATCGAGGGCGCGGGCAAGACCTCGGACATCCAGGGACGCATCGCGCAGATCAAGCACGAGATCGAGACGACCACCAGCGATTATGACCGCGAGAAGCTGGAAGAGCGCCTGGCCAAGCTGTCGGGCGGGGTCGCGCAGATCAACGTGGGCGCCGCCACCGAGGTGGAGATGAAGGAGAAGAAGGCCCGCGTCGAGGACGCCCTGCACGCGTGCCGGGCGGCCGTCGAGGAAGGCATCCTCCCGGGCGGCGGGGTGTCCGTCCTGCGGACCCTCAAGGCATTGGACAAAACCAAGTGCGCCAACGACGACGAGAAGACCGGCGTGGACATCGTCCGCCGCGCCCTCGTCGCGCCGATCAAGCAGATCGCCGAGAACTCCGGGCTCGACGGAAGCATCGTCGCCGCCAAGGTCATGGAGTCCGACGACGTGAACTTCGGCTACAACGCCCTGACCGCCAAGTACACCGACCTGGTGGCCGACGGCGTGATCGTGCCGACCAAGGTCGAGCGCACCGCCCTCCAGAACGCCGCGAGCGTCGCGGGGCTGCTGCTGACCACCGACGCGGTCGTCAGCGAACTGCCCGAGAAGAAGAAGGGCGGCGCCCCGGCCGGCGGAATGGACGAGGAGATGTACTAAAAGAAGTGGTGAGTGAAGAGTGAAAAGGCCGGAGGCCGAAGGGAAAAGGCCGAAGGTGGAAGTGAAGACAAATGCATCGAGCGCGGCGGTCCTTGATGGGCCGCCGCGTTTTTGCGCGCTTGACAGCCGTTCGTTGCCGCGATAGGAACAGGCCGGATGCGGCCGGGCAGGCCGCTTGAAAAGGAATACGATCGTGCAGAAAATCCGCATGGGCTTCATCGGGGCCGGCGCCAATTCGCGCGGGCATGGAAAACGCCTCTTGGCGCGGGGCGACGTGGAGATCGTCGCGCTGGCCGAACCCAGCGCCGAGTCGGTTCGGCGGTTCCACGAGGCCGTCCTCCCCGAAGGCCCCGCCCTGAAAGTCTACGACGACTTCCGCAAACTCCTGGACGCAGAGACGCTCGACGCGGTGCTGATTTCCTCCCCGCACACGCTGCATTTCGAGCAGATCATGGCCTGCCTGGACGCCGGCCTGCACGTGCTGGCGGAAAAGCCGCTGGTCTCCAACGCCGCCCAGACGCAGCAGGTCGCCGCGAAGGCCCGGGCGGGCAAACGGCACGTCGTCGTGGCCTACCAGCGCCGCTTCCAGGCGCCGTACCGCTACATGAAGAAGTTCGTCCGCGACCCCGCTTTTGGCCGGCTGCACATGCTGTCGGTGCTCCAGACCCAGGCGTGGTGGTCGGGCAAGGCGACCAACTGGCGGCACGACCCGCGCCTGTCGGGCGGAGGACAGCTTAACGACTCCGCATCGCACGTGGTGGACGTCATCAACTGGCTCGTCCCCGAGCCGGTGACGGAAGTTTCTGCCATGATCGAAAACCGCGGCGCCGCCGTGGATATCGACTCGGTGGTGTGCTTCCGGACGGCGGGCGGAACGCTGGGCTCGCTGACGGTCCTCGGTTCCGCCCAGCACCGAGGCATGTGCGAGGACTGGACCCTCAGCGGAAACGCCGGACGCTCGCTGTTCCTGCGGACTGACGGCGCGCCGACGATCGTGCGGGCCACCACGCAGTTCCAGCAGGAACTCCAGGAGGTCGCCGACTTCGGCGACTGCGCCGCCAGCGACCCGGACAACCATTTCATCGACGTGATTCGCGGGAAGACGGAAAACGAGTCGCCGCCGGAGAACTTCCTGCCGACGATCCGCTTCACGCAGGCCTGCTGGCAGTCGGCCGCCGAGGGCGGGAAACCAGTGCGCCTGGAAAACTGAGGCGGACACCGTGGGTGGCACGGCTTGCTTGCAAGCCGTGTTCTTGAACATGCACAATGACGTGGCACACGCCCGTACGGGCCGTGTCACCCCATCTCGGGCGAAGCGTGATTTCTCCTGTTGCCTGTCGCGAACCGCGCACTATACTCCATGGCGAGGTGTGTCCATGCGACTGATCTTCTGTGGCAGCGGGGCGTTCGCGGTGCCGACCTATCGGGCCCTGCTGGGCGGATCCCACGAGGTGCAGGCCGTCATCACCCAGCCCGCTCGCCCGGCGGGGCGGGGCGGGAAACTCCGCGCCACGCCCGTGGCGCAGGCGGCGCTCGAAGCCGGGCAGCACCCCATCGAATGCCCCGACATCAACGCCCCCGACTTCGTCGAACGCCTGCGGGAGTTCCGCGCCGACGTGCTGTGCGTGGCCGCCTTCGGGCAGTTCATCCGATTGGCAGCGAGGCAGGCCGTCGCCGTCGATGCGATCAACCTCCACGGATCGATCCTGCCGGAGCTGCGCGGCGCCGCCCCGGTCAACTGGGCCATCATCCGCGGATACCACAAGACCGGCGTCACCACCTTCTCGCTCGTGGACGCCATGGACGCCGGACCGGTCTACCTGACCGACGAGACGGACATCCTGCCCGCCGAGACCGCCGGCGAACTGACCGAGCGCCTGGCGGAGATCGGCGCGGGAACCATGTGCCGCACGCTGGACCTGCTGGCCGGCGGCGCGGAACCCGTCCCGCAGGACGAGTCGCGAGCGACCCGCGCGCCATTGCTGAAGAAGTCCGACGGGGCGATCGACTGGTCGGCCGACGCGGAGAAAATCTGCGACCTGGTGCGAGGGACGTACCCCTGGCCGGGGGCGCATGCGATATATCGCCATCGCAACGGGCAGGAGAACGAGGTGACGATCGCGCGGGCGGTTCCGGCGCCGGATGACGCAGCCGGTCCGCCCGGAACGCTTGATGACGACCTGTTCGTCGCCGCCGGGCGCGGGCGCGTGGAAATTCTCGAGATCAAGCCCGCGGGAAAACGCCTGATGGGCTGGCGCGATTTCGTCAACGGATACCGCCTCGCCGCCGGGCAGATCCTTCTGGCGGGGCGGACATGACGGGGACGGCTGAAATGTTCCTGAACGCCCGAGACATCGCGGTGCTCGCCCTGCGGGACCGGGCGGGCAACGTGTCGGCCCACCTCGACCGCCTGCTGGAGCAGAACCCCTGCTCGCCGGCGGACCGCGCGTTCGCGCGCGAGCTGGCCTTGGGGACGATCCGCCGGCGCGGAACGCTCGACGCCGTCCTGGACGCCTTCCTGCGCGAGCCGGGTCACCGCCCGCCCGGCGCCGTGCCCGACATCCTCCACGTCGGGCTGTACCAACTGCTGTTCCTGGACCGCGTGCCGGACCACGCCGCCGTCAACGAGGCCGTCCAGCAGACCGAGCGGTTCCACCACAAGCGCCAGAGCGGATTGGTCAACGGCGTGCTGCGGTCGATCCTGCGGGCGATCTCGCCGGCGACGGACGGGCCGCCTCCGGCCGCGCGAGACGTGTTGCCCATCTCCACGGCGCGATCTCGCAGGTTCGACCGGGCGGTCTTCGCCGATCCGCAGGCCCAGCCGGGGGCGTATCTCGCCGGGGCCTACTCGCTGCCGGAAGCCCTGGCGACGCGCTGGGTGCGGAACTTCGGCGGGCTGGCCAAGGCCGCGCAACTGGCCGCCCACGCCGACGCGCGGGCGCCGATCATCGTCCGCGTCAACACGCTGCGGAGCGACCTGGACCGGGCCCGCACGGCGCTGGAGGCCGACGGCGTTTCCGCCGTCCCGCACGTCAACGGAAAGAGCCTCGTGCTGGCCGAGCACGTCCACGTGGCGGGCCTGGCGGTGTTCGCCGAGGGGCTCATCCAGCCGCAGGACCCGACCGCCACCGCCGCGGCCCTTGCCGCCGAGGTCGCGCCGGGAATGAGCGTGCTGGACTTCTGCGCCGCGCCGGGAACCAAGACCACGCTGCTGGCCGAGAGGATGGACAACCGCGGGCGGATCACCGCGCTGGACGTCAACGAGCACAAGCTCCAGCGGATCACCGACAACTGCGCGAGGCTGGGCGTGCGCATCGTGGAGACCCGCCTGAGCGAGACCGCCGGCGGGCTCGAACCGCAGAGCTACGACGTGGTGCTGGTGGACGCGCCGTGCAGCAACACGGGCGTGCTGTCGCGCCGGGCCGAGGCGCGGTGGCACTTCAGCGCCGAGTCGCTCTCGTCGTCGGTGCGCGACCAGCAGTTCCTCCTGGCGGCGGGGGCGCAGTTCGTCAAGCCGGGCGGGCGGCTGGTCTACAGCACGTGCAGCCTCGAGCCGGAGGAGAATGCGTCGCTGGCGGCGGGATTCGCCGCGCGACATTCGAACTTCCGCCTGCTCGACGAGAAACTCACGCTCCCCGGCGGCGCCGACGACCCCGCCCGCTGGCGCGACGGCGGATACTACGCCGTCTTCCGCGCCTCGTAACGCGATTTTCCCTCCCCCCGGCCGCACGCGGGACGTTACCATGGGGCCGTCATGGCCAAGAGCAGCGAACAACCCGCCCGCGGACCGCGGATCGCCAACCGAAAGGCGCGGCACGACTACGACATCGTCGAGGTGGTCGAGTGCGGCCTGGAGCTTGTCGGCACCGAGGTCAAGAGCCTCCGCGCCGGGCAGGCCAAGATCGACGAGGCTTACGCCCGCGTGCGCGGCGGCGAGGTGTTCCTCGTCGGCGCGACGATCTCCCCGTATCCACAGGCGGCCGAGGCCATGCAGCACGACCCCACCCGCGACCGCAGGCTCCTGCTGCACCGCCGGCAGATCGCCCA
>JAKPKY010000165.1 GCA_029553505.1 Planctomycetota bacterium
TGCGGGCGAAGGCCCGCGCGAAGAAGTACGCCACCGAAACCCGCGACGGCTCCCACACCAGCTTGATGTCGTCGCGAGGCGGCCCGGAATGCGCGGTGTCCAACCAGTGCTCCCCGACCGGCCAGCGGATGCCGTGCACGGCGTCGAGGTTGAAATCGACCGGCCAACCCGTTTTCGCGTACCAGTGCCCGAAGAACAGATACTCGCCGGCAAGGGCCTTCTCGCAGACGGAGACGACGCGGTCGTTCCAGAGCGGCTCATCGGCGACGGCGGCAAGGGCCTCGGCGGACGAGACAGGGAAGAACCGTTTTGCCCGCTCCGCCCAGAGTTCGCCCTGGTCGGCGGCCGCGACGGGGCAGGCGGCGCGGAAGGCGGCATCGGAGAACCGCTCCGGCGCGAGTTTCCGCCGAAGCTGCCCGCTGCGGATGCGGACGGCTTGGAGAAGCCGCCGGGGGAGGTTGTCCCACCCGACGCCTTTTGCCGTCCACCATGCCTTCGCCAGCGGATTCATGCCGGGATTCTATGCGATCTGTATGCGGGAGTCCCGCTTCCGTTTTGCCGCAGGATCAGAGGATGCACTCCGCCGGAACCGCGCGACTCGGCTCATCGCCGGTTCGCAATCGCTGCGGCCAGCACGTCCCTCACGCGCGAGACCTGTCCCTCGGACAGGTTCGCGAAGAACGGCAGGGCGATCGTGCGGGCGGCGACGCGCTCGGTGATCGGGAAATCGCCCTCCTTCGTGCCCAGCATCTCCTGGATGTACGGCTGGGTGTGGATGGGGGCGAAATAGTTGTTGCAGCCGACGCCTTCCTTGCGCAGGTGCTCGAGGACCGCATCGCGGTCGGCCTCGGCGAACTCGTCGGCGAGCCGGATGACGTAGACGAACCAGCTGGCGGTCTTGCGGTCGTCCATCGGGGGCAGGTGGAGCAGGCCCTTGTCCGCCAGTTCACCCAGGGCCTGATCGTACAGGCCTGCGGCGGCGCGGCGCTTGGCGAGGATGTCGTCCAGCCGGCGGACCTGCACCTCGCCCAGGGCGGCGTTGATCTCGCTGAGACGGTAGTTGTAGCCCAAGCGGGCATGCGACAGCCAGGCGTCGGTGGCTCGCCCCTGGTTCCGCATGGAGCGGCACAGGTCGCGCACGGACTCGCTGTCGGTGACGATCAGTCCGCCCTCGCCGGTGGTGATCTGCTTGTTGGGGTAGAAGGCGAAGACGCCGCACTCGCCGAAGCTGCCGGCTGGGCGACCGCCCAGGCTCGCGCCCAGCGCCTCGCAACAGTCCTCGATCAGCAGCAGCTTGTGCTTGCGGGCGATCTTCTCATAGATATCGAAGTGGGCGGGGTTTCCGAACACCTCGACGGGCAACAGGGCGCGGGTTCGCGGCGTGATGGCCGCCTCGATCGCGGCCGGGTCCAGGTTGTAACTCACCGGGTCGATGTCGGCGAAAACGGGCCTGGCCCGCTCGAACAGCACGCAATTGGTCGTCGCGATGAAGGAAAAGGGCGTGGTGATGACCTCGTCGCCCTCGCCCAGCCCCAGGGCCTTGACGCACAGGTGCAGGCCGCTCGTGCCGCTGTTGACCCCGATGCCGTATTTGCACCCCGCGCGGGCGGCGCAGGCGTCTTCGAACGCCTCGATGCGCGGGCCGATGCTCAACCGGTCGCCTCGCAGCACGTCCAGGACCGCGTCGATTTCCTGCTGGGTGATGTCCGGGTTGGACAGCGGAACGGATTGCTCGCTCACGGGAAAGCCTTTCTGGCTGGGTTCCTGTTTCCAAACGTCTTGGGCAAAGCCCGTCATCCGCCGGGATGCACGCGCCCGCAATGGTAGAACTGCTTTGCCTTTACGCGAACTGATTGCCGGAACGGGGCCTTGAGAAACCATCGGCCAGGGCCGGGATTCGCTTTAATTCTACCGCCCACCACGGGATTCGCAACCACACTTCCGCCTCGTCCCGCGGCAGGAGTTATCGGACCTTCATGAGGGTGGATCGTCCCCCGTTTGGGCGGCTGCGGCGTCTCGTCGGATTCGGGTCCGGGACCCAAACACGACAAGGGAAACCAGGACCGCCCAACCGAGCGCGCCGAACGCCCATCCCGTCCAGGAAAACACAGCACGGTCACCTGCCAGAAGCCATGTCGGCAGGTTAATTACTCCCATCAGAAATTCCATGGTTTCCGAAATGGCCCCGGGCGAGAAAACCTTCTTGGTGGCGACCACGATGAGATCCAACACCACGACGAGGCCGAGCGTTACGAGAAATGCTTTCCTTGGCGTGAACCATCGCGAGGAGGCAGGCGGCTTGAACACAAACAGATATGCAGGCCAGACCAGACACCACAGAAAGACTGCGGTCAGCCCCCAATTCCCGCCGGAGGTGAAATGCTGATAGGACGCCCGGATCGGGGATTCCGTATAGTGGCCATGGTGTTGGGGGCGCAGGAAGGTTCCCTGGCTCATCTGCTGAAAACTGTCGAGCAGGCTCTGCATTTTACGCCGCAATTCGGCGTCCCCCGCATCGGCATATCGGCCGAATGTGATAAGTCGCGCCAGTTCGTCCACGTTTAACGCCCCGCGGCCTTCCCCGGAACTCCATGTGTTCCCGACCAGATCGATCCGGATCGTCCGATCGTCCTTCCGCTCGTCGGTCCAATCACTGCACGTGATCTCCGCCTGCCGGTATCTATGGTTCCGCGGAGCCATCCAATGCCAGGCGGGTGTTGTCTCGGCCTGCAAAGATACGAATGTATAGCTTTCGGCAGCGATGATGCTGAATTTCCCGTGGAGACTCCCGTGGTACACGCCGGGTTCCGCAACCACCGCGGCTGCCACGAATACGACTCCCAGAAGGACGTAGCACCATGCGAAACGTCGCGCAAGCCGTACTGAAATCATGCCTGCCTCCGCCGATTCCCAAGGGGCCTTTCGGATCTCCCGCCTTCATTTTCCGCATTTTGGCAGACGGAACAAGTGCCGACATGCGCCCAAACCTCCGCGGCTAGAGGTATTGGGCAAGGAGGGAAGGGCTCAAGTCGGCCAGCCCCGCCGTCGATGATACTCTCGTCGGCCGGAGCGTCTGGGTCGGGGGCAGCCTAATTCTTGACATACCAGTCGTCGTCCATATAAAAAAAGACCCAGTGACTCGCGGTCTCATGACGCCGGGTTGCGCTTCCGAAAGGCGGCATGCAATGCGAATCGGACTCAAACCGGCCTTGCTGCTCGGATTTGTGCTGGCCGCGGTAGCCGCACTTGCCGTCACGGCAATTGCCTGGAAGACGAAACCGCCGGAAGCCCGTCCTGGGGCCTCGGCCCTCGCCCATCATTCGCTGTATTCCCAGTACGACTTTACGCCCCGCGAGAATGTCATCCATCTCGGCACCCAGCCGCTGTGGTCCTTTGCCGGGAACATCATGGAAGCGATGCGGCGCGATGCCGTGCTGAAGGAGGAGTTGGCAAAGCTCGGCCTGGAGATTCGATTCCACTCCTTCCTGACGGGTGTGGACATCAACTACTTCGTCGAGCGGGGAGACCTCGACGGAGGCATCTGCGCGGATATGGCCCTCTTCCGCATCGCAAGCCGGATGCCGGTTCTTGTCCCCGTCCTGACGGATCGGGGCTACGACGAGATTGTCGCCCGCAAGGTGGTCCAGCTGGAACAACTCAAGGGCAAGCGGATCGGCGTGCCTCTGGGAACGTCCACCCATCACGCGGTGCTGGACGGTTTGCGGCTTTCCGGCATCAGGGAAAGCGAAGTTGCCGTGGTCTCGATGCAGGCTACGGAAATGGCGGCGGCGCTCCTCGAGGGCAGGATCGACGCCTGCGGAATCTGGGAGCCTTTGACGTCTTCGCTCCTGCGAAGTTGCCCCGGAAGCATCGTGATTCATCGCAGCCAATACCTCGGATTCCTGTATTTCACGAAGTCCTTCGCGGACCGCCACAACCAGGCCGTCCGCCAGATCGTGGCTGCTCATGTGCGGGCGACCACCTGGATGCTGCGGGACCGGGACAACATCCTGCTCTCCTGCCGATGGGCCAGCGAAGCCAGCGCCCCGCTGGCCATCGAAACCGAAGTGCCGTTCTCGGTCGATGACATGGTGCAGGCCGTCGTGAAGGCCAGCGGAATCAGTCGCGGGTCGCTCATCCCCTCCTCCGCCCTGAAGGAAGGGGGCCAACTGCATCGCGAACTGGATTTCCTCAAACGCAAGGGGCATCTCTCCCCGGAGACCGAATGGTCGACGGTTCGGGCGATGTTCGACAGGACAATCCTCCAGGACATCCTCGCCGATCCCGCGCGGTACCGCCTTGAGGAGTTCCGGTACGAGGGGGAAGACACGCCATGAACCCCATGCCTCTTACCGTTCCCGCGGACGACCCGAAGGCCGGATTCTTCCTGGGCCTGCGATTCAGGATGGCGATCTATTTCGGACTGTTGCTCATGGGCGTCATGACGGGGGTTCTCCTTTCGGTGGCGTTCGGGTTTCCGCTGACGGACTGGGACGGGGTTTACGGCCACGAACAGACCAGCGCCGCCACGCACCTCAACGTGGTGGCCGACCTGAAGAAGGAGCGCTTCCTGCTCTGGCTCGAACAACGAAAGGCCAACGTCCGGGCGCTGTCGCAGAACGGGAACGTGGAACAGTCGGTCAAGGAACTCGTGCGCCTGGTGAGGGCAAAACGGGCCGAGAACGCCTCGCCGGAGGTCCTGTGGTCGTCGATCCCGCGCGAGCCGAGTTACCAGTTGCTACTTCGCCGCCTGTCCATCGTCATGGGCAGCTACGGCGTGTTTGAACGAATCCGCATTGCCGATGCCGAAGGCGGCGTGATCCTGGCCGCGACGGACAACACCGCCCTCGGCCAGAGCGTTGCCGATCTGAAGGCCTTCCAGCAAGCCGTGGCCGGGGCGCAACACGAGTGGGTGGACGTGATCCTCGAGCCCCAGACCCGCAGGCCTTACATGAATGTCGCAACGGCGATCTGCGATTACGATCTGAGGGAACGGGGGCAGCATAAGGTCCTGGCGGTCGTGATCGCCCACATCGACACCGACGAATTCCTCAAGCCGATGCTCTACACCGGCGGAGGCGTGGGAACAACCGGGGAAATCATCCTGGTCAACGAGGACCGGCGCATCCTGATGAGTCTGAGCCATCCGCTCGCCAATGGAAACCATGCGACGAAGCTGGAACACCAGATCCAGGGCAAGCACGCGCGGTTGGCCTGCATGGGCAAGGAAGGCCTGATTTCCACCGAGGATTATCGCGGCGTGAGCGTGCTGGCGGCATACCGGCACCTGCCCATCGGCCCCGATCAGGACTGGGGCATGGTGGTGAAGCGGGACAAGGCGGACATTCTCGGGCCGGTCTGGGAGACGGTGGGAACCACCCTCGCGGTCGGCACGGCGGGGTTCCTGATCAGCCTGGTCGTCCTCCTGGTGATCGTGAATCGGCTTGCCCGCCCCATTCGGATGCTCAGCCAGACTGCCGAACAGGCCCGTCGCGGCGACCTGTCCGTGCGAGCGATCGTGGGACGAAATGACGAGGTCGGCCGCCTGGCGGAATCGTTCAACTCCATGATCGAGCGCATCCAAGGCTGGCAGGGCGTCCTGGAGGCGCGCGTCAGAGAGCGGACGTCCCAGCTCCAGGACGCCAACGAGCGGTTGGCCAAGGAAATCGGCGAACATCGGCGAACCGAGGAGGAGCGGCGCCGCATGGAACGCCAGTTCGTGCAGGCGCAGAAGATGGAAGCCATCGGACAGTTGGCCGGCGGAATCGCCCACGACTTCCGCAACCAGCTTACCGTCATCAAGGGCTACGGGGAGATGCTCCTTCGGCGCGGGCTGGTCGGCGAGGAAGGGCCACAATACATCCAGGAGATTCTCAAGGCAGCGGAACGTTCCGCGGCGGTGTCGGCGGACCTGTTGTCTTTCAGCCGAAAACAGACTCTTCGTCCGAACGTCGTCGATCCCAACGATGTTCTGACGGACATCATCGCGGTCCTGCATAAGACCATCCCGGAGAACATCGAACTGAAGATCAAAAGGGGCCCCAACGGAGGGCACATCCTGATCGATCCCGACCTGCTGCGGCACGCCCTGATGAATCTTGTCATCAACGCGCGGGACGCGATGCCCGGCGGTGGGCGGATCATCATCGAAACCGCCAATGCGACCCTGGACCCAGCCTATGTCGCCTCACACCCCGACGTGAGCCCGGGCGATTACGTGATGGTGGCTGTCAGCGATACAGGCGAAGGCATTGCCCCGACGGACCTGGCGAAGATTTTCGACCCGTTTTTCACCACCAAGCCCGTGGGGAAGGGTACGGGCCTTGGGTTGGCGATGGTCTACGGTTTTGTCAAACAAAGCGGGGGGCACATCGCTGTCTACAGTGAGTTGAAACACGGCACGACCATCCGGCTGTATTTTCCCCGCGTCGATGCCGCTGTCGGGACGGTCCCGGCCGAAGAGGAACCGGCGCTGGTCTCTCCCCACGGCACGGGGACGGTCCTCGTCGTCGAGGATGATCCGGCGATCCGCAAAATGATACGGGATACCCTCCAGGATTACGGCTATTCCGTCCTCATGGCGGACGGTGTTGACCATGCCCTTGTCATGGCCGGCGAACACCATGGGGAAATCGATTTGCTCCTGACGGATGTGATCATGCCGGGTCTGGACGGGTTCGAACTCTCGCGGCAAATCGTGAAGGCCAATCCCGCAATCCGGGTCCTCTACATGTCCGGTCATGCCGCTGAGGCGATTAACGGAAAAACCCCGATGCCGAGGGATGTTCCGATCCTGACCAAACCGTTCTCCGCCAAGGCGCTGGCCGAAGCGGTGCGGGACGTCCTGCGAACAAAACCAATAGCCGGCAACGCCTGAGCCTTCCACGGAAGGACGGCGAAGTGAATTCCATTTCCCCTACTGCCCGAATCGCGGAATGGATCTCCCGGAAAGCATTTTTCGACCTTTGCCGCCACCTTTTGCTCCCGTGCAATCAAGACGCCGTCGGGCAATCCCACTCGCCGGGAGCAGTTGAGTCTTGCCCCTTGTCCAACCTCCCCATAGAATCCCCACACTCAGTTCTTTTGTCGTAGTTGACGTCTTAGCGTCTGGAGTTTCACGGCGACTCGCAGCCAACCCGCGCCGGTCTTGTCGATTCTCACGATCCCCCGGCAGCCAAGAGAGGAGTGCGCGCATGGACCACGGCCCCGCAAGCGACTGGTCGAAAGACCGGGCCAGTTCGTTCAAGACCCGCGTGGGCGTCTGGATGTTCATCCTGTACGCCATCGTGTATGTGGGTTTCGTCCTGATCAACAGTTTCGATCCCAGCCTGATGGCCAGTGACCTTGGGGGGTCCAACCTGGCCATCGTATACGGCTTCGGGCTGATCCTCTTCGCGTTGATGCTGGCATTCGTCTACAACGCCACGTGCACGGCCGCCGAGGAGGAACTCAACAAGGACCGCGACGACGATCGCGCCGCCGAGACGGATGAGGAGGCCCGCTGATGTACGAGACTTCCGGCTGGGCCATCGCGGTTTTCGTCGGTTTCGTTGCCGTCGTGCTGTGGATTTCCTATCACTTCGCCCGACAGGCCAAGAGCGCTAAGGGATACTTCGCCGCGGGCGGGCAGATTCACTGGTCGGTCAACGGCATCGCCTTCGCCGGCGATTACCTCTCCGCCGCCTCGTTCCTGGGCATCTGCGGAATGATCGCCACCTTCGGCTACGACGGGTTCCTGTACTCGATCGGCTACCTGGCGGGGTGGGTGGTGGCCCTGTTCGTGGTGGCCGAGCCGATGAAACGCCTCGGCAAATTCACCTTCACGGACGCCCTGGACAGCAAGTTCGAATCCAAGAGAATCCAGTTCGTCGCCGCCCTGAGCACCCTGGTGGTGTGCGTCTTTTACCTCATTCCCCAGATGGTCGGCGCCGGTTCGCTGGTTACGCCCCTGCTGGGCGTGAAACACATCTGGGGCGTCATCATGGTAGGGGCGATCGTCACCACCATCGTCGCGACGGCGGGGATGGCCAGCACGACGTACGTGCAGTTTTTCAAGGGACTGCTGCTGATCGTCTTCTCGATCGCCGTGGTCATCGTGACACTCTACCAGGGTCTCCAGAAGGCACCGCCCATGGAAGAGCTTTCCGTCATCGTCGCCGCCGACGGAAAGGTGGCGCTGAAGGAGCCCGGCGCCCGGACGCTGGTCTCGCAGGTGACGGCGGACAAGAAGACCTTCGTGGAGCTGGCGGCAGAGGGCAAGGCCAACAGCTGGTGGCACCTCGGCAAGGCCGGTAAATCCATGGTGCTGCGTCCGTGCCAATGGGTGACGGAACTGGCCCAGCCGGTCAAGGACGGCGAGGGGCGCCTGGTCAGCCGGCTGTACAACGGCGTGCCCGTCACGGAGAGCCAACCCCTCCAGGCGGGCGGGCATGGTGACAACACCTCGACGGTGGCCAAGCTCGTGATCGACGGAAAGGAAACCGACCATCGCGCCCAAGGATTGAGCATTCTCCAGTTCCTCCGGGGCGTCAAGGAGAGCACCCACATCCGGTACCTGTCGGCATCGTTCCAGCACGGGCAGGACCGGGTGACGGCCCACTACCCCGTGCTGACGCCGGGTCGCGAGGTGGTCAGCCCGGGCCTGAAGTTCCCCGTGGACGAGAAACGCGGCGCGACGACGCGCTCCAAGGTGGACTTCGCCTCGCTGATGCTGGCGTTGTTCTGCGGCACGGCCGCCCTGCCGCACATCCTGATCCGCTACTACACCGTGCCGACCCCCGCGGCCGCGAGAAAGAGCACCATCGTCGCCATCGGCGCCATCGGACTGTTCTACCTGCTGACGCTCTTCATGGGGCTGGGCGCGATGGTCAACGGCGTGGTGGACCTGACCAACGACAACATGTCCGCACCGCTGCTGGCCCGCAGCTTCGGCATCACGTTGTTCGCGGTCATTTCGGCGCTGGCCTTCGCAACCGTGCTGGGCACCGTCAGCGGGCTGATCGTCGCGGCGTCCGGCGCCGTGGCCCACGATTTCATGGACCGCTTCCTGAACATGAAGCTCTCGGAAAAGGGCAAGGTCCTGGCGGGAAAAATCACCGCCATCGCCGTCGGCTGCGTGGCCATGGCGCTGGGCGTGGCGTTCGAAGGCATGAACGTCTCCTACCTGGTGGGATGGGCTTTCGCGGTGGCCGCCAGCGCCAACCTGCCCGCGATCCTCATGATCCTGTTCTGGAAGGGCACGACCAAGCAGGGCGTGGCGGCTTCGATCCTGGTGGGCATGGTCTCGGCCGTGGGACTGATCCTGCTCTCGCCGAACATGTTTGCCCGGTACGGATTGCCCAAAAGCAGCGCCCCGTTCGGATTCAATGAGCCAGCCCTGATTTCCGTTCCGCTGAGCTTCGTGACTCTCATCGTCGTGTCGTTGCTTTGTCGGAAGAAGCCGGCCCGGGTCGCGGTCTCGGACACTTCGAAGTAGCAAAAGGGCCCTGCGCGGCCCGCGCAAGAAAGACGCCTCCGAGCGACATCTGTCACTTGGAGGCGTTTGTCTGTCCTGCGTAGCTTCGGCGAAGCAGGAAGCGGGCGAAGGGATTCGAACCCTCGACGTCCAGCTTGGGAAGCAGAATCACCTCGGTTCTATCGCTCACTCAAAGCAACACTTACGCCGACGCCATTCTGCGCTGGTACGAATCCTTGCACGTCCACAGTGGTACAAACGCTGTATCGCTCTGAGTCGCCCGGAATATCAATAATGCGTTGGCGCTTAGCCACTCATGCCGTGATTGCGGGGCGAGCAGCCTGTCGTTAGGATGTTGTCGGGGCAACTATGGAGCTTTTCTCACCCAGCATTGAAGAAGGTCTGACGCTGGCCCAGCGGGTCGATCCCAAGTACGCGCCAGCTTGGCAGGGTAAGACGCCGCAAGCGCAAGCGGCGCTGGCCATGTACTTTCTGCCGCATGGATCGAAGAAGACGTTTCTTGGCCCCACCCGGCCGCGAGTCATCAAGTGGTATTGTCCCTTTGCTAGCCAGAGCAGCTTACCGAGCGGACATCGGTACTGCATCAACGTTTACACCGGCTGCTCGCATGCTTGCGAATATTGTTACGCATCCGCTTACGAGCCGCCCCAACCAGCCATGAAACGCGACTTCACCCGATTGCTGCAAAAAGACCTTGCCGACTTGGAACGTTTCGACGTACCGGCCGCTCCGATTCACCTCTCCAACAGCACCGATTCATTCCAGCCGCTGGAAGCATCTGCCGGCCACACGAGGCTGGCGCTACAGCGAATTCTTGACCATCGCCGCAGGTTTACCAGTGTCATTGTACTGACGAAAAACCCACGTCTGGCCGTCGAATTGGGCTGCGTTGATCTGTTTCTCAAACTCAACTCGTCGCAGCCGGGCTTTCTCATCGAGGTCAGCCTAGCCTTCTGGCGCGAAGATGCTCGACATGAATACGACCCTGGCGCACCGAGCATTCAGAATCGAATCGAAGGCGTTCGACAACTTCGTCGAGCGGGCGTGCCGGTCGTGCTCAGAATTGACCCGCTGTTTCCCCGCTTGGCGTCTACGGACGGCAAAGCGACCGCAACGTATCAGGATTGGGGACTACCACAGCCGCAAAACATTGAAGACCTAGAACAACTGGTTGCCTTCGGCGCGGAGAATGGCATCCATCACATCGTCTATTCGCCGGCCAAGATCGTCCAGCCGCGAATGCGCCCGCTTTCATCCACCATGCAGAAGATGCGGTCGCTTTACGAATCGGTGGCTGCGCCGGAGCGATTGATGTTTCGCGGCGGAAGTTGGCGATTGCCGCCATCAGTTCAGTCAACTGTGACTGGCCCATTGCTGGATATATGCCGTCGCAACGGCGTCCCGGCGAAGTGCTGCAAGCAGAACCTCATCGAGACACCGTAGCGTCACTTCGTGTCAGGCAATCGCGACCACGGAATTAGCTGCCGCAATTTCTGAAATGGCCGAGCACGAGCGGCAATATGTATAGGTGTGCTCGGAGTTCTGATTCTCGCTGTCGTAAACACGCTGCTTAAGTTCGGCCATCTCGGCCGCTACGCCCATTGCATGGCATATCTCGTCGTGCAGGTCTTCACGGAACTTATCCTGAGTCAAGAGCAGGTGGCCACCGTTTGTATTTCCTGCCTGCGCTAATAGGCGAATTGCCTTCGTAGTGCCATCAACGCCTATCTGCTCCGACAGCGGAACCATGACATAGCCCAAACAGCAAATGTCATAAGGAGCTGTCATATGCGCAACGCGACGGAAATGCGTGTTGCTATCCGGGAAAGGAGTGGATAGCGGCAAGATGCGGCCAATTGACGCCCGGCCCGTTCTCGCACGATTATACCTTTCCAGGATGGCACGTCCTTCGGCGAGACATATATCAGATGTGTCGTTCAGTACGCAATGGACAGTGATCACGCCACTTCCTCGCAATTTGCCCGTCTTACTCGTGACCTCCAATGCGGCGGATGCTAAATCGGCAATTGCAAGCGAGGCCACCGCTGGACCGCTTCCGACATCAGCAATGTGAATAGAGCCGCGTTGTGCAGCCGATTCGAATGCTCGCCCAGAAAAATACTCGATCAAGCTATCCTGAATCTGAAAGTAATGTCGGGCGAAGAAGGCGTCCAGAAAGGCGCGAAGACCCTCCGGACTCGTCGGATACCGCCGTTCATCCTCAGATACTTCCTTCTTGGGCAAGCGTCTGAGCGAATCAGCAAATAGGCTTTCGGCGGATTCCCGTAATGTCCAGATATCCTCCGGGGCAACGAGTGCCCTAATTGCGGACGCGCGATCACGGTCATAGCTCATAGTTGGTTCTCTCTTTCCGTAGGCACGACTCTTGAAGTGATGAGGCGGTTTTTGATATGTCGTACAATAATCCCCGTGCAACACTGGTATTATGCCGTCGTTTTCTATTTATGCAACAGAAAATATAGTTTCCCGCACAGCATATAACCTCGCCCCCTTCATCCGCCTAACATCATGTACTTAAGCCGCTTACGCCGCAACATCGGTATCCAGTTCCTTCTTGGTTCTGAATCACAAGTTGGTGGCGGGAACAGTTACCCGCCGTGGCGCTCACCTGCATGCCGCACGTTGGTGGCGATTCCTGGCAGCCAATCCCTCCCGACTGCTGATGTCCAGCTTCCGGCGCACGTACATCATCGACACCGGCATCGCCACCGCGAATGGAATGGCCGGAATTGTTGGCGTTTTCGCATGGTTCTTGGCCGGGCCGTTGGTGACCAACTCGGTGCCCGACAGCAGTCCACCAGAATGCGAGAAACGACGCGATTGTCCTCTATTGTCAAGACCTGTACCGAAAGCGCTCAGCCACCGAAGACTTTGCCTGATTGGCGGTTACGGGAACACTGTCGCCGATTGTCAACGCCCGTCGCGTCGTGGCAACTGCTGACATGAAAAGCGGGCGAAGGGATTCGAACCCTCGACGTCCAGCTTGGGAAGCTGGCATTCTACCACTGAATTACGCCCGCGTTGGATTGTCCGGACCGGCTTTGATGATAGCGTTTCCGGGCAGTTTGTCCAGAGGCTTGTGGGGGATTCGCCCCGGCTGCGCAGCAGCGCGGCGGCCCGTGGGCGGCCGCCGCGTGGAGATAACCGGGGTTGTCGCGCGTCTGTTAGAGCTTCGCGACCTTGACGGCCCTTCCCTTTTTCGCCGATTCGACGCAGGCCAGCACGGCCGCCACGCTCTGTGCGCCGTCCTCGACGGGCACCGGCACGCGTTTGCCACGGCGGATGGCGTTGACGAACGCGTCGACGATGCCGCTGCCGAATTGCCCGCCCGCTTCGTTGGTCTGGATGCGCCCCACCTTGAGGTAGTCGCGCTCTCCGTTGGCGAATTCCACGATCACGGCGTATTCCGGGTTGGTCAGCAGCTTGAGCACACCCTTCTCACAGTAGATGGTCGTCATGTTGTTTTCGCCGGCGACCTGGTTCCACCCGGCGAACATCTGCCCGAGGATTCCGCTCTTCATGCGGCAGACGGCGAATGCGGTGTCATCGACAGCCGAGAGGCGCGGTTTGGCGATGGTGTCGATCATGGCGGACATCTCGACGTACTCATCTTCCAGCAGCCAGCGGACCAGGTCGAGCTTGTGGACGCCCAGGTCGCCCATTGCGCCGACGACAGCGAGGTTTTTCTTGAAGAAGAACCCCTTCTCGCGGTCCGCGCTCCAGCTTTCGGGCCCGGCGTGGGCGAAGCTGGTGGAGAATGCCCAGGCCTTTCCCAGCGCGCCGGACTGGTAGATCTCTTTCCCCCGGACGTGGGCGGGGGCAAAGCGCTGGTTGTGGGCGGCCATGCACTGCTTCCGCGTCTGCTTGGCGGTCCGGATCATCGCCCGCAGCTGGGGAATCGACACGCCGACGGGCTTCTCGCACAGGACGTGGGCGCCGGCCTTCATGGCCGCGATGGCCTGCTCGGCATGCAGGATGTTGGGCGAGCAGACGCTGACGGCGTCCACGCCTTCAGCCAGGACGGCCTTGACCGTGGACAGCGCCTTGGTGCCGAACTTCTCCGCCACAGCCGCGGCGCGGGACTTGTTGGCGTCCATGACGGCGACCACTTCAACGTCCTGACGGGCCTTGTATTCCGGCAGATGCCGGTGCAGGCTGATCGAACCGCATCCGATAACGCCGACTCGAAGCTTCTTCATCGTGACTCTACCTCGTTGTGGGTTTGGAATCGCCCCAGCTCGTTCGGCCGGGGCGGAAAAGGGCGAATTTTACCCGTCGCCGGACAAATTGCAAGCGCCACGACAGCCGACGAATCGGCCTGGCTCCGACGTCCGCGTTTGGCCTCCGCCGTCTAGAACCACCACGCCTGACCGGTCTTTTCCTTGAGCATCACGCCCTTGAGATACGCCACCGCCTTCTCGAAGCCCTCGGACATGCTCATCAGCGAGTCCTCGTGCTCGATACTGAGCACGCCGTCATAGCCGTGGAGGCGGAGCATGGAGACGAACGGCTTCCAGAACTCGTCGCCGTGCCCATAGCCGCAGGTGCGGAACACCCAGCCGCGGTTCTTCACGTCGCCGTAGCTTTTGCTGTCCAGATTCCCGCAGGTTCCGGCGTTCCACGCGTGGATCGCGCAGTCCTTGGCGTGGACGTGGAAGATGCACTTGTTCTCGCCGAGGAATCGGGCGGCTTCCACCGGGTCGATGCCCTGCCAGAAGAAATGGCTGGGGTCGAGGTTCACGCCGAGCTGGTTGCCGGCGGCCTTGCGAAGGCGGACGACGGCCTCGGGATTGCTCACCGTCATGCCCGGATGCGCCTCGAAGGCGATCTTCACGCCGTGCTTCTTCGCGAAGTCGTTCTCCTTCGACCAGAACGGGATGAGCACCTTGTTCCACTGGTAGTCGCAGGCCTCGGAATACTCGTTCGGCCAGGGGCAGGTGACCCAGTTGGGCGTCTTGTCGGTGGCGCACCCGGCCGGGCAGCCGGAAAAGTTGATCACCACCGTGTTGAACTCCGCCGCCAGCAGCACGCCGTTGCGCTGGGCGGCCTGGTGATCCCGGGCAATCTTCTTGTTCGGATGCACCGGGTTGCCGTGCACGGCAATGCCCTGGACGACCAACCCGCGGTCGGAGATCTTCTTCTTCAGCTCCGCCAGGCGCTTCTTGTCCTTGTGGATGCCGATGAGCTTCCACGGGTCGCCGGGATACGCCCCAGCCGGCAGCTCGATGGCGTCCAAGCCGACCTTCTGGCAATAATCCAGCGCCGCGTCGATCTTCATCTTCCCGAACAGCGCGCCCATCACGCCCAGTTTCATGACCTGCTCCTTATCGTCTGTCGCTTTCGTAATCCGATGGAAGCGCCCTACTCCGCAGACCCGTGCCTGCGCTGGAGCGCCTCGATGTCGGCCAAATCTTTTTTCCGTCCCACAGCCGCCTTGTTGGCGATGAATTCCTCGCGCCCGAGGAACCAGACCGGCACGCATCCGAACTCGCCGGCGACCTTTCCGGCTTGGGCCTGTTCCCAGGACACTCCGTCAATCGACGTGGCGAGGTCGATCCGCACTGGGGGAAATCCGAGTTGCACTACCCGCCCGGGCAGATGGAAATCCTCCGCTGACACGCCGACGTTGCCGAATCCGAACATCTCGAGTGAAGTCATAATTCGTCGCGCATTCGCTTCATTCGGCCGGACCCACAAATCCAAGTCCCCTGTGTAGCGCGGGGCTCCATGAAAGGCCAGCGCCAATCCACCGATGACGAGATATTCAACTTTGTTCGCGTTGAATAACTCGAGCAACTCTTTGAAGTCGGGCTGAACTTCCATCGACTTGCCTTCGCAGCCGTTCCGCGGCCTGAAGCCTCTCGCCCGGCGGGCGGCTGAGCCAGTATTCCAAGTCCTGATTGACCTTCGAAAGCTCCTCGAAGGTGGTCTTGCGTGCGACGCGCTCGATCATGTCGATCCATTATTTCGCCGGGAAATCCTCCTGTAAAGGACATTTGCTCCGGCTCGCGGAGGATGCTAATTTCAGGCAATGCGAAGCGAGTCGCCGCAACATCTCGGTCATGGCAGCCGATGGGACACGGCCGGTGTACTGTTGTCCGCGCCCGCGCCGGGAGAGGCGCTGGACTTCGTGGCGATCTTCGGCAACGCCCGGCCGGTCGAGCTGGAAATCGGCAGCGGCAAGGGCACATTCCTGTTGGCCCGCGCCGCCGCCCGGCCGGAGGTGAACTTCCTCGGCGTCGAGTGGGCCAAGGCCTATGCGGCGTATTGTGCCGATCGGTTCCGCCGGCACGACTTGCCCAATGTGCGCATGCTGCACGCGGATGCGACGCATCTGGTTCGCTCTTCACTCCCGCCGGCCTCGCTGTCGAGAGTGCACATTTACTTTCCCGACCCCTGGCCGAAGAGGCGCCACCATCGCCGGCGGTCCATCCAGAAACCTTTCCTGGCGGAACTCCGGAACGTGTTGATGCTGGGTGGGCAACTGCTGATTGTTACCGATCATTTCGAATATGCCTGTCACATCCAGCGTGTCCTGCACGAAGCCGATGGCTTCCTCCGCGTTTCATTCCCCGAAATGGCAGACAAGGATCACGAGCTGGTTGGAACCAACTTTGAACGGAAATACATTGCCCAAGGCCGGCCTTTCTACAACTTCGCCCTCCTCCGTTATGCGTAACTCTTCAGGCAGTGCCTTGGCCTGCGCGCAGCGCTACTCTCTTCTAGTAAAGGAACTCTCTAGTCGTCGTATTGATGAGGTCTGTGATCTGTTTGAGTTCTTTTCGTGCCTCAGTCCAAGACGTTCATTCGCAAAGAGTTAAGGAGGGCGGCGCGCAGCATGGTTTTGTGGATAACCTGTTGCGCCGCATGTCGCGCAAAATCGATTGCCAAGAACATGCCTTTGCGGAGGGGGGAGCGGAAAAACGTGGCGCTACGGATTGCGTTCGCTGCCAGCGCGAGCGCGGACATGTTATCCAAGGGTTATCCACGGCTGGCTGTTGATGCTGCCGCGCGCAACGTCACTTGCCGTTGTGAGAGCGGATTTCCTGCGTCAGCAGTTCCAGCTGGGCGCTGAACTGCTTGTCTTTTCCGCCCATCTCCTCGATGGTGCGGTTGGCATGCAGGACGGTGGTGTGATCGCGCCCGCCGAAGTACCCGCCGATTTCCTCCAGGCTGTGGCGCGTGAGGTTCCGGGCCAGGTACATACAGATCTGCCGCGGGAAGGCGATGGATCGGCTGCGCTTCTTGGACTGGAGGTCGGCCAGGCGCACGTTGAAGCGCGAGGTGACGACGTCGAGGATGTCCTCGATGGTGATCTCGCGGTTCTTGACGGTCGGTTCGCCGCCGAGGGCTTCCTCGGCCAGCGGGAGGTTGAGTTCGCGCTCGGTGACCTGGGCGAGCATGGCCACCTTGGCGATGGCGCCTTCGAGCTCGCGGGTGTTGGAGTCGATTTTCCCGGCGATGAAGCAGACAACGTCTTCCGGCAGCTCGAGGTTCCGCAGCCGGGCCTTGCGCCGGACGATCGCCACGCGGGTCTCGTAGCTGGGCCGGTCGATCCGCGCGACCAGTCCCCAGTTGAACCGGCTGACGAGGCGCTCCTCCAGGCCCTTGATCTCCCCCGGCGAGCGGTCGCTGGACAGGATGATCTGTTTCTGCGCCTGGTAGAGCGTGTTGAAGGTGTGGAAGAATTCTTCCTGCGTCTGTTCGTGGTCGGAGAGGAACTGGATGTCGTCGATCACCAGCACGTCGGCGTGGCGGTAACGGTAGCGGAAGTCCTGGAGGCGTCCCTGCTCGACGGCCTCGATGAAGTGATTGACGAATGTTTCGCACGACAGGTAGCAGATGGCGGCGTCCTGGCGGTCGGAGGTGATCTTCTGGCTGGTGGCCATCAGCAGGTGCGTCTTTCCGAGCCCGACGCTGCCGTGGATGAACAGGGGGTTGTAAGTCTTGCCGGGCGATTCGCTTACCGCAACGCAGGCCGCGTGGGCCAGTCGGTTGCACGGACCGGTGACGAACGACTCGAAGGTGTATTCCTCGTTGATGGGGACGGCGGTTTCGCCCTCGCGCGGGGCGGAGTCGGTTTCCAGGGCGACTTCCACGCCGCCGGCGGGCGCGGGGAGGCTTTCCGCGTCGGTCAGGAAGCAGACGCCCACGAGGCGCCCCGTGGCGGTCTGGGCGGCCTCGGTGAACAGGCGCGTGGCGTGCTTGCGGCAGTACTCCTGCTCGCGTTTTCCGGGCGCCTTGATCTCCAGCAGGCCGTTGTCCAGCGCGATCGGTTCGAGGTGGGTGAACCACGGGCGGATGATGTTCCCGCCTGCCGCGATGACCTCCTGGATGATGCGCTGCCAATGTTCGCGATCGACCGTCCCCATATATGTCAACCTCTCGGGGGCGATAGGCGCCCGCAAGGATTTGTCTGTTCGTTCAGGAAAACCGTGTTCCGCATGGCTTGGGATGCCCGCGCTGTCCATAGCGCCGAATTGAACGTCCGTGCAGCAGCCAAACGGACACATCGACGGCCGGAGTGTATCGGCGCGCGCGGCGCAAGTCAAAAAAAAACCGCGCGTCTTGTCGCGCGGGCGAGGGGTGCTGACATTGCGGAAGGGCGCGTCGCGCTCTAAGCCCAATCGGGCGCTCGATCCAGTTCCGCGGGAAGGCAAAAAGCGTCGTTGCAGCGATGCAGGACGTCGGCGACCTCGACGTTGCGGTCCCACGGGCACTGGCGGATACGGTCGTGGACGGCCTGGTATGTCGCGAAGATGAACCGCATCGTGTTGACGGACTGCTCGATGGGCGTGACGGGTTGCTCTTCGCCGGCCAGCACGCGCTGCACGTGGAAGTAGAACGGCCAGTGCGGTTCGGACACCTCGCGGATTTCGGGCTCGCGTCCCTGGACGTGCAATTCGGCCCGTCCTCCCCAGGACGCCCAGCCTCGCTCGCCCTCGATGACGATGTGGTGTCGCTCGGGCAGGCCGGCGTATTCCGCGCCGCGCGACGTTCCCGCGGCGCCGGCTGCCGCGATCGTCCCGGCGAAGAGGAATTCCGTTTCGTCGTCGTTGTCCAGAACACCCGTTGCGACGGCGGTGTCTTCCATTTCCAGCAGGCGCTCGTCGTGGAAGCGATACAGCGCGGCGCGCATCGTGCGAGGGCGTCCCACGTGCGACTCTGCGGTCCGCTGGGCCAGCGCGAGCATCTGGTTGAGGTAGTGCACCGTCTGGTTGCACAGGGCGCCGTCCAGCGCCGTCTTGCCCTGGTAGGCGCGCTTGCCCGCCCAGTCGACGCGGCGGAAATAATCCGGCTCGCGCCACCAGAGCGAGATTCCCCGCACCCGGCGGATGCGTCCCAACTCGCCGCGGCAGATCGCCTGGTTCAACCAGCGGGCCGTGGGACGCAGCAGGTGCTGGAAGTGCACGAGCAGCCGCCCGCCCGCGCGGCCCGAGGCGTCCACCATCGCGTCGCAGTCGGCCTGCGTGACGGCAGGGGGTTTCTCGCAGATCACGTACCGCCCCGCGCGCAGCGCCGCCAGCGAAGTCTCGGCATGGGCGTAGTGCGGGGTGACGTTGAGGATGACGTCCACGTCCTGGCGCGCCAGCAGCGCCTCGAGGCTGTCGCAGGATTCGAGCCCCGCCTGGCGGAGTTGCACGATCCGCTGGGCGGTGTCCGGGCGGTCGGGGTTCATCTCGTACCAGGCCACCGGACGGGCGGCGGGATGCCCCCGCATGATCTGAAGCATCGTGTAGCCGGCCATTCGGCCGGCGCTGATCAGTCCGTAACGCACGACATCGGGCATGAGTCGTTCCGGGCGAACCCCGCGGGTCCGCCGCTCCTTCCAGGCAAAGTCACCGCTGTATACCGACTTTGCCCACCGGGTGCAAGCGGCGTTTCAACAGACTCCCGTGGCGCGGAGGATCGCCTCGTACGCCCACCGGTCCCATTCCTCCCGCACACCGATGCCCGGAAGGTCCGGATAGTTCTTGCAGATCAGGCAGCCGCGGAACGTCTCGACCATCCGCCGGGCCTCGGACTCAATCAGCTTCCGGTCGCCCGTGGGGAGCACCTTCTGGATGTCCACCGGCGCCCACAGCGCCGCCTTGCGGCTCCGCAGCTTTGCCGCCAGCGCCAGCATGTCGTACCGCGCCGGCTGGTCGAACTGGAACACGTCCACCCCCGCGTCCAGCAGGTCGTCGAGAATCTCCCAGTTGTATCCGCAGGAGTGCATCAGCACCTTCATGCCGTATTCGTGCGCCAGGCCGAACAGGCGCGTGTAAAGGTCCTTGAAGTACTCCCGCCACATCGCCGGGCTGAACAGCA
This sequence comes from Planctomycetota bacterium, assembly GCA_029553505.1. GTDB lineage: Bacteria > Planctomycetota > Phycisphaerae > SM23-33 > SM23-33 > UBA12270. Next base: position 19,808 of record JAKPKY010000165.1, read on the forward strand.
GGCCGTTCTGTGTGCCCATGTCCTCGCCGATCATGATTCCGTCGGCCTGGGCCTGCCCGGCGGCGTGGATCTTCGCCTCGAACACCCCCGCCACCATCGCGTGCAGGCGATGAAGCTCTTCGGGAAACTCCACCATGTCGGTGAAGTAGATTTCCATCTTGCGCAGGTACCGGGCGTTGTCGAAAATCCATCCGCCGATGTGCGCGAGCTTGAACCGGTCGGTCGGCTGGGCGAAATATTTACGCATGTTCGCCCAGCGGTCCGGATCGCTGTAATCCGGCGGGGTGAAATCGTCGAGCTGCTTCCAGTCCTTCAGGACCGGTTCGAGAATCTCGCCCTTGACCGACCCGCCGACCATCCGCACCCAGAGGTTGCCCCACTCGTCGTCGTAGTATTCTTTTTTCCCCTCCTGCCAGCGACGGGGGGTGTAAGTCTTGGAAGGCCCGGCGCCGCCGCCGATCATGTCGTCAATCCGCTTGCCGCTGAACGTCAGGCCGCAGCGCGGCGCGCCGGTGTTCTCGATGTTGGCCAGGATAATCTCCCGGGGCGTCATCTCGCGGGTCATCGGCCGCTTCCTTCAAGAAGTTCAGTTGGCATTGTATGCGCTCTAATAAGCCATAAAATAGCTTTACTTAGCCATTATTTAGCATAAATTGATATCATGGAGCGAGGATATATTCAGGCATCGGCTCTTGCGCCGGGACCGGAACTGCTGAGCGCGGTCCACGACGGCGCGTTGTATCGCTTTCAATTGCGAACGGCGCACGTGGCGGAGCGACGGGAAGGGCCCAGCCGGCCCGCCCGGGCGCACGCCCACGCGGTCTATCACCTTGTCCTGTTCACCGAGGGCGTCAACCGTTTCCGCCTGAATGATCGTTGGGTTCCTTGCGAGCCCGGCACACTGGTGCTTTGCGCGCCGGGGCAGCGGCACAATTTCGCCCCGGCCGACGCGGGATCGACGGCATATCACGAGATCACCTTCTCGTTGGAAAGCGCGGGCGGACCGCTGCGCGTGCCGTTCGCGAAGCTGCTGTCGTTGTACGCCGGGGTCGAGTTGGTCGGTGCGCCGGCGACGCGAAGGCTCGAGGGCCTTCAGTTCCGCTGGTTTGCCAGACAGTACGAGCGGCTGATGGACCACATCGAGGCGGGCGGGCCTCTGCGATGGTTCCGCGCCTGGGGGACGGTCTGGCAAATGCTTTCGGCCCTGGTGGAGGACTCGCCGCCGGGCGGACCGCCGGCCGGTCCGCTCGAAGAGGTGAGGGAATACCTCGAAGCGCACTTCGCCGATCCGCTGCGCGTGGCGGACTTGGCACGGCGGGCGCACGTGACGCCGGAACATTTCTGCCGGGCGTTCAAGGCGCGGTTCGGCTGCTCGCCGATCGCCCACCAGCGCCGCCTGCGGATTCGCGCGGCGCGGAACCTGCTGGCGACGACGGCATTGCGGTGCAAGGAGATCGCGCGCCGCCTGGGGTTTGCCGACGTGTACGGATTTTCGCGGGCGTTTTCCCGCAGCGAGGGGCTTTCGCCCCGCGCGTTCCGCGCGCGCAGCCGGCCGGCGTGAATTCCCCCTTGCCTCGCCTGCCTTCGCGCGGTACCATGGTTCCATAAAAGGAATCAATTTCACTAATGAAATCAACGGCCCCATCTTCCAGCGCCCCCGCGCTGACGCGGGGGATCGCGGTGCTCCGCCTGCTGGGCGACGCGCGCGCGCGGACGCTCGAGGAGATCGCCCGCGCGACGCGCTGGCCGAAATCCTCGCTGTTGCGCCTCTGCCGGGACCTGACGGCGCTGGGGCTTCTCGGTCGCGACGAGGCGAGCCGGGCCTACACCGCCCGCGCGAGAATCGTCCCGCTGCACACGGGGGGCGAGTTGTCGGGCGAGCTGGACGCCGCCCTGGAGCGCCTGGTGGAAGCCACCGGCCGGACGGCAGAGTGGTACGTGCCGTCGGAAACGGGCATGGTGATTGTCCGCCGGGCCGAGCCCCAGACGGCGGAGGTGCGCGTCATCGCGCGGGTCGGATTCGTGCGCGCCTGGCGCGGGGAGCTGGATGCCGTGGCGGCGCTAGGAGCGGCGTGGTTTCGCCCGCGGGAACATTCGACGGCGGGGTACTGGACGTACGTTCGCCCAGGCGTGCGGGGTGCGCTGCCCGTCCGCAGCGCAGCCGGGAAAATCGCCCGCGCGCGGGAGACGGGTTTTGTCGCCGATGAGGTGGTCAATCCCCATAGTGTGCGGAGACAGGCGGGCGTGGTGATTCGCGAAGGGCGCCCTCTCGGCGTGCTGGCGCTGGCGGAGCACGTGGGCCCGCGCGGGCGCGCGAGCGCCCCGGCCGTCCGCGCCGCGCTGGAAAACGAGATTCGGAAACTGTCCGACGGGGGTGGAAGCGCGCCCCGCGGAACGACTGTTCGGGAGGACCGATCGTGAGAGTTTTGATCCTCGATTTGGACACGCTGCGCCCCGACCACCTGGGCTGCTACGGCTACCATCGCAACACCTCGCCGAACCTCGATCGCATCGCGGCGGAGGGCGTGCGGTTCGACAACTACTACTGTTCCGACGCGCCATGTTTGCCGTCGCGGGCGGCGTGGGTGACTGGGCGGTTCGGCATCCACACGGGCGTGGTCGGCCACGGCGGAACCGCCGCCGACCTGCGGCTCCAGGGTTCGGAGCGGAGTTTCCGCGACCGCCTGGACCGCGAGAGCCTCTGGTCAATCTTCCGCCGCAAGGGGATGCACACCTGCTCGATCAGCCCGTTCGCCGAGCGCCACGGCGCGTACTGGTTCCTGTCCGGAATGAACGAAGTGCACAATACCGGCCAGGGCGGCGGGGAATCCGCCGAGCGCATCACGCCGGTCGTGCTGGACTGGATCGAGCGGAACGCCGCGAAAGACGACTGGCTGCTGCACGTGAACTACTGGGACCCGCACACGCCGTACCGCGCGCCGGCGGAGTTCGGCAACCCGTTCGCCGACGATCCCCTGCCGGACTGGTTGACGGCGGAGGTGCTGGAAACACACCGCAACATGGTCGGCCCGCACTGCGCCCGCGAGATCGCCATGTACAACAACGCCACGAACCCGCGCCACCCGCGCCAGCCCGGCGAACTGAAGGACATGGGCGATTTGCGGCGGATGATCGACGGGTACGATTGCGGCATCCGCTACTTGGACGATCACATCGGCAAGCTGCTGGCGGCGCTGGAAACCCAGGACGTGCTGGATGAACTGGTGATCCTCGTCACGGCGGACCACGGCGAGAACCAGGGCGAGCTGGGCATCTATGGCGAGCACGCGACGGCCGACCGGATCACCTGCCGCATTCCGATGATCGTCCGCTGGCCGGGCGTGGCGAAGGCGGGTCACGCGGACGCCGACCTGCACTACAACCTCGATCTGGCGCCGACGCTTGCGGAGCTGTTCGCGCAGACCCCCGCGCCCAGCTGGGACGGGCAAAGCTACGCGCCGGCGTTGCGGGGTGGAAGCGCGGGGCGCGACGCGCTGGTCCTCAGCCAGAACTGCCACGTCTGCCAGCGGGGCGTGCGGTTCGGGCCCTGGATGTACGTGCGGACGTACCACGACGGATATCACCTGTTCGACCGGGAGATGCTGTTCGACATCGAGCGGGACCCGCACGAGCAGCACAACCTCGCGGCCGAGCGCAGGGACATCTGCACCCAGGCCGCCGCCCACCTGCTCGACTGGCACGACGAGATGATGGCGACGCAGCTTGACGGATACACCCTGGACCCGATGCGGACGGTGCTCGCCGAGGGCGGCCCGGAGCACGCGCGCGGACGATTGCGGAAGTATTGCGAGTACCTGGAGCAGACCGGGCGCGGTTGGGCGATCGACGAACTCCGGAAACGCCACCCGCGCGAATTCGCGTAACCTGCGAAAAATTACGGACGGGGCGTTAATTGAACCGCGTGACGGCGGCGGAAACTTCGCCGGATTCTCCCGCGCGGGTGCGGACGGGCAGGGGCGCCTTTCCGTCGAAGCGTCGTCCGCCCCGGCCTCGCCATCCGTTGCCGTTCCCGTTTCCGTTGGGGGTCTTGGGGCGCAGGACGACGTTCTGCTCTTCCAGCAGGGCCGCCAGCTCGCCGTTGAGCGCCTGCGACGGTTTGACGAACCACTCGTGCCCGGCGCGGACCTCGACGCGGACGTCGGGTCTCGTACTGGCTGTCACCTCCAGCGCCACGGGCGTGTTGCCCTTGTGGCGGGCCAGCAGGGCCTTGAGCTGCTCGACGAGCGCCGCGTCGGAAAGTCGCGGGCCCAGGCGGAGCGTCACCTGCGCGGTCAGTTCGGGGACGGCCCGGTCGATGGGAATGAGGTTGTCGATGAGCAGGTTCGGGCGCTCGCGGCGCTTGTCGATCGTGCCGACCGCGAAGACGATGCTCTCGGGCGTCAGCAGCTCGTGCAGGCGGTCGTAGGTGTCGGGGAAGGCGACGGCGTCGGCCTTGCCCGTCAGGTCCTCCAGCGTGAGCATCGCCATCTTGCGGTTGTCCTTCTTGGTGAAGGTGGGGCGGACCTGGGCGATCATGCAACCGATGGTGACGGGCGTGCCGGCGGGGAATTCGTCGAGGCGCGCCAGCGCCGCCCGCGCGGGCGACGACAGGCTCGTCAGCTCGCGCCCGTATTTCACGAGCGGGTGGCTGGTGACGTAGAAGCCGAGGGTTTCCTTTTCCGCCGCAAGCAATTGGGCTTCCGACCAAGGCTCGACGTCGGGGAACTGTGCGACGTCGGGCTCTCCGCCGCCCATCATGCCCAGCAGGCTCATCTGCCCGCTGCGCCGGTCGGCGGCGGCCGCCTGGCCGATCTGCATGGCGCTGTCCAGCGCGGCGATCATCTGCGAGCGGGTGGCGCCGAGGGCGTCGAACGCGCCGCACTTGACGAGCGCCTCGATGGTCGCGCGGTTGACCGCGCGGAGCTCGACGCGCCGGCAGAAGTCGAACAGGTCGGCGAACGCCCCTCCCTGCCCGCGGGCGGAGAGGATCGCCTCGACGGCCTTGCCCCCCACGCCCTTGACGGCGGCCAACCCGAACCGCACCTGCTCGCCGTCCACCGTGAACTCCGCGGTGCACGTGTTGATGTCGGGCGGGGCGATCTTCACGCCCATGCGCTCCGCCTCGGACATGTACTGCACCACCTTGTCGGTGTCCACGCATTCGTAGGTCAGCGTGGCGGCGAGGAACTCCCGCGGGTGGTGCGCCTTGAAGTACGCCGTCTGGTACGCGACGATCGCGTAGCGCGTCGAGTGGGCCTTGTTGAAGCCGTACCCGGCGAACCGGCGGATCAGATCGAACAGTTCCTCGGCCTTGGCCCGGGTGATGCCGTTGGCCTGCGCGCCGTCGAGGAAGTTCGAGCGTTCCGACTCGATGACGCTTTCCTTCTTCTTGGAGATCGCCTTGATGAGCGTCAGCGCGCGGTTCAGCGGGATCTTGCCCAGGCGGTTGAGCACCTGCATGACCTGTTCCTGGTAGGCCATGATGCCGTGCGTCTCGGCCAGCAGGTCGTCCACCAGCTCGTGCACGCTGGGGACGGGCTCGGCGCCGTTCTTGCGGGCACAGTAGGAGGGGATCAGCTCCATCGGCCCGGGGCGGTACATCGCGTTGGCGGCGATCAGGTCCTCGATGCGCGTCGGCTGCATCTGCATCAGGACGCCCTTCATGCCGTCGGATTCGAACTGGAACACGCCGTCGGTGCGCCCCTCGCGGAACAGCTCGTAGACGCGCTGGTCGTCGAGGGGGAGCTTCTCGGGGTCGATGTCCTTGCCGGTCCTCGCGCGGACCATCTCGCGGGCGCGCTGGAGGATCGTCAGCGTCCGCAGGCCCAGGAAGTCCATCTTCATCAGCCCGATGTGGTCGCAGGTGGGCCCGTCCCACTGGGTGATGGCGTCGTCGCTGTCGGCCTGGCGGAGCAGCGGCACGAAGTTGTCCAGCGGCTCGTCGCAGACGATCACCCCCGCCGCGTGCACGCCGCTGTGCCGCGCGAGGCCCTCGAGGCGCAGGCCGTAATCCAGCACCTCCCGCACGCGCGCGTCGTTCTCGTAGAGCTTTTGCAGGTCGGGTTCGGTCTCCAGGGCGCGGGTCAGCGTGACCTTCGGGCCCTCCGGCACGAGCTTGGCGATGGCATCCACCTCGGCCAGCGGGATGTCCATGACGCGCCCGACGTCGCGGATGACTGCGCGGGCCTTGAGCGTTCCGTAGGTGATGATCTGCGCGACGTGCCCGTACTTCTCGCGGACGTACTGGATGACCTTTCCGCGCCCCTCCTGGCAGATGTCGATGTCGACGTCGGGCGCCTCTTCTCGCTGCGGGTCGGTGAACCGCTCGAACAGCAGGCCGTACCGCAGCGGGTCCACGTCGGCGATGCCCAGCGCGTAGCCCAGCAGGGTGGCCACCCCGCTGCCGCGCGGCGCCGAGGGGATGCTGTTCCGCTTGGCGAACTCGACGAAGTCGTGGATGATCAGGAAGTAGCTGCTGTAACCTTTCTCGGCGATGACCTGGAGCTCGCGTTCGAGGCGTTCGGCGTATTCGGGCGGGACGTCGCGCCCCGCGAACCGCTCCCGCAGGCCTCGCTCCGCCAGATCGCGCAGGCAGGCGTCGGGGGTCTGCCCGGCCGGGGTGGGGAACGTCGGCAGGTGCTTGGAGTCGAAGTCCAGCTTCACGTCGCACATCTCGGCGATCTTGAGCGTGTTGTCCGCCGCCCGCGGCCAGAGGGCGAGCGCCTGACGCATCTCGCCGGGGCTCTTGAGGTACAGCTCGGGCGAGTATTCCAGCGCCCCGCCCGCGGCGAGCGTCTTGCCGGTGGAGATAGCCGTCAGAACCTCGTGAGCCTTCTTGTCGTCGCGCCGGAGGAAATGCACGTCATTGGAGCCCACCAGGCCCACGCCGAGCTCGTCGGCCAGCGCCGCCAGCATCGGGTTGACGCGGTCCTGGTCGGCGATGCCCTGGTTCTGGACCTCGATAAAGAACCGCTCGGGCCCGAAGATCTCCCGGTATTCCCGCGCGATCCGCCGGGCGGAGTCCGTCTGCCCGGCCAGCAGGGCCGACGGCACCTCGCCGCCCAGGCAGGCGGTGGTGCAGATCAGCCCCTCGCCGAATTCCGCCAGCAGCTCGCGGTCGATCCGCGGGCGGTAGTAAAACCCCTCGAGGTACGCCTTGCTGGAGAGCTTCAGCAGGTTCTTCCAGCCGGTGTCGTTCATCGCCAGCAGCAGCAGGTGATACGCCGCCGTCTGGATGTTGCCCATGGACTTGTCGAAGCGCGTCGTCGGCGAGATGTAGGCTTCCATGCCGAGGATGGGCTTGACGCCCGCGGCCTGGGCGGCTGTGTAAAAATCCACCGCGCCGAACAGGTTGCCGTGGTCGGTCAGCGCCAGGGCGTTCATCTTCAGTTCCGCCGCCTGCGCGACCAGGTCCTTGATGCGGTTGGCGCCGTCCAGCAGCGAGTAGTGCGAGTGAACGTGAAGGTGAACGAATCCGTCCATGGCTGCATCCGTGCTCGAAGGGTGTTGGTCCGGGGGGCGAGTATAGCAAGGCGTCGTCGGCCGGTCCAGACGCGCCTCGAAACGAATCCGCGCGGCGCGGAAACTCGCGAAGAAAAATCTCCGGCGGACCCGGGTTTTCTCCCGGGGGCGCTATAGTGGTGTGGAGGCGAGAACAAGTAGCCCTTCGCCAGAGAGACAGAGGCGGTGGAGAGGATTTCGCGGGTGGTGGAGTGGAATGCCCGCGGAAAAAAGCCGGGGCCGAATCCTCCACAACGAGGATCCGGCCCTTTTTATCTCAAGACTCAGCCCAGCCGTTTGCGGCAGGGAAGATCAGCGGGGAGGCGCCACGACGACGCGGCGGCGTGGACGCAGCAGGAAGATCGCGGTCCCGGCGAGGACGATGCCCGTAACCGCCCATTCCGGCGCGGAATGCGCTCCTTGCGCGGAAGCAATCGGTTGGGTGGCGCCGGAATCCGCCCCCGTGCCGAACGTCTGTGAGGCGGTCAGGATACTGACGGCGCAAATGACGACAAAAACAGCCACGCGCAAAAGAATCGATTTCCGCATACCCTCGCTCCCATCCAGAGTTACGTCAGAGGCTTGATGCGACTTGGAGGCTCGCCCTCACGATCCTCGCAGCTCACAGTCCTCTAGGCTCAGGAGTGATTGTATCGCATAAGGCCATTCTGTCAAGAACGGATAGGGGCAACTAGGTAGAAATCCTGTGCCGAAACCAGGCAATCCACGAACTGAACCCCTGCGGAGTCTGGTCCATTCCTGTGCGCAAGGGTTCCCAATAGAATGGGTTGCAGAATCTCCCGCGGGAGAAGTCACTCGCTCGGCTCTTCCGACCCGACAGGAACGGTATGTTCGTAGAACAGTTTGGCGATCCGGTCGGCCATGCCGTCGGCCAGCAGGCGAGCCAACTCGGCGCCATAGGTGGGCGAGGTGTTGGCGGATTCCGGGACCGTCTGCTCGGGGACGGGGTAGCCTTCCTTGCGATCCAGCGGCCAGAGGCGCAGGTCCTCGCTCTGGGGCGCGTCGGAACGGACCAGGCGGACGCTGGTGCGCAACCGACCATGCCACAAGGGGTTGGCAGGATCGTCCCTCAACGAGAACTGGTCGATCTGCACATAGAGCACCAGGTCGGCGCCGAGGCGGCTTCCAACCTCGCTGACCCTCAGGCGGTTGAAATCGGGCGTGGCGGCGAGCAGGTCGACGAAACGGTCGTAGGGGATCGTGGCGGCGGCGACCTTGTTGGCGACGAGGCGCTGGTTGATGCGGTTGGCCAGTTCGGCCTTGAGCGGCTCGTAATCCACTTTGAAGTACGGGTCGTCCACGAAGACGAGGATCTTCTTTCCCGAGGGGGGCGTGAACTGGGCCTTGACCTTCTGGGGCGGCGCGAACTGGGCCACGAACCAGGCGAAAGCGGCGCAGCCGCCGGCGGAGAGCGCGGCAGCCGTCAGCGTCGCGGCCAGGAATGCCTTTCGAATGCTCATCCCTGCTCCTTGGGCACCTTGTGGGTGTAGAACTTGCGGACCAGTTCCTGTGCGAACAACTGTTCCGCGCGGTAGCGGATTTCCCGGTCGTCCTGGGCCAGGCGCGCGGGGGCGCTTTCCGGGTAGACGACGCGGATCGGTTTGCTTCGCCAGACGCAGGCGGCGCGTTCGGCCAGCGAGGTGTCGAACACGCTGGCGCGGGCGCTGATCCGCCCGCGGAAGAGGCTCATGCTGCCCGGTTCGAGCGTGCTGTATTCCTCGACGGCGACATACAGCACGTAGTCGGCGCCAAGGTCCTTGCCCACGCGCGTCCGATCGACGGAGTTCCACTCGATGTTCTCATCCTGGTAGCGGATGACCCGCTGGATGGGAACGACGTCGATCTTGCGGACGTTCGCCTTGAGGGCGGCCTCGATCTGCTGCGAGAGGGTCCAGCGGGCATAGGGGTAATCGACCTGGGTGGCCTCATCGGTGAACAGGACGACGGCGACCTTCTTTCCCTGGAGGCGGTCGAACTCGGCCGGCACGGTGACCTTTCCGAGGTCGGGGGCGAACAGGTACGCCAGGTATCCCAGGGGCTTGCATCCGCCGGCCAGGCAGGCCAGCAGCGACAGCGACAACAGGAGTCTCTTGTTCATGATGGTTCCGCCAAGGAAAAACACATCGGTCCGCAGCCTGTCAGCGAAGCGGGAGCGAGCCGTCGGCAAGACCCGTCGCCAGTTTCACGCCCCACCCGGCGAACATCGCCAGGCCCGCCGCCCAGACCCACCGCCGGGACAGTTTCAGGCGGCGGAGCAATGGTTGGGCGGTCACGGCCTGGGCCGCGCCCAGCAGCGCCCCACCCACGGCCGCGACGAACAGCACCAGCCCGAACGGCTGGGCCGACAGCGACAGGCCCCACTGCCCGTGCGCCGCGGCCGAAACCGACGTCGTCAACCCGCAACTGGGGCAGGGATAACCGGTCCTGGCCAGGAACGAGCAGCCGGGCAGGCCCATCTGCACGTGCGTGCCGGTTCCACCCGCTTGCGGCGACAGCGACCACGCCGCAACCAGCAGCGCCCCGCACGCCGTCGCCACCGCCAGCCCTTGCAGCCGCAAGGGCAACGAACGAACGCCCGGCGGAAAAGCAACCTGGGCCGTGTCGGACTGCATGAATCCATCCTCGTGAAAGGGAATATCTTACCGGGCGGACTTTGCGCAGGTCAACGGAAACCGTTTGCAGCGGATTGCGCGGGGCGCGGATCAATGAAGCTGCCAATTCCGGCGGAGCAGCCATTCGACCGTCAGCAGGGCCACGAACAGAACGAACAGCACGGGGAAGTGGTACAGCGCGTACTGGCGAGACTGCGGCGCGGCCGGCGCGAGGGCGGCGGAGCGCTCCACGAGACGGTCGATCATCTCCGGCAGGCGGGTCAGGTCGTCGCAGGCGCCCTGGCTGCGGGAGGCCAGGCGGGTCAGCAGGCCGTCGTCGCGGTCGGTGTTGTCCATCTCCGTCGAGTGCTTTTCGACGGTCAGCGTCATCTCGTCGGAACCGATCTCCTTGCCCTGCGCGTCGCGGGCAAGCAGGCGGACCGTGTAGACGCCGTCGCGCGGCGGGCGATAGGTCAGCTCGAACTGCCCTGCCGTGCCCGCCGGCGACATCGGGAGCGCCTCGCCGCGCCCCCCGCGCGGCGTCAGCAGGCACGAGACACTCGCGCCGGCGGCATCGGCCGACTGCCCCTGCCGCACGCACGCCAGGATCTTCACGCTCTCGCCGATGGCGATGCAGGTGCGGTCGAGGCGCAGGATGGCCGCCGACGGCGCCTTGCGGGCCTTCGTCTCGGCGCCGGCGAGCCAGCGGATCGTCTGTCCCCAAAAGCGGTGATACGGGCTGTCGGCGCCGAGCCCCTGGAGGGGCAGGAACCACTGCCAGGTGGTGTCGGCCGTGAAAACCACCGCGCGCCCCGCGCCGAACCGTTGCGCCGCCAGCACCGCCAGCGGGCCCGCCTCGTTCTGGCGCGTCGGATGCACCGCCAGGGCCGTCCGGGGCTTGGCGCGGACCGCCTGTACGCAGCCGAGCAGTTCCGGCAAAGCCGTCAACGCGCCGTCGGGTTTGCGCCCGCCAGGGCCCGAAAAATAGCCGGAAATTCCCTCGAAAATCGGGTGGGACTCGCCATCGGCCGTCAGTTGCGGGACAAAAGGCGTCGCCTCCTGCCCTTGGCTGCGCGTGCCGACCTCGACGGGCAGAACCTCCTCCAGGACCGTCTGCCCGTACCCGCCGGGCCCGAGGCTGTTGTGCCCGCCGAGCATGAGCAGCCCGCCGCCGTCGTTGACGAACTGGCGGATTCGCGCCAGGCGCGCGTCGCCGAGGAACGTGCTGTCCAGGTCGCCCAGGATCAGCACGTCGAACAGGCGGAAGTCTTCGGCCTCGGTCGGCAGGCGGTCGAGCGTCTGCCCGCCGAGCGAGCCCTGCGCCCAGAACCGGTTGCCCGAGACGCGCACCAGCGCCTGCAACTGCACGTTCGGGTCCGAATCGAGCAGGCGGCGCAGGAACTTGTACTCGGGGCGCATCGAGCCTTCGACGTACAGCACGCGGATTCGCGGCTGGGCCACCAGCACGTGCAGCTCGGTGCGGTTGTCGTCGGTGACGGTTTCGTCGCGGTCAGCCGGTACGGAGATGCGGAGGACGCGGACGACGTCGTCGCCTCCGCCCGGCGCGTCGCGCGGCGTCCAGCGGAGCTGCGCCTCCCACAGCGAGCCGCCGGCCTTGCGGAACGCCGCCGTCTCGACAGGCGTATCCGAGGCGCCTTCCAGCAGCTGCGCCGGGGCGGGAGAGGCGATCCCCGTCACCTTCGCCTGCACGGTCAGCGAGGTAGTGTTGTTCTTGATGACTTCCAGCGGCGCGTCGGCCGCCACGATCCGGATGTTCGGCCTGCCGGCAGCGGCGCGTCCCTTGGAGCCCACGGCTGCGGCGTAGACCGGCACGCCCGACTCGACGGCGGCGTCCACCACGCGGTCGGGGGCGTTGTGGGCCCCGTCGGTAATCAGCAGCACGCCGGGAATGCGGTCGCGGCTGAAATCGTCCGCCGCCGCCCGCAGCGCCAGGGCGAGGTTCGTGCCGTCGCTCCCCTCGCCGCGCGGCGCCAGCTCGGACAGCTCCTCCAGCGAGCCCGCCGCCCGGAGCGACTCGCCGAAGTGGTAGTAGACGGGCTTGAACTTCCGCTCGATCCGCGACTGCTGCGACTGGAGCATCTGGACGGCCTGCTGGTACCGCGAGGGGGTGCTGGGGTCGTCGGTCACGGACATCGACGCGCTGCGGTCGACCAGGACAGGCAGGCGGATGCGGGCGTCGGCGGCGCCGGGCGTGCAGCTGATGGCCGGCTTGAACAGCGCCAGCAGCAGCGTGCCGACGGCCAGGCAGCGCAGGACCATCAGCACCGCCAGGCGGGCCTTGCCGAGATAGGCGTAGACCGCGCGGTAGAACACGGCCACCGCCAGCGCCAATTGCACGCCCAGCAGCGTCATCCACGCGCCCGGGCCGGCAGACTTTGCTGCCAGCAGCGCGCCCAAGGCCGCCGGCAACAGCCCCGCCGCCACCGATGCCACGGCGTACCGCACGCGCCGCAGAAACAACTGGTAGACGCCCCAGCCTACCAAAACCAGCGCGACGATCGCCCCGACGCCCAGCAACAGCGCGAAACTCCGCACGCCTAGAAATTGGAGCGACGCCGTCTCCATGAGTATTGAATGTAGACCGGGCCCGGCGGTTCCGCAAGCGGGGAAGGAAGAGAGTGCATAGTGGCGAGTGCATAGTGGAGAGTAAGAGAGCCCCGACCGTGAGAGAGGGGTCGCCGCAAGCTGCTTGAAAAGTAGACGACGTTTACGGGCGGTAGAGCAGGTCGGCGACGTCGCGGCTGGGGGCGATGCGGCGGAGCATCTCCAGGTGCGGCCCGAAGGAGGCGGCTTCGCGCAGCTCGTGGGCGTCGGAGCCGAAGCTGATCTTCACCCCGCGCTGCATGCACGCGACGAAGAATTCCTCCTCCGGCTGGTTGCAGTGGAAATTGATTTCCGCGGCGGCGCCGTGGGCGGCGAGCATCTCGGCCACGGGAACGTACAGGTCCGGCGGGGCTTGGCGCTTTTGCCAGGCGAAGACGCGGAACGGGTGCGCCAGCACGTCGACGCCGTTGGCCAGCAGCTTTTCAGTCGTCCGCAGGAAGCACTCGGCGAATTGGGCCTCGGTCATTCCGCTCGGGTCTTCCGGCAGCCAGTGGATCGCGCCGACCAGCGGATGGGGCCAGTCGCGGTCCTCGTCGCGGATCGTCAGCGCGCCGTCGGCGTCCAGCTCGACCTCCAGCCCGACGTGGACGAATTCGCCGCGTTTCGGGAGGATCGCCTCGCGGAATCGGGGCATCCGCGCGTCGGCGCCTTTGCGCCAGAGCGCCGGTTCGACGACGTGCCGGCCGTCCCAGAATTTCTCCCGCGCACAGTACAGCTGCGGGGCGTGCTCGACGAGGCACACGCCGCCCAGCCCGAACGTCCGCGCCCGCTCGATGACGGCGTCGGCCGTCACGTCCTGGGCGCAGTAGGCGAATTCGGTGTGGGCATGGCAGTCCCAGAGGTTCGCCTCGGACGGCGCTGCCAGCGAGCGGACCTCGGCCGAGACCTCCCGCCCGCGCAGCGAAAGCATCGCGTAGCGGAAGGGCGGCTCGCACAATGCCGGCGCGGTGAAATATTGCACGCCGCCGACGCGGTTGAGCGCCTGCCCGGCGTGGTAGTGTCCGCTGACCGACAGGCTCACGCCCGCCCGCTCGTAGCCGAGCACGATCTCGTCGCGGTTGGCATGCATGTAGGGGTAGTCGGCCTCGATGAGCGGGCTGAGCGGGTTGTGCTGGACGGCCACGAGCGGCGCGTCGCCGTCGCGCAGGGTCTGCGTCCAGGCCATCGTCTCGCCCGGGCGGGTGCAGTACTTGGCCTCAACGTACGGGTCGGCGAAGACCGCGAAGCGGTACGCCACGCCGTCCCGACTCGCCAGCTCGTGCAGGCCCGCGCGGGCGCCCAGGGCGCGCAGGAGGCGATCCGGGTCGCCGTCGTGGTTGCCTGGCGCGACCAGCAGCGGCGCGTCCGGAGCGGCCGCGTCCAGCTCCGCGCGCAGACCCGCCAGCAGCGCGTCGGCGTCGTCGCGCGTCCCGTCGTCCAGCAGGTCGCCCAGCAGCGCCACCGCGTCGAACCCGCCCCGCAGTCGGGCGTCGTCCAGCGCGCGGCGGAGCAGCTCGCGCCCCAGGCGACAGCGACGGTTCGCCTCCGGCGCGTCGCGCGTCGCGGAGTGGATGTCGGCGATCAGAAGCAGGCGAAACGCATCCGGCATGGACGAAGGCTCTCCTCGCCGGCCGAGTGGAATCCGTCGGGAGTTCCTTGGCCAGCGCAACGGGTCCGCCTTATAATCCCCCTTGCCGCTGGCGGCAAGGGCAAACCCCCTCGCGGAAAGGGAGACACCATGGCCGAACTCACGTACAGCGCGATCCTCAAGACCGTCGTGGGCGGCGGGAACCTCTCCCGCCCGCAGGCCCACGGGGCGTTCACGCAGATCATGGAAGGCCAGTGGACCGAGGCGCAGATCGCCGGACTGCTGGTGGCGCTGGCCGCCAAGGGCGAAACCGTCGACGAGATCGCCGGCGCCGCGATGGCCATGCGCGAGCACGTCGTCCGCATCGACACCGCGGGGCTGGACGTGCTCGACACCTGCGGCACGGGCGGGACCGGCCTGAGCACGTTCAACGTCTCGACGGCGGCGGCGCTGGTGCTGGCCGGCGCGGGCGTGCCCGTCGCCAAGCACGGCAACCGCACCAACACGCGGGCGAGCGGGTCGGCCGACGTGCTGGCGGCGCTGGGGGTCAACCTGGACGCCCCGCCCGACCGCGTGGCGCGCTGCCTGCGCGAGGCGGGCGTATGCTTCTGCTTCGCCATCCGCTGCCACCCCGCGATGAAATACGCCGCGCCCGTCCGCAAACAGCTGGGCGTGCGGACCGTCTTCAACGTGCTGGGCCCGCTGACCAACCCCGCCGGGGCGAAGCGACAGGTCATGGGCGTCTTCGACGAGAAGCTCACGGAGACGATCGCGGCCGTCCTCGGCGCCTTGGGCGCCGCGCGGGCCTGGGTGCTGCACGCCCACGACGGTCTCGATGAAATCTCCACCACCTCGCCGACGAAAATCTCCGAGTGGCGCGACGGCGCGGCGCGAACGTTCACCGTCCAGCCGGAGGACTTCGGCCTGAAGCGCGCATCGCTGGACGATCTGGCGGTGGACAGCCCGCAGGCGTCGGCGGAGGCGATCCGCGCGGTGCTGGCCGGCCAGGCCGGGCCCGCGCGCGACATCGTGGTGCTGAACGCCGCGGCGGGGCTGGTTGTCGCGGACCGCGCCAAGAGCCTCTCCGACGCCCTTCCGCTGGCGGCAAAAGCGATCGATTCCGGCGCCGCACGCGGGGCGCTGGAAAAGCTTGTCGCTCTTTCCAACGAATAAGACACGACTTACCACAAAGGACACAAAGAACACAAAGGGGGAAGTTGTAACCGGGGCGACCCCTTCCGATTGTTTTCCTGCATTTTCCGCGATTGTTTCCGGGGGCGCTACAATGGTGTGCGGGTGGAAAGTTTGCCCGCGCAGGAGCCGACGCAATTCCAACCATCGCAGGCACGTCGTGAGCAAGGATGAGCCATCTTCGCGTGTGGCGTTTCGCGTCGCATTGCCTTCGTACCTGGCGTGCAGGCCGCTGATCGAAGGCCTGGCTGGGCGCGAGGACGTGCGGGTGGAGTTCGCCCCGCCAGTGGCGCTGGCGGCCCTGCTGCGGGCCGGGCACGCCGACGCGGCGCTCGTGCCGCCGATCGACCTCCATCGGCCCGGCGAACCGCTGGTGGTTCTCCCGGCAGGATGCCTGGCCAGCTGCGGACCGTCCCTGACGGCGCGGGTGTACCTGCGGATTCCCGCGCACCAGGTGCGCATCCTCTGGGCCGACGACGAGTTGCACAGCGAGCCGGCACTGGCGCGCGTGCTGTGGCGCGAGTTGTTCGGCCGGCGACTGGCGGGAGTCCCGTTCGACGCGGGGCGGACAAGCCCGCCCGAGTCGGCGGAAGCCGTCCTGCTGGCGGGCGACCGCGCGGTGACGGACCCGCCGCTGGGCTTTTACGTGCAGATGGACCCCTGCGAGCTCTGGTTCGAGGCGACGGGCCTGCCGTTCGTCCACGGCGTGTGGGCGGCCCGGGCAGACAGAGACACCCGGCGGCTCTGCGACCTGCTGACGCGCGCCCGCGACCGGGGCCTGCGGCGGCTGGAGACCATCGCCAGGCAAACCGGGCGCAGGCTGGGCTGGCCTGCCGACCTGGCTACGCGCTGCCTGTGCGAGCAGATGGACTACGATTTCTCCGACGCCTGCGAGGACGGCATGGAAGAATTCTTCCAGTTCGCCCGTCGGGCCGGGGTGATCGGCTGCCTCCGCGACGTGCGTGTCCGCGAAGGGTGAGCTATACGCCAGGCCTCAGGCTACAGGCTACAGGTGGGGGTGGCACGGCTTGCTCGCAAGCCGTGTTCTTCGTCAATTCAGCAACACGCTTTGCAAGCAAAGCGTGCCACCCCACCGCGCTGGTAGTGTGCCCGTAAGGGCATGGGAAAACGCCTGACGGCGTCACTACAAGCAGCGACGGATCATTTTCCGCGGAGCAGGTGGACCAGCGGGCGGGGGCGATCCACGCCGGCGATCCAGGTCGGACGCTCCACCCACGGGCAGATGCTCAGCACGTCGGTCATGTCCATCCAGTGCTCCAGGCGCGCCGGTTTGAGGTTCCACGTCATGTGGAAGTGGTTGGCCGGGGCGTACTGCTTGTACTCGGCCATCGTGGCGTACCTGGGCACGACGAACGTGTGGGGCCAGGTGGGCGTGGAGGTGTTGGCCACCGCCTGGGCGAGCGCGGCGGGCATCTCGGTGGTGCAGGCCTCGTCCCAGACCATCCCAAACCGCCCGGTGTCGTGGCAGAAGGCCATCCGCGCGGCGATCCCCTCGATTCCGCCGGGGGTCATGAACGTCACGCTGTTCCCGCCGCCGGGGAAGTAGCCCGGGTCGGCCAGCGGCATGGAGACGGACTTCATCAGCGCCTCGGGCTTTGCGCCGGGCTTGCCCGCCCAGTTGAAGCTGGCCGAGCCGCTGTTGTCGCCGTCGACGAATCCGCGCTTCGCCCAGAGCTCCTTTCCGGTGATGGAAATCTTGAGTTTTTTCGCCAGCGCCTCGATCTCCCAGGATTCCCAGACCTTGCGGAAGTCCATGAACAGCGGCGGGTTTCCGCCCGACAGCCAGGTCATGAACAGCATCGTCAGCAGGCCCTGCATGTCGGCCTCGGTGGCGTAGGGCAGGGCGGGCTTCTCGCCGCGGTGGTCGAAGGTGGAGTTGAAGAGGCTCTCCATGGCGTCTGCCACCGGCAGCGGCAGGCCGCGCGGGTCGCTGCCCCATTCGAGCTGGCTCATGAACCCGCCGCCGACGGCATTGAGATCTTCCATCAGGTCGCGGACGATCAGGTACATCGCCAGCGACTGCTCGAAGCGCTTCGCGTCGTCCTCGCCCTTGAGCTCCAGGCGCTTACCGACGAGCTTGTCGATCCACGCCCGCAAGGCGGCGAGCTCCTTCTTGTCGTACGCGCCCTTCTCGATCATGTCGCGCAGGAGCTTCATGTCCAGGCGGGTGATCTCCAGGCCGAAGATCCGCCGGGTGGGGATGATGTGACTGAGGGCGGTCTCCATGCCCATCGAGTCGTGCCCGAAGACGACGACGCGCCGGCCTTTCAAGCCGGCGAAGGTCAGTGCGGCGTAGCACCAGTCGATCAGGGCCTCTGCCGTCGCGTCGGTCATCTTGGGCTTGGCGCCGGTGTCGGGCCAGGTGCCGACGTTCAACGCGGCCAGGCGGCCCATCTGCGCCAGCGCGCCGTTGACCGCGTGGGCGTAAACCACGCCGGGCTTGGGCCCGCTGTTTCCGCAGGTGATGTTGACCGGCAGGTCGGCGGGGAAGTGGCTCAGAAGGCTCACGAGCGTCAGTTGGGGGAAGGCCCAGGTGTCCGGCGCGAGGACGATCGCGTCGACGCCGGCGTCCTTGAACTGCCGGGCGACGAGGTCGGCCTGCTTCTCCCCGTCGATCAGGACGGTGGAGTAGACCACGCGGACGGGCGAACCGTCGGGCATCTTCACGCCGCCGGCGACGACCGACGCGACCATCTCCACGATGTTCACGCAGCGCTCGCGCGAGGCGGCGTCGATGCGGGGGTCGCTGGTGGCGCAGACGCCGAAGGTCACGGCCCGGGCGCTGGAGCCTCGGGGGACGGAAAGCTTGGTCGCGGTGGACGCGTTCGTCATGACGAATCTCCTCTGAGGTTCAGGAATGTCAGCCGCCTTCCCGAAGGAAGCGGGGCGACCATCTTACCCCCCGGCCGGAAAGCAACTCAATACCCGGATTGCGGTTTTTGCCCGCGGGCGGCGGAGGGCTATAATGCGCCGTCCGCGGGAACCCGCAGGCGCAACCAACGGAAAGGAGCGACGCGATGGCCTTCACATTGCAAATCGGAGACGAGGCGCCGGACTTCCAACTGCCCGGCGTGGACGGAAAGACATACCGGCTGGCCGACTTCGCCCACGCGAAGGTGCTGGTCGTGTTCTTCACCTGCAACCACTGCCCGTTCGTGGTCGGCTCGGAGCGGCGCATCGCCGCGCTGCACGACCGGTTCCACCCGAAGGGCGTCGATTGGGTGGGCATCAACTCCAACGAGACGGAGAAACACCCCACCGACAGTTTCGAGCACATGAAGAAGCGCGCGAAGGAAGCGGGCCTGCGCTACCCCTACCTGCGGGACGATTCGCAGGACGTCGCGCGGGCCTACGGCGCGCTGCGCACGCCGCATTTCTTCGTCTTCGACGCGGACCGGCGCCTGCGATACACCGGCCGGCTGGACGACAGCCCCCGCGCGGAAGGCAAGCAGACCACCCACGAGCTTTGCGACGCCCTGGAGGCGCTGCTGGCCGGGCAAACCCCGCCGACGCCCGTGACCAATCCCATCGGCTGCAACGTCAAGTGGAAGGGCCAGCCCGAACACTGGATGCCCCCCGAGGCATGCGACCTGGTGTAAAATTTGGAGACATAAGGGAGTGTAAGTTTTAATCTTACATCGGTAAGCTACTTCAATAGAAGGATATACGTTTTGGACTGGCAAGTGTTGCATAAACATTTTTACCCATAGGGTCAATAGCCCTTGACAATTATTTTCTCACAACCTACAATTGGGGAGACTGGGAAGTGAAGCACATCTTCGCCAGTAAAAAGTTGCAACGTCTGTATTCGGAAAAGGATTATTCCGCAGGATATTCCCACGAGATTGTCAAGGCATTCCGGAAACGGGTGCAACAGATCGCGGCGGCGAGAGATGAACGCGATCTCTATGCTCTCAAATCACTGCATTTTGAAAAGTTAAAAGGCTCCAGGTCGCATCAACGATCCATCCGCCTCGACAAGCAGTACCGTTTGATCCTTGAAATCCAACGGGACGCTGGCGGCAACGTGATGATACTCATCGACATCGAGGATTATCACTAGGTCAGGAAGAAAGTACATGACAGACAATGCCACATCTCCAGCCGAGGTGTTTCCTCCCGGAGAGTTCATCCGCGAAGAGCTTGAAGCTCGCGGCTGGACCCAGGAAGACCTTTCGCGAATCCTCGACAGGCCCATCAAGACGGTCAATCAGATCATCACCGCCAAGAAGCAAATCACTCCTGATACGGCGGTCGAGTTGAGCCAGGCGTTCGGAACAAGCGCGGAATTTTGGCTGAACCTCGAATCTGCCTATCGTTTGTCTTTGGCCCGACAGGACAAAAGCGATGTTGGGCGAAGGGCAGTAATCTATTCTTTCGCTCCTGTAAAAGAAATGTTCTCGCGAGGTTGGATTACAGCGGACCCCAAAACAGAGCTTGGCAATCTGGAACGCGAACTCTGCAAATTCTATTCGGTGGAATCCTTGGCGCAAAAACCCCCCCTTCGCTATGCAGCCCGTTCTTCCGCCATGGGACATGTTGCCATCCCCGCACAGGTGGCTTGGGTAACGCGCGTGAAACACCTTGCTTCCCGTATGCGGGCATGCAAGTATTCCGAAAAAGCACTTCGAGAGCAGATTCCGCGGATTCTTGGGCTTTCCCGCCTGGAGGGGCAGGTGGCGAAGCTTCCGGTCGTTCTCTCCGAGTTGGGAGTGCGCCTGGTTTTCGTGCCGCATCTTTCGCAGACGAAAATAGACGGCGCCGCCTTGTGGCTGGATGACGATTCGCCTGTTGTTGGACTTTCGCTCCGGCACGATAGGATTGACAATTTCTGGTTCACCTTGATGCACGAACTAGCTCATATTGTATGTCGCCACTCAAAAAACGAGGCCATTGTTGATAACCAGCTTGTCGGCGCAGACAGATGTGATCCTGAGGATATGGCAACCATCGAAAAAGAAGCGGATCAGTTGGCAAGAAAGTGGCTTGTGCCGGAAAAGGAATTAAAGAGCTTTATCGCCGGGACTGCGCCGTATTTTAGCCGGCAACGCATCGAAGAATTTTCCGAAAAACTGGGGATACATCCCGGGATCGTAGAGGGGCGTTTACAATTTGAGCAACAAGTGCCCTACTCTCATTTGCGAGGTTTACTCACTCCCGTGCGTCGGTTCATTGTAAATGGCGGGCTACTTGACCAGTTGCCTTCCTCTTTAACCAGCGCAGCTTGATTCCGTATTTATGTTTTCGCATTGCCAGCCCCTGTTCCTTGACAGGTTGGCGGCGCGAGCGTATAGGTTCCGGCCATGAATGAGACCCTAGAGCCATTGCGGAAGCGTTTTGCGGAGCTGTACGGGCGAGCGCCGGCAGGGGCGGTCCGCGCGCCGGGGCGCGTGAACCTCATCGGCGAGCACACCGATTACAACGACGGATTCGTGCTGCCGATCGCCATCGAGAAGCGGACGGCCGCGGTGTACGCGCCGGGCGCGGGGCGGCGGGTGCGGCTGGCGTCGGTCCAGCAGCCTGGCCTGGACGCCGTGATCGACCTGGACGGGGCAATCGCCAAGGGCGAGCCGAAGTGGGCCAACTACTGCCGGGGCGTGGCGGCCGGGCTGGCGGCGCGGGGCCTGAAACTCGCCGCCTGCGACGTGCTGTTCGACAGCGACGTGCCCATCGGCGGCGGGCTGAGCAGTTCGGCCTCGCTGGAGGTGGCCACGGCGCTGGCGCTGCTGGGCAGCGCGGGGTTGTCCGGCGCGGTGCCGCCGTACGAGCTGGCCAAGCTCTGCCAGAAGGCCGAGCACGACTACGCGGGCACGCCCTGCGGCATCATGGACCAGGCGATCAGCGTGATGGGACAGGCCGGGCACGCCCTGCTGCTGGACTGCCGCGACGGGGCGGTGCGCCAGGTCCCGTTCGACGATCCGGACGTGGTGCTGCTGGTGGCCGACACGCAGGTCAAGCACGACCTGACGGACGGCGGATACGCCGCGCGGCGCGCGCAGTGCCACAGCGCGGCGGCCAAGCTGGGCGCCGTGAGCCTGCGCGAGGTCGATGGGTCGGCGGTGGCTGCGGCAGGGGCGGCCGGGAAACTCGACGCCAAGGAAGTCATGCGGGCGCGGCACGTCGTCGGGGAGATCGAGCGAACGGTCCAGGCCGTCGCGGCGCTGGAGGCGCACGACTACGCGCGGTTCGGCGAGTTGATGGTCGGCTCGCACGAGTCGCTGCGGGACGACTACGAGGTCAGTTGCGAGGAGCTGGACGCGATCGTCGAGCTGGCGCTGGGGCAGCGCGGGGTGTTCGGGGCGCGGATGACCGGCGGCGGGTTCGGCGGGTGCGCCATCGTGCTGGTGGAGGCGGCGCGGGCGGATGCGACGGGCGAAGCCGTCCGCGAAGGCTTCGTGAAACGTTTCGGGCGGCGCTGCCCGGTCTTCGCCACGCACGCCGCAGCCGGCGCGAGCCCGATCGGCTGAGACTTTTCGCGTTCTCAGTGACGCCATTGGGTGGCACGGCTTGCTCGCAAGCCGTGTTGGGATTGCCCCCAGACGCGGGAACACGGGCTGCAAGCAGCCCGTGCCACCCTCCCATGATGAATCGCTTACAACGCGAGCGCAGAACAAGGCCCGCGGAGTTCGTCACCGCGGGCCTTGTGTTTTGCGTCCGGCGTTGGTGAAGCGTCAGTCGGCCTTTTCTTCGGCCGGCTTGTCCTTCTTCTTTCTTTCGCCTTCAGGCTTCTTTCCGCCTTCGCGCCCCTTCTCGTCGTGGGCGGTCATCTTGGCGCGCTGCTCGTCGTTCAGCACCTTCTCGGCGATGTCCTTGTTGAGCTTCCCGAGCATCTCGCCCTTGGCCTTCTTGTCCGCCTGGGCGGCGAAATCGGCGCCGACGGCGCCGCACAGCTCGCGCACCTTGGCGTTCTGCTCCTCGGAGAGGTCCAGGCGCTTATAGCGGCGCATCACCAGCTGGAAGAGCTGGAATCCCTGCCACTTCTTGGCCTGCTCCGGCGTGAGGATGCCCAGGATCGCGTCTTGGTGTTTCTTCTCAATCTCGCCGCGTTTGGCCATCAGGGCCTTGAGGTCTTTCTCGGCCTGCTCGGCCTTGGCCTTGTCCTCGCCCTTCATGACCTCCCGGAGTTCCTTCATCTTCTCGCCGTTTTCCTGCTGGAAGGCGTTCATGGCCTGTTCCTTGGCCTTGGCGAACTCGGCGAGTTTCGCCTGCTGGGCCTCGTCCAGACCGAGTTCCCTGACCATTTGGGCGTACTGGCCTCGCAGGCCCTTCTTCTCGCCCTTGTCCCCCCCGTCTTTCTTCTGGGCGGCCTTGGCGTCCCTCTTCTTGCCTTCCTTCCCGTTGTCGCCCTCGGCCCGCAGCGCCATCGGCGAAATCACCAGGACCAACGCCGTCAGACCTGCCATCCACCAACGCAACGTTTTCATCGTCGAACTCCCACAAGGGGCCCGATACGCAGGAGGATCGCACTTGGCCCGGCGGGTGCGATTCCATCGCCGACGGCCGCAAGGCCACCCCGGCCCCGCGGAATGCCGTCAGGAACTGTGATTATAGTGTAACGCAGCCGGGGAAGCGATGTTTCGTCGGGTCGAGAAACTTCTGCCAGACCGCGAGCGCCGACCGGGCCGCCGTTGTGACGGCAGGGACGTTGCGGTACGATATCCATAAGCAAGCCGGATGGGTCCGGCGCGGAGCGGATATGCAACTCGTTGTCTTGGTGGCGTTTGTGGTCAGCTTTGGGCTGGTGGACCTGTTGGCTTCCGACCCGCAGGGCGCCGCGGCGGCGCTGCGGACGCCGCCGGCGATGTTCCTGTCCGCCGTCGGCGGATACCTGCTCGTCGCGGGCGCGATGGCCTGGCTGAATACGCGACTCTCGCTGCGCCGCCTGGCGGGGCAGGCGGACCTACCGCCCCGCGCGCTGCGCCGCCACCACCTGCTGGCCGTGGCGACGGGCGTCTGGCTGGCGGCGGGTCTGGCGGGCGTGCTGCTGGCAGGCTACGGGCGCTGGCTGGTCGAAGACCTCCATCTGTCCGGCGTGCCGCTGGCGCCCAAGCTGCTGGCCGTCGCGCCGTTCCTGGCGGCGGTGGAGCTCGTCTGGCTGCTGGACTACCCGTACTACCGCGCGATCCGCCGGCGCATCTGGGCCGGGCGCGACGACGCGCCCTGCTGGTCGCCCGCGGAATACCTCGACTACAACACGCGGCACCACGTGCTGTTCATCGCCGTGCCGGTGGCGCTGATCGTGCTGGGGGTGGACCTGCTGGCGCTGGCTGCCCCGGCCCTCGACCGCGCGCTGCCCGCGCCGGCGGGGCAGATCGTCCATGCCGCGGGCAGCTTCGCCGTCGCCGGCGCGGTGTTCCTCCTGGCGCCGCTGCTGATCGTCCGCGTCTGGCGCACCGAGCGCCTGCCCGACGGCCCGCTGCGCGCCCGCCTGCGGGACACCTGCGTCCGCCTGGGCCTCCGCGTGCGCGACCTGCGCGTCTGGCGGTCGGGCGGGCAGATCGTCAACGCAGCCGTCATGGGCCTGGCCGCGCCCGTGCGCTACGTCCTGCTGACCGACGCGCTGCTGGAGCACCTCGACGAGCGCGGCGTGGAGGCGGTCTTCGCCCACGAGGCGGGGCACATCGTCTCGCACCACATCTTCTACTCGGTGCTGCTGGTGCTCTCCGCCGCGGTCGGGTGCGCGGCCCTGGCGGAGCTGGCCGCCGGCGCGACGGGCCTCGGGCCGTGGGTTTCCGACCTGCTGGCCGTGGCGATGCTGGCGGGGGCGTGGGGTTTGGGCTTCGGGTGGGTCAGCCGGCGGTTCGAGCGCCAGTGCGACGTGCAGGCTGCGTGGGCGATGAGCGGCGCCGCGCCGCGCGACCGCGCCGCCGCCATCACGCCCGAAGGCGCCGCGACGTTCGCCTGGGCCCTCCAGCAGATCGCCCGCCTCAACGGCATCGCGCCGGAGCAGTTCAACTGGCGGCACGGGTCGATCGCCCGGCGGGTCGAGCACGTGCTCTGGCTGGGCGCGACGGGCGGCACGCGCCAGGCCATCGACCGGACGGTCCGGCGGATCAAGGCGGCGCTCTGGCTGGCTGCCGGCGCGGCGGCCGCCCTGACGGCATGGTCCTTCTTCCAAACCGCATGAGGTCAACTCCATGAATCCCGCACAGGACACTCCCAAGGTCGCCATCGTCACGGGCGCATCCAGCGGCATCGGCTGGCAGACGGTCCTGGCGTTCGCGCGTCGCGGCTGGTCCGTCGTGCCCGCCGCCCGGCGCGCGGCGCGCCTGGACGAGCTGGCCGACCGCTGCCGGGCGCTGGGCGCCCAGGCGCTGCCCGTGCCGACCGACGTGTCGAGGGAAGACCAGGTCGACGCCCTCGTCGCCCGCGCGATGGAACGCTTCGGGCGCATCGACGCGATGGTCAACAACGCCGGGCGCGGCGAGTTCGGGCGCGTCCACGAGATTTCCGACCGGCGGATGCGCGAGGTGTTCGACGTGAACTTTTACGGCGTCTTTTACGGCTGCAAGGCCGTCGCGCCGATCTTCATGGCCCGGCGGGGCGGGCACATCTTCAACGTCTCGTCGGTCATCGGCAAGCGCGCCACACCGTTCCACGGGGCGTACTGCGCCACCAAGTTCGCCGTCTGCGGGCTGACCGAGTCGTTGCGGGTGGAGATGAAGCCCTACGGCGTGCGCGTCACGTCGGTGTGCCCCGCCCTGACGGACACGGAGTTCTTCGAGCACAGCCGGGGCGGACGATCCACCCAGTCGCGCTACGTCCGCCGCGAACGCATGACGGCGCCGGAGAAAATCGCCCGCGCGATTGTCCGCGCCGTCGGGCGCGACGTGCCGGAGATGGTCTTCACGGCAGGGGGAAAATGCCTGGTGGTGCTGAACACCCTTTGGCCGGCGGCGGCGGACTGGATCATGAAACGCTACCACGACGACCTACTCCGCGCCCGCGGGGAAGGCATGCCCCCCAATGGCGGGTCGAAATCCGCCGCGCGGGGCGGTACAATGCCTTCCGAGGAGGCGCGGACGCCATGAAACGAATCTGGATTCTTCTGGTCCTGGCGGCGATGGCGGTGGGCGGGTGCTTCCAGTCGCCACGGGAGATCAACGTCAACATCGGCTCGGGCGGCGACAAGGACGGCCGGGACCGCCCCTCGGCCCCGTCGCAACTGCCGGATTAGACAGATCGCGCCGCGTTTGCGCGGAACGAAAACCAGAGCGGGATTTCACGGATTCCCCCGATTCCACGGATGTTTTCGGAACAGATCCCTTGGTGGAATCTCTGAAATCCCATAATCCCGCTCTCTTTTTCCGGATTGGTCAGACGTGACAGGGAGGTACGGGATGAGACGGTGCATTGCGGCGGTTCTGCTGGCGGGTCTCTGCGCGGGCGGGTGCTTCCGCGCGCCCGAGACGGTCAACGTGAACCTGGGCGGGGGGGGTGACGGCGGATCGGGCGGCGGCGGATCGTGGCGCGACCTGGCCGGGCAGTACGCCGGCGGGACGTTCCTCGACGCCGAGCAGGGCGTGCTGTTCTACGCCTACGACACGCTGGCCTACCCCGGCCGGGCCATCGGCCTGACCGCGTCGCTGCGGTCCGCCAAAAACCTGCGCGACCTTGCCGGCGCGGAGGTGGGCTTCTTCCGCGACGGGCGAATGGTCGGTCGCGCCCGGACGAATGCCGACGGCATGGCGACGATCGCCTGGACGCCCCCGCGCGAGGGGAACTATGAGTTCACCGCGCGGATCCTCGCCCCGCCGCGCGACGACGACTACGCCCAGTGCCCCGGCGTGGAGGCGATGCTGCTGGTGGCCGCCCACGAACGCGCCCAGCGGTTCGTCGTCATCGACCTGGATCACACGCTCGTGGACGCCGGGTTCCTGAAGGTGCTCGCGGGCGGGGCCCGGCCGATGGCCGATTCCGTCCGCGTCGCCACGCGACTCAGCGGGCGGTACGGCGTGATCTACCTGACGCAGCGCCCCGACCTGCTGACCCGCAAGAGCAAGCACTGGCTGCGGGCGAACGGATACCCCGTCGGTCCGCTGCTGACCGGCGAACTGAAGCACGCGCTGGACAGCGGGGCGTTCAAGACGGCCAGGCTCAAGGATCTCCGGGCGGTCTACCCGAACGTCGCGATCGGCATCGGCGACAAGATTTCCGACGCCCAGGCCTACGTGGACAACGGCCTGACCGCCTACCTCATTCCGCACTACAAGCCCAAGCCCAAGGACCTTCGCAAGCTGGCGCGGGAGATTCGCGACCTGCGAGGGCGAGGCCGCCTGCACGTCGTGGAGGACTGGCGGCAGATCGAGCGGGGCCTCTTCGACGGCGCAAGCTGGCCGCCCGAGACGTTCGCGCGGATGCTCGAGCGCCAGGCCGACCGCCTCGAACGGGAGAAGAAGGAAGAGGATTGAAGTGTAGGGTGGGCAGCTCTGCTGCCCACGGGAAATAGCATTCGACCGAATCTGGTGGGCAGCTAAGCTGCCCACCCTACATTGGGTGTCGTTTTGGAAGTGAAATACGCGAGGGTGTTGCCTATGAGAAAGCGAAGTCCGGCAGCATTGGGCGTATTCGCGTTCCTATTCGCCGTCCTCGCTGTAGGGGGAATGCTGTGTCCGATCCATAACACGCTGAGCAAAGCAGCCATGATCGTCGGATGGTTCGGCCTGCTGATTACGCTGATCGAACTTGCCTGGCGGCGCAGGTTCCTGCGGCTTGGTTTCGTGTTGATTCTCGTCGCGATGGTCCTCGTGTTCGTTCTTCCAGGGCGTCGCTGGGACCGGCAGGCGATTCGCGCCCGCTACGCGGACTATCTCCGGTCGTACGAGGGTGTCCGCTATGTCTGGGGCGGCGAAGGACGTCTGGGGATCGACTGCTCCGGCTTACCCAGGCGAGCGTATCGCGACGCTTTGTTGGCCGAGGGCCTGGTGACATTCAACGGAACCCTCACGCGCCTTTGGCTTGATCAGTGGTGGAACGATGCCGGGGCGAAGGCGATGGGCGAAGGGACGGAAGGCAGATTGATCCCGTTGGCGCGCCAGGATCCCGCCCATTCTGACGAGAGGTTGGAACCCGGAGACGTCGCAATTATCAACGCGAACACGCACTCCGTGGTATATCTGGGCGACGGCAGATGGATTGAAGCTGACCCCGGAGCGGGAAGGGTGCTCATTCACGATGTCCGAACGGAGGGGCGATCCTTCCTGGGTGTTTCGCCCCGAGTGTTCCGATGGCGCGAACTGGTGGACGAGAAAACGTAGGGTGGGCAGCTCTGCTGCCCACGGGAAATAGCATTCGACCGAATCTGGTGGGCAGCAAAGCTGCCCACCCTCCCTTGGCTCACGGCATAACGCTTTTTATCAGGGCTCGATATAGATCGTCCACGGCTCGTCGACATTGCCGCACCAGTCCGGTTCGTAGGTTCCCTTCCTGACATACTGGCGGAATGTTGACCACGGCCAATCCTTCGGCCATTGGACCAAGCCGTGCTTGACCGGATTGACGTGGATGTAATCCAGATGTCGCACGAAATCGCGCCGGTCGGCAATGGTATGTTCCCAGAATCGTTTTTCCCATACTCCGCGAATTCGTTGCCGTTGCCGGCTGGCTGTGGGGTATCCTTCGCTTCCGCCAGCCAGCAACCACTCGTGGGTGAACCGTTTTTTGATTTGAGCGACTCGCGTGGAATAATCGACATCGCCGTACGGCAACGTCAATAGCATGTGCACATGATCGGGCAGGAGGACCACGGCGTCCAGCCGGAACGGCCGGCGGGCCTGTTCGGCGGCAATGGCCTTTCGAAGAAGGGATCGCGCCAAGGAATTGCACAGAATCCGCCGTCGCTGATGCGTAGCCAGCGTGAGGAAATATTGCCCACCCTCAATTCGCCGTCGACGATAGTTCGGCATGGCCCCGTTCCGCAACGAAAGGGTGCGATTCCGTGGGCAGCAGAGCTACCCACCCTACGCAGGCATCAGGAGCGTATCGGTTGAAGGCATCGTCGTCAATTGTCGCCTCGGCGATTGTGGCGAGCCGGGGGGCATGGTTCCGTGGGCAGCAAAGCTGCCCACCCTACATGGGCTTCGACCTTTTCCGAAATGGCGCCGGCGCGGGCACAAAACGGAGGACGCCGAACCGCAAGCCGTTCGAGAGGTTTTCCCCCCTTCTGGGGTTGGGGGTAGAGCCGCCGCAAAAAACGGTCGCACGCGAAGCCGTGGGGGGTTATAATCGTTTCGTGCCGTCGCTGCCGTGGGAACGCGGGTGAGGCGGCACGGGCCGGCGGGGCTTTCCTCCCGGCCGACGCCTTTCGGGGCGTTTGGACCCCGGTGACGGGCCGGGAGACTGGAACCGATGCATCCCTCCGCGGGCCGCCGCGGCCGCTGAAACCTGGAGCCGCACCATGCCCGAAGAGCATGCGCCGACGCCCGAGATGGGCGACGCGCAGGACGCCCTGCCGGATTCGTCCGCGCCGATCTTCCCGCCCGATCAATCCCCCGACGCGCCGATGGCGGCCCCGTCGGACGCGCCGCAGGTTGCGCCGCCGGCCGAGCCGGTCGAGACAGAGCAGGCCGCCGGCGAGGGCGAATCGCGCGGGCGGGGTCCGACGGCCGTCGTCCGCTACGGACTGATGCTCAACGTCGGCGAGTTCCGCCACAACCTGGAGCATCCGCCCCGGCCGGGCACGAAGGTCGTCATCCGCACCGACCGCGGCGTGGAGCTGGGCGAGGTGGCCGAGTCCGTCTGCGCCGAAGCCTGCGACCGGTGCATCAGCCCGGAGCGCCTGGACCGGTTCGTCCGCGACAACGGCCCGGACTATCCGTTCCGGCGCGACGGGAAGATCCTCCGCGTGGCCAACCCGCAGGACGTGATCGACTTCCGCCACCTGGAGACTTCCGCGCGCGAGGCGGGCGCGTATTGCCGGGAGAAGATGCGCGAGCTGAAGCTGGACATGAAGGTGGTGGCCGTCGAGCACCTGCTGGGCGGCGAGCGCCTGGTGTTCTATTTCACGTCGGAGTCGCGCGTGGACTTCCGCGAGCTGGTGCGCCTGCTCGCCTCGCAGTACCGCACGCGGATCGAGATGCGCCAGGTAGGCGCCCGCGACGAGGCCCGCCTCGTGGGCGACTACGAGCGCTGCGGGCAGCGCTGCTGCTGCCAGCAATACCTCAAGGACCTGCGCCCGATCTCGATGCGGATGGCCAAGACGCAGAAGGCGACGCTCGACCCGTCGAAGATTTCCGGTCGGTGCGGGCGGCTGATGTGCTGCCTGCGCTACGAGGACGAGACGTACGAGGACCTGCGCAAGCGCCTGCCGCGGCGGAACGTCTGGGTGCGCACGGCCGCCGGCGTGGTGGGACGCGTGATCGACGGGCAGATTCTCACGCAACTGGTGCGCCTGGCGCTGAACGACGGCACGATGGTCAGCGTGCCCAACGAGGAGATCGTGGAGCGGAACGTCGAACCGCAGGCGCCCGCGCCGGCGCCGCAGCGTCCCGCGCCGCGCGAGGAGCGAGGCCCGCGGCAGTTTTTGCGAGACCAGATCGAGTCGCCCGAGACGGCGGCCGCCGAGCAGCCCGCGACCGTCGGCGCGCCCGAGCCGCGGCCGGATGCCGCGCCGGCGCAGGCGGGCGGCGAGGGCGAGCGCGGGAAGCGCCGCCGTCGCCGGCGGAAGAAGAAGCCCGGCGGGCAGGCGCCGCAGGGCGCGCCGTCGCAGCCGCCGCCCGCGGGCGGGGCGCCGCAGGCTGCGCCGAACCGTCCCGCGCCGCCGCCCGGGCAGGGGGCGCCGCAGGGCTTCGGTGAGGGCGGAAAACGCAGGAAACGCCGGCGACGCAAGAAAAAGGGCGGTTCCCAGGGCGGCCCGGCCGGCCCCGGCGCGCCGCCGCCATTCGCCCCGCCGCAGGCGTAAGTCACGCTGTCATAAACTGCTTGAACAGTGGAGCAGTAGAACCGCCCTTCGACTCGCTCCGCTCGCTTCGGGCCAGGAGACCGCAGGCGAGCTGTCGCGCGGTTTGGAAACGACAGGGCGAAAATTCAGGATTTCCCCGCTTCCCCTGTTTCCCTGTTCTCCTGCTCGCCTGCTCTAAGTTGCCTGCAAAAATTCTTTTTGCAGGCAACTTAGTGCCAGGTCACCTGGAAGCGCGCCAAAGTCAGGGCGCGGCGGAGCAGGCTCTTGCCCTCGCCGTCGACGGCCATGTGCTTGACCTCCCACAGCGGGGCCTTGAGGCGCAGCGATTCCTTGCCCGAGCCCTGGGCGACCTGGACCTCGACGGGGTCGATCAGCCCGGCCTCGTGATGCCGGCGGTTGGCGTGGTAGATCATCCTCCCGTTGGACACGACGATGCCGAACATGCCGTCTTCCGTGCGGGCGTGGTCGCGGTCGGCCACGTAGGCGAGGAACCGCTCCGCCGGCAGCGGGCGGAACCATTGCTCGATGCGGTGGCGGACGACGTCGGGGATCAGGTCCCAGGGGTGTTCCGCCGTTTTCTCGATGCGTCGGCGCAGGGATTCGTGGCAGGGGGTTCCCTCTCCGCCGGCCTGGATGAGGAATTCCTCCGCGCGGCGGAGGTTGCGGATCTGGAGGCGGCAGGTTCCCTGCCCGGTGACGGAGTGGATGTTGATCTGCCCGCCGATCTCGCCGGTTCCGGTGCACATGTCGCAGAGGAAGTAGGGCATGGGCAGGTCGCCGGGGTGCGGCACGTTGGGCACTTTCGGCAGGCGGTTGAGCAGTTCGTCGTTGCCCAGGTCGCGGATTTCCTCCTCGCTGAGGACCAGGGCCCCGGCGGAGTGTTCGGCTTCGAGGCTGCGGCTGTCGATCAGCTCGGGGGCGAAGATCACCACGTGGGCCCGCAGGTGCATGCGGCTGGAGCAGCCCAGGCAGCGTCGGGGCATGGCCGCGCGGAAGGCGGGCTCCAACAGGCGCGACGCGGGGAACAGGAACGTCGCGCCCTTGCGGTCCATCCGCACGAGGCGCAGGCCCTCGGCCAGCGCGGGCAGGACGGCCGTCTGACCCGAGATCACCTCTTCGGCGCCGGTGAGTTTCGCCTCGCCCGTGGGCGGCGCGTGGAGGTCCTCGTACAGGTCGCGCAGGTGCTCTTCCTGGAGCATGGAGGCGATCGCCTCGTCGGTCATCGCGACGCGCCGGGGCAGGCGGAACCGCGTGTGGCAGACGCCGCAGCGGACCACGCAGTTGGCGCACCCCGGCGGGGCCGCCAGGATCCTGCCGCAGGACGGACATTGCACCAGCCGATCGCGCATCGCAACCTCTCCAGGATCGGGCAAAGGTGGGAGCCGCCCGGGCTTTTCCGCCCGGACGACCCGGCGCGAAAAGCCCTCCGCTTCCCGCACCACCTATAGCCTACATTTCAAACCCCGCCCGAGCAAGCCAAGTACGCGGTTTCGCAAGTCCGAACGGGGGGTTTCGCGATCCGGCGCTTGATTGCGGCGCGCCAGGGCGTATCATCCGTCCTTCCACGCGGAGGCAACATGGCGACCTACAAGCTGAACATCGGGACGATTCGCGGCTGCCCGGCCCCGGGCGAGCTTCTCCAGGCCATCCAGGGCTTCGGACTGCCCGAAACCGAGGAATACGGCGTGCTGAACTGCTCGGCGACCGACGGCGCCGTTTTCGCCACGATCGTGCGCAAGACCCAGCAGGCCGTGCCGAAACTCGACGCCGACACGCAGGAAGTGACGGCCGCGCCCGTCGAGCGCGTGACGGTCTACCCGTTGGCCGTCCGCCCCGCCCAGGAGCGCCTGGAAATCTACGCCGGGGCCGCCTCGTCCGTCGAGCAGGCGGGGGTGTTCTTCTCGAGCTGCCTGGCGCTGCCGACGGTCGTCGAGCCGATCGAGGTGGACATTCCCGCCGCCGTCGAGAAGCTCGCCAAGACCACCCAGCGGTTCCAGCTCCGCGCGATCCGCGTCCGCGAGTATGCCCACAACGCCTACATGGCCGGGACGTACGCCCCGAAGTTCCTCGATACCGAGCACGGCACGGACTTCCTGGCCGAATACGCCGAATCCGTCGCCGGCGCGAGTGTGCGATTCCAGGGCCCGACGGGGCGCGTGACGGTCGGGCTGTCCGGGCAGGCCGCGTTCAGCTTCTCCTGCGCGGAAGAAGACCTCGCCGCCGTCCGCGCCATCCTGAGAAAGCTGGTCTAGATCGCCCCATGATGCCCGAACAGTGGGTGCCACCCTCAATCCCGATGGTGTGTATCGGGATTGAGGGTGTTCGCACGCAATTGACAATTCGCAAGAGTTCCTTCTCCCACGAACCCATACCCCCCCGCGGGCGATTCTGCTATCATCCGCCCCGTGACGCCCGAAAGCCCCGAACAGCTCGACACGCCCGCCATGCGGCAGTACCGGCAGTTCAAGGAGCAGTACCCGGACTACCTGCTGCTGTTCCGCATGGGCGACTTCTACGAGATGTTCTACGAGGACGCCAAAACGGCCTCCCGCATTCTCGGGCTGGCGCTGACCAGCCGGAGCAAGGGCCCGACGGCCGTCCCGCTGGCGGGCCTGCCCTACCACGCCCTGGAAGGCTATCTCGCCCGCCTGATCCGTGCCGGCCAGCGCGTCGCCATCTGCGAGCAGGTGGAGGACCCCAAACTCGCCAAGGGCCTGGTCAAGCGCGACGTCGTCCGCCTGGTCACGCCCGGCACGCTCACCGAGGAGGAATTGCTGGACCAGCGCGAGGGGAACTACCTCGCGGCCGTGTTCGCGCCCACGGCCGGGCGCGAGTCGGCGGGCATCGCCTGGGTGGAGCTGTCCAGCGGGGCGTTCTGGGCGATGCTCGCGTCGGGCGATCACGTGCTGGACGAGCTGGTGCGGATCGCCCCGGCCGAGGTGATCTACCCCGAGGGCGGCCCGTGGGACGCGCCGGCCTGGCGCGACCGCCTCCGCCAGACGACCGGCGCGGTTCCCGTCGCGCGTCCGCCGTGGGCGTTCGACGCGCACGCAGCCGGCGAGACGCTCCGCAGGCACTTCCGGGCGGCCACCCTCCAGGGTTTCGGCTTCGACGGGTGGGACGAGAGCCTCTCGGCCGCGGGGGCGATCCTCGAATACCTCCACGAGACGCAGCGGACCGCGCTGGAGCACATCCGCTCGCTGCGGAAGTTCGACCGGTCGGACCACATGGCCATCGACGGAAACACGCTCCGCTGCCTGGAGATTCACCGCACGCTGCGGGGCAACCGGCGCGAGGGGAGCCTGCTGTCGTGCGTGGACCAGACGCGCACGGGGATGGGCGCCCGCCTGCTGGAGCGCTGGCTGACGTTCCCGCTGACGCGGTACAGCGACATCGTCGCCCGCCAGGACGCCGTCGAGCAGCTTGCATCGGACCGGGCGCGCCTCGGGCGCGTCCGCGAACTGCTGGGCGGCGTGTCGCAGATCGACCGGATCGCCGCGAACATCGCCATGCGCCGCGTCCGCCCGCGCGAGCTGGTGGCGCTGGGGCAGACCTGCCGGGCGCTGCCCGCCCTGGCGGCCGAGACGGGCGCCCTCGACGCCGACCTGTTCGCGCGCCTCGCGCCGAGCCTGACCGGCCTGGACGGCCCGGCCGAGCTGATCGAGCGCAGCATCGACCCCGACTGCCCCAACGTCCTGCGCGAGGGCGGGGTGATCGCCCCGGGCTTTCACGAGGAACTCGACCGCCTGCGCCGCATCGGCGCCGACGGGCAAAGCTGGCTGGCGACCTACCAGGCCGAACAGACCCGCCGCACCGGCATCAACACCCTGAAGGTCGGATACAACAAGGTCTTCGGCTACTACATCGAGGTGACCAACGTCCACGCGGAGAAGGTCCCGCCCGACTACGTCCGCAAGCAGACGCTCAAGAACGCCGAGCGCTACATCACCGACGAGCTGAAGCGCTACGAGAGCGAAGTCCTCACGGCCGGCGAGAGGGCGCGCCAGCTCGAGGCGGAAATCTTCGAGCAGGTCCGCGCCGCGCTGGCGGAGCACATTCCGGCCATCCAGGCGGCGGCAGACGCGCTGGCCGCGCTCGACGCGCTGGGCTCGATGGCGACGCTGGCCGCCGAACGCGGATACACGCGCCCCACGATCACCCAGGACAACGTGCTGCACATCGTCGCCGGGCGGCACCCCGTGCTGGCTGAGCAACTCCGCGAGAAGTTCGTCCCCAACGACGTCCACATGGAAGCGAAGGACGACCGCCTGCTGATCATCACGGGCCCGAACATGGCCGGCAAGAGCACCTACATCCGCCAGGCGGCGCTGCTGGTGCTGCTGGCGCAGACGGGGAGCTTCATCCCGGCTGAGCAGGCCGTCATCGGGCTCGCCGACCGCATCTTCACGCGCGTCGGGGCAGCCGACGAGCTGACGGCCGGGCTGAGCACCTTCATGGTCGAGATGATCGAGACCGCCAACATCCTCAACAACGCCACCCCGCGCTCGCTGGTGATCCTCGACGAGGTGGGGCGCGGCACGAGCACCTACGACGGGCTGGCGCTGGCCTGGGCCATCAGCGAGCACCTCGCCCTGCGCGTCCGGTGCCGCGCGCTGTTCGCCACGCACTACCACGAGCTGACCGAGCTGGAAAGCCTGCTGGACGGCACGAAGAACCTCAACGTCGCCGTCCGCGAATGGGCCGACGAGGTGATCTTCCTGCACAAGATCGTCGAGGGCGGCTGCGACCAGTCCTACGGCGTGCACGTGGCGCGACTGGCGGGCGTGCCGAAGGAGGTCATCGACCGCGCGCGGGCCATCCTGCCGCAGCTCCAGGCGCACCTGGCCGAGGGCCTGGACATGCCCGAGCTGGCCCGCAGGGCGCAGGCGGCCGCGGCGCAGATGCAACTGTTCGCCGACCCCGCCACCCGCGTCGCGCGGGAACTCCAACACGCCGACCTGGACAACCTCACGCCCCTCGCCGCCCTCGACCTGCTGCGGAAACTCAAGGCGGAGCTGTAAGAAGGAACCGGGAACAAGGGAACAAGGGAACCCGGGAAGACAGAAGCCCGGCGCGCTGGAATTCCGGGTTCCTTGTTCCTCTGTTCCGTGTTCCTTCTTCCTTCGTGTAATTCGTGGACGGATTTCTTTTCTTCAGACGGATTCCCCGCGGCGGCGGAGGATTTCGGCGATCTCGTTGCAGTCCTTGTCGCCGCGCCCGGAGAGGTTGATCAGGAGGATCTTGTCCTTGCCCAGCGTGGGGGCCAGGCGGAGCGCCTCGGCCACCGCGTGCGACGACTCCAGCGCGGGGATGATCCCCTCGGACCGCGAGAGGGTCATGAGGGCGGAGATGGCGTCGTCGTCGCTGCACGCGGTGTAGCGGACGCGCCCGGAGTCCTTCCAGTAGGCGTGTTCCGGGCCGACGCCGGGGTAGTCCAGCCCGGCCGAGACGCTGTGCACCGGCGCGGTCTGCCCGTCGGCGTCCTGGAGGATGTAGCTCAGCGTGCCGTGCAGCACGCCGGGCGAACCCGCGCAGAGGCTGGCGGCGTGGTCGCCGAGTTTCATGCCGCGCCCGCCGGCCTCCACGCCGACCATGGCCACGGAGGCGTCGTCGATCATCGGCTTGAACAGGCCCGACGCGTTGGACCCGCCGCCGACGCAGGCGACCAGGACGTCGGGCAGTCGTCCCTCGGCCGCGAGCATCTGCTCGCGCGCCTCGCGGCCGATGACGGCCTGGAACTCCGTGACGATCTTCGGGAACGGGTGCGGCCCGGCCACCGTGCCCAGCACGTAGTGCGTGTGGCCCACGCTGCCCATCCAGTCGCGCATCGCCTCGTTGAGCGCGTCCTTGAGCGTGCATTGCCCGGTGGTCACGGGCACGACGCGCGTGCCCAGCAGCTTCATGCGGAAGACGTTGAGCGCCTGGCGGCGGATGTCCTCGGTGACCATGTAGACGTCGCAGTCTAGGCCGAAGACGGCCGCAGCCGTCGCCGTCGCCACGCCGTGCTGCCCGGCGCCGGTCTCGGCGATGAGGCGCTTCTTGCCCATGCGCACGGCCAGCAGCGCCTGACCGAGCGTGTTGTTGATCTTGTGCGCGCCGGTGTGGTTCATGTCCTCGCGCTTGAGGTAGATCTTCGCGCCGCCGAGCTGCGCGGTGAGGCGGCGGCAGAAGTACAGCTCGCTGGGCCGCCCGGCGATCTGGCGATAGCAGCGGTCGAGTTCGGCGCGGAAGGCGGCGTCGGCCATCGCGGCTTCGTACTCGCGGTCGAGCTGGGCCAGCGCGCCCATGAGCGTCTCGGGGACGAACTGCCCGCCGTAGGGGCCGAAGTATCCCTCGCGCGGCGCGGCGGAAGATGGACGTTTTTTGGTGGTCATAGACGGTTCCTCGTGACGGCGAATATACCCCGCGGCGGGGGGAAAAACACCTCGCGGCAGGGGGGAAAAATGGTCGAAAAATCGTCGGAAAAGGGCGCGGAAAGGGCGTTTAGTGGCGCAAAAAGCGCCACGGCCGGGGGGAAAACCGCGCTGCGCGGACGGTTGGACGACCCTCGATCATGGGCGCATCGTATCGCGCGCGGCGCGGCGAGTCAACCGGATCGGCGCGCGGCCGTGACCGCCGCGCCGGCCGAGAGACCCGCCAGGAAACCGGTGGCGAACGCGCACTGGAGGTTGAATCCGCCGCATGGGCCGTCGAGGTCCAGCAACTCGCCGGCGAAGTGCAACCCCTCGACCAGCCGGCTGGCCAGCGAGCGCGGATCGACCTGCCGCAGCGCCACGCCGCCGCGCGTAACCATCGCGGCGGCCCAGCCTTCCGTGCCGGTGACGGTCAGGCGGCAGGCGTGGAGTTCCCCGGCCAGCGCGCGGGCCTGCTCGCCGGTCAGGTGGGCCGCGAGCGTCTCGGCCGCAACGCCCGCGTGGTCGCACAGTGCCGCGGCCAGCGCCGCCGGCAGGCGCTCGGCCAGCAGCGCCCGGACGTGCCGCCGCCCGGCCCGCCGCCGCCAATCGTCCATGCGGCGCAGGGATTCGCCGCGCGGCGCGTCCGGCGCAAAGTCAAACAAGATAGGCACTTCCGCGCAGTCCGCCAACAGTTCCGCCACCTCGCCCGACAGGTCCAGCACCGCCGGTCCGGACACGCCGCGGTGCGTGAACAGCACGTCGCCGAGTTCGCCGCGCCGCGACTGGCCGGGCAGGCCGACACGCACCCGCGCGGGCGCGCTGACGCCTGCCAACTTGCGGCACCAGCGTTCGGCCGTGACCAGCGGAACCAGCGCGGGCGTCGGCGCGACCAGTACGTGTCCGGCCTGGCGGGCCAGGGCGTATCCGCCGCCGGTGCCGCCGAGTCGCGCGTAGCTGCGTCCGCCGGTGGCCAGCACGACGGTCCGCGCAGCCAGCGCCGCTCCGCCCACGCGCACGCCGGTCACGCGCCCGGCCTCGATGCACAGCGCCTCGACGCGCGCGCCGGTTCGCAGCGTCGCGCCGAGTTGCTCGCACCGGCGGCGCAGCGCCGTCTGCACGGTGGCCGCGCGGTTCGACGCCGGATACACCTGCCCGCTACCGGCCACATGGGTCGGCACGTCCAGCCCGGCCAGCATCGCGCGGAGCTTCTCGCAACCGAGCGCCTCCAGCGCCGCCGACAGGAACCGCCCCTCGCGCCCGAACCGCGCCATGAACTCGCCTGCCGGCAGCGTGTTGCTCAGGTTGCACCGCCCGCCGCCGCTGGCCAGCAGCTTGGCCCCCGCGCGGTCGAGCTGCTCGAGCATCACGACGCGCGCGCCGCACTGGCCAGCCGCGATGGCCGCCAGCATCCCCGCCGCCCCGGCCCCGACGACGATCACGTCCGTCGCGTCCGCCGGCGGCGCATGGTTCCCGTCGTCGCGCGTCACCAGCCTCCGCCTCCGCCCCCGCCGCCTCCGCCGCCGGAAGAGCCGCCCCCGCCCGATCCGCTGCGCGAGGGCGAGGTGGACGCCGCGCTCAGCGCCCCGCTGAAGCCCGTGCCCAGCGACGAGGCGAACGCCCCGGCCCCTCCGGCCGCGAGCACCGCCCCCGCCGACCACAGCGTCGCGTCCCGCGCCGCAGCCGCATCGCGCCCCGCCGCGGCCAGCACGCCCTCGAACTTCGCGCCCCACTCGTTCTCCACGCCCAGCGCGATCGCGTACGGCAGGTATCGCTCGAACAGTTCGGGCGTCTTTTCCGGCGGGGTGGCGGCGTTCAGCAGGTCGGCCTCTGCCGTCGCCAGGTACATGCGGAAGCCCTCGATGCGGTCCAGGACGGCCCGCCCTTCGACGGTCGGCGCCTTCAGCAGGTGGTAGAACATCGCGTTCAGGACGATCAGTCCCACGAAGACGCCCATCATCCACGGCCCGCCGAGCATCGCCGCGAAGACCAGCCCCACCACTTCCCCGGCGAAAAACGGAACCGCGAACGCCGTCGCGATCACCGCCGCGACGCCGCGCCCCACTTTCTTTCCGATCCCGCCGCGCCGCCTCACGTCGCGCCAGGCCGCGACCACCTGCCTGCCCAGCATGGCGACGCCGAAACTCCATCCCGTCAGCCAGACCAGGAGGAACAGCAGTCCGATCTTCCGCGCCCCCGGCGCCGCGAGGGCAGCCGCCGCCAGCATCACGGCCGACAGCGCCACCCCCGCGATCAGCAGCGCGCGGTTGGCGACGAACAGGCGCTTCTCATAGGCCGCCGAGAGGGCCTTCTTGAGCGCCTTGATCGCCGCCTGGAACCGGGCGTGGTGCGCCTGCTTGACGTCGATGGGCGGCGAGAGTTTTTCCAGCGCGACGCGCTCCTCCTCGCAGAGCGGGCGGCGCTTCTGCGCCCGCGACGGGCCCAGGCGGTATTCGCCGCCGACGGGTTCCTCGATGGCGACGTGCCCCTTGGCGGCAGCGCCGACGACGGCCGCGACGAAACAGACGCGGTCGAAGCCGAGTTTCCAGACAAAGCGCACCGCAGCCGCGGAGAGGTTCTCCGGCGGCTCGAACAGCGGGACGATCAACCCTTCCGCCGGGTCGCGCCCGACGCGACACCACGTCACGAAGTAGTAGCCCAACACCGCCAGCACCGCCGCCAGCCCCACGGCCAGGTGCGCGTTGTCGAACAGCGCGTCGGCGAACATCTCCGCCGGCGTCGGCGCGGGCACGAGGCCCGTGGGAAAGCTCACGACGAGGGTCAAACCTTCGCCCTTGGCCAGCGGGGCGGTGGTGACGACGGTCGGCCGGCCTGATGCGTCGAACCCCGCCCGCCAGTCCTTGCCCTTTCCGCCGGCGGGCCCGGTGTAGGCCTCCGTCCTGATCTTCGCGCGATCGGCGCCGCCCGGCAGCGTCACCGTCGCTGACGCCTCGTCGATGGGAAAGTTCCAGAAGTTGCCCGTCACGTTCCAGTACAGTTCGTCGTGGTCGGAGAAGAACCGCAGTTGCCCGCCGGTGCGGTAGGTGATCGTGTAGGTGTAGACCCCCGGTTGCAGCAGGACATTCTCGCGCCCGGCGTAGACGCGGAGGGAGTCGCTCTCCTCCTTGCAGTGGTACGCCTCGGGCGCCCCGTCGCGCAGCACGCGGACGATCTTCACCGGGCGGGCGTCCAGCGTGTAAGCCCTGCCGCGAAAGACCGTCGGGATGTCGCGGTAGATGCCGCGCCGGATCTCCTTGCCCTCGGCGCGGACGCGGATCGTCTCGGTGACGGTCAGCCAACCGTCGGTGTGCACCTCGATGTCGCTGTGGTAGCGGAGAATCCGCTCGTCGCCCCGCGCCGCCGCGCAGGCGAGCCCCAGCGCCATCGCCGCGAACGCCAATCGTTTGCGCGTCATGGATTCCTGTCCAATGAGTGAAGAAGAGTTCGAAGTTCGGAGTTCGTAGTACGAAGTCATCTCGTCATGCCCTGCGATCTTTGCTCTTTTCCGAAACAGCGCCGGCGCGGGAGGGAAAACGCCTCGAACGGCTTGCGGTTCGGCGTGGTCATATCTTTTTCGCGCGTCCCGGCGACCGCTCCCTCACGGTCGCGGCTCTGTAAGAGGCGCGCCGGACCTTCCCCTCTATTGCCTACTGCCTATTGCCACTTTTTCCACTCACCACTCACCACTATCCACTATGCACTCGTCACTCTCTTCACACTTCCACTTTCGGCGCGTCGCGGTGGGTGGCGGTCTCGATCTCGAAGAACTCCGCCCGCGCGAACCCGAACGCCCGCGCCACGAGGTTTCC
The DNA here is from genome assembly GCA_029553505.1 of Planctomycetota bacterium. Taxonomy (GTDB): domain Bacteria; phylum Planctomycetota; class Phycisphaerae; order SM23-33; family SM23-33; genus UBA12270. The sequence continues at coordinate 60,424 of JAKPKY010000165.1, forward strand.
GGGGAACGACTCGACGAGGATGTTGTAGTTGCGCGCGGCCCCGTTGTAGTACCGCCGGGCCATCTGGATCTGGTCCTCGATGTCCGCCAGCTGCGTCTGGAGGTCGAGGAAGCTCCGGCTGGCCTTCAGGTCGGGGTACGCCTCGGCCAGCGCGAACAGCCCGCGGAGCTGGTCGGTCAGGGCGTTCTCGTCGGTGCGGCGCCGGGCGAGGGTCTCGTCGGCCGCGGCCTGGCTGCGCAGCGCCGCGACCCGTTCCAGCACGGCCTGCTCGTGCCGGCTGTAGCCCTTGACGCACTCCAGCAGGTTGGGCACCAGGCTGTGACGGCGCTTGAGCTGCACGTCCACGCCGCTCCAGCCTTCCCGCAGGAGGTTCCGCGCGCGGACCAGGCGATTGAACGCGACGACGATCCACAGGCCCAGCCCCACCGTCGCCAGCACCGCCAGAGTCCACGGAAGGGAGACATTCATTGCGATCATGCCGACAGCAGACACCATCGCCCAGCCCATGTCAACCGGCGGGTAGGGTGCGTGGCGCAGCTGGGTGCCACACATGCCTCCGGCGTGCGTGCTTCGGAAAAGGTTACACGCACAACGGAGTTGTGCGTGGCACCCGGCGTCAAAGAATTTCGCAGGGATGAACGCGGAGATGCGCGGATGGTTTGAAAATTTCCTGTCCGCGTTCCTCCTGTTGATCCCTGCGAATTGTCTTGGGGAATAAAACATAGCCGAACGGCAAGCCGTACGGCTGCATGGTGGGAACCGGGAAGGTGCGTGGCGTCGCAAGAACACTGCTTGCGAGCAAGCAGTGCCACCCGTCTTTGTCCGAGCCGCGGGACCGCGCCTTACAGTTCCGGCAGGTTTACGTCGTCGCCGGTGCGGCGTTGCCACTGGCGGATGCGCCCCAGCAGCTCGCGCATGCGCGGGCGCTGGTCGGGTCGGCCGGCGAGGTTCCGCGTCTCCAACGGATCGGCGTTCAGGTCGTACAGCTCGTGCTCGCCGCAGGTCGAGACGTTCAGTTTCCAGCCGTCGGGAGTGAGAACCGTCCGCGACGGCGCCTGGACGGACCGGGCGATTTGTTCCGGCGAGCCGAGGTCCACCAGGTCCTGCGGGAGGGCCTTTTCGAGCCAGCCTCGGGCGGCTGCGGCGTCCCAGATTCCGCTGTCGGTCCCGTTCCACTCGACGAACACGTCGCGCGCGGGCTCGGCGCCGCCTTCCAGCACCCCGCGAAGCGACTCGCCCGGCAAATTCGCCGGCGCATCGTCGCTGAGCAGGTCCGTCAGGGTGGGCGCCAGGTCCACGTGCCCGACCGGCGCCGCGACGCGGCGGGCGCTGCGCTGCCCCGGCAGGCGGACCAGAAGCGGCACGCGGAGCGCTTCCTCGAACAGGACGCACTTGGCCAGCAGGCGATGGCTGCCCATCATGTCGCCGTGGTCGGACGTGTAGACCACGACGGTCTCGTCGGCCTGGCCCGTCTCGTCGAGGGCGTCGAGAATGCGCCCGACGTGCGTGTCCACCAGGCTGACCAGGCCGTAGTAGTTGGCGATCATCCGGCGCCAGTCGTCGGTCGTCCGCAGCGGCAACCCGCTGTGACCGAGCTCACGATAGGCGCGTGCGAAGGCGCGGGTCTTGAGCGGCTGGTCCGCCGTCGGCGCGGCGTCGAAGTTCGCCGGCAGCGGAATGTCCGCCGGGTCGTACTGCCCGTCGCGCGGGCCGAAAAACGGCATGTGCGGCTGGAGAAAATTCACGAACAGCACCCAGGGCCGCCCGCGATTGACCCGGATGAATTCCCCCGCCGTCTCGGCGAGATAGGCCGGCTTGGAAAGTTCCTCCGGGAACCGGGCGGTCTCGTAGCGGCTGAACCGGTCCCTCTTTTCCGGCCGCTTGCCGTGGGAAATCAGCCAGTGGTGATAGCTGCTGCGGGCCTCCGCGTCGCGGCCCGCCGAGAAGTATTCGGCGTATCCGTCCTCGATGGCCCGCCAGTGGTCGAACCCGTGTTGGGCCCAGATCTCGTCGCCCAGGTGCCACTTGCCGTGGTGGCCCGCGACGTATCGGCCGGGCGGGAGCATCTCCGGCAGGCAGGGGACCTCCGCCGGCAGCGGCACGTTGTTCGCCGTGCACCCGTTCTGGTGCGGATACAGGCCCGTCAGCAGCGACGACCGCGACGGCGTGCAGACCGGCTGCGTGACGTACGCCCGCTGGAACAGCGTGCTCTGCGACGCCAGGCGGTCGAGGTTGGGCGTCTGGATGACTCCGTTGCCGTACGCGCCGAGCGTGTCGGCGCGCTGCTCGTCGGTGTAGAGGAACAGGAGGTTGGGCATGGGCATACTGTACCATCCCCCGCCACCGCGTCAACCGGGCGATGTTTCGCCGCGAATTTCGCGAAGGACACAAACTTGCTCTGTAGAAAACATCCAAAAGAGAGGGTGGCACGGCTTGCTTGCAAGCCGTGTTCCGGGCAAATTCGGGCAACACGCTTTGCGAGCAAAGCGTGCCACCCATCCCGGAAACGAATGTTTTCTACAGAGCAACGCGAACTCCATTTCAGATTTCGGAATGCGTCCACAGGACGTCCCTTCGGGACGGATTGCGGATTGGCGCGCTGGACAGGGCGAAATCCGCGGTATAATGCGCTTTGAACCAGTCCACCAACTGACCAGTCAACCAGTTGACCGATTGACCGTTTCCTGGAGGTTTTTCCGCCGCCGATGGCTGAGATGAAACGAACGAGCCTTGGGGTGCAGGCCGAACGGGCGCTGCTGGTCTCGGTGCTCCTTCCCGGTTCGACCAACGACCCGATGGACCCCGTGGGCGAGCTTCGCAGCCTGGCCAAGACCGCCGGCGCGGTCGTCGTGGACGAGATGGTCGCCCGCCGACAGCGGATCAACGCCGCCCTGTACGTCGGAAGCGGAAAGGCCCAGGAGATCGCCGACCGTTGCGACCGCAACGAGGTCGACACGATCCTCTTCGACAACGACCTGACCCCCGCGCAGATCCGCGACCTGGAGGAGATCACCCGCCGCAAGGTGCTCGACCGCAGCGAACTGATTTTGGACATCTTCGCGGCGCACGCGCGGACCGCGGAGAGCCGCCTACAGGTGGAGCTGGCGCAGCTGATCTACACCTACCCGCGCCTGCGGCACATGTGGACGCACCTGGAGCGGGTGGCCGGCGGCGCGACGACGGCCGCCGCCGCCGTCGGAGGCATCGGCACGCGCGGGCCCGGCGAAAAGCAGATCGAGATCGACCGCCGCCTCGTCCAGAAACGCGTCAGCTTCCTCCGAGGGCAGATTTCCGAAATCGACCGGCGGAAGATGCGCCAGGTGCGAAGCCGGCGCGACACGTTCGGCGTCTGCCTCGTCGGATACACCAACGCGGGCAAGAGCACGCTGATGAACCTGCTGACCGGCGCGGACGTGTACGTGGCCGACCAGCTCTTCGCCACGCTCGACACGCGCACGCGCAAGTGGCGGATCGACGGCGGCCCGAACGTCCTGCTGAGCGACACCGTCGGTTTCGTGCGCGACCTGCCGCACCACCTCGTCGCCAGCTTCCGCGCCACGCTGGAGGAGGCGATCTGCGCCGACCTGTTGATCCACGTGGCCGACGCCTCGCACGAGCGCGTCGAACAGCAGATCCAGGCGGTCCACGGCGTGCTGGACGAGCTCGGCTGCGACCGCTCGCGCGTCCTGCTGGCGATGAACAAGATCGACCGGATCGCCGACCCGACGGTCCGCCAGGTGCTGGCGGGCAAGTACGACGGGGCGATATTCCTTTCCGCCGCCACGGGCGCCGGGGCCGACGCGCTGGCGGCGGAAGTCGCCCGCCGCGCCGGCGGAATGCCCGTCCGCGTCCGACTCCGCGCGAACTGCGCCAACGGGCGGCTGATGCAGTACATCGCCCGCCACGCCCAGGTCGAGCGCCAGAGCTACGCGGACGTGACGGCCGAGATCGACGCCCTCATGCCCGCCGAAACCCTCGCCGCCCTTCGCGGGTTCGGCGCCGACGTCGAAGTGCTCGACCCGCGCTAGGGTGCCTGTCCGAAAACTCCGAATCCGGGAATGGAGGGTGCCGTGGATTGCGAAGTCCCGAAAGGGACGAAGCAACCACGATTGTCAAGCACTCATGGTTTCTCCGTTCCGCGATGCGGAACTCCGCAAACCACGGCACCCTTTTCACTGCGCGAATCTCACGCGGGGCGATAGCGCGACGGCGGGGCGCCGAACCGCTCGCGAAACGCGCGGGAGAAGTGGAACGGGCTGCTGTAGCCCAGGCGCTCGGCGATCTGGGCGACGGACAGCGCCCCCATCCGCAGCAGTTCGGCGGCAGTCCCGAGTCGCAGCTCGTCGTAGTACTCCTTGGGCCCCTTGCCGGCCAGCCCGCGGAACACCTCGCGGAACCGCCGCTCGCCGAGGCCCGCCTCCGCGGCCATCTCGCGGACGGTCAGCGGCGCGCCGCGGGCGGCGCGCATCCGCTCGATGACGCGCTCGATCGCCGCCTGGTGCGGCTGGGGGCGCACGCGCTGCCCGCGCCAGTTGGCCAACCAGCGATAGAGCATGGCCGACAGGACAGCCGACGCCTGCGCCCGCGCGGCGTGGCTGGGGCGCGTCAGCAGGCGAAAGCACTCCGCGCAGTCCGCCCGCTCGCGCCGGTCGCGCGGCACGGCCAGCCGGTGGTGCAGCGGCGCCGGCGGCACGCCGCCGATCCGCACGTGGAACCACCAGAAGTTCCACCGCTCGGCCGCGCACCAGTACGCGGCGATGCGGGGGTTCTCGACAGCTGCCAGCGTCTCGCCCGGCAGGTCCAGCCCGCCGCCGCCGAAAAACTCCATCCGCCCGCGCCCGCTCAGCGTGCGGACGAGGATCAACTCGTCGGAGTGGGGCGTTTCCCGCCGCACGCGGTACGACGGGTCGGCCCGCACCGTCCAGATGCGTTCCAGGGCGATCTCGACCGTCGCCACCGGCGAGGCGGTCCAGGCAGTCTCGTTGTGCATGGACAGAGCATACCACGGATCGCCGAAAGATGTATGCAAAACGCCGATAATGCCATTTTGTGAGCATAATATTTCCTATATATGTATGGCAAGCTCCGCCCGTCGGAACGGGGCGGCGCGAACAAAAAGGAGCCTGCCATGGCCGAACCGGTCGCCGACGGAATCCGCGCGATGCTTCCGCGCGAGAAGATGATCCCTTCCGCCCGCAAGCTGCGGGACACCTACACCATCACGCCCGGCGCGCCGCTGTTCCGCCGCGAGTTCGGGTATTACTGCCTGGAGCGCTGGTACGAGCAGGGCCTGGCGCGCGACGCGAACCTCGCGGAGCTCTTCCAGTACGACCCGCCGGGCAATCACGCGCTGTGGCAGCTCGGTTGGTGCGAGGCCGCGTTCTGCCCGGCATTCGAGGACAAGGTGATCGAGGACCGCGGCGAGCACGAGGTCTACCAGGACCGCGCCGGGCGCGGCGTGCTGGTCTTCAAGGGGCGGCGCGACGGCTTCATGCCCGAATACGTGGACCATCCCGTCAAGGACATGAAGACGTGGGTCGAGAACTGCAAGTGGCGGATGGATCCCGCGACGCCGGAGCGGTGGAAGGGCTTCGACGAGCGGATGGCCAAGGCGAAAGTTGCCGCGGGGCAGGGGCTGATGATCTCCCAGCGGTGCGTCGGGCCGTACATGTACCTGCGCAGCCTGATCGGACCGGCCGACCTGCTCTACGCCTTCTACGACATGCCCGACGTCGTTCACGACTGCCTGCGGACCTGGCTGGCGCTGGCCGATGCCGTCATCGCGCGACACCAGCAGCACGTCACGCTGGACGAAATCTTTTTCGCCGAGGACATCTGCTACAACCACGGTCCGCTGATCTCGCCGGAGATGATGCGCGAGTTCCTCGGCCCGTATTACCGCGAGCTGCTGGCTGGCGTGCGGTCGCGCCAGATCGACCGCGCCCGCCCGCTGTACGTGCAGGTCGACACCGACGGATTCGCCCCGCCGACGATCCCGATCTATCGCGAGCTGATCGGCATGAACGTGATGAGCCCGTTCGAGGTCGCCGCGGGGTGCGACGTCGTGCGGGTCGGGCGCGACTGGCCGGACCTGGTGCTCTTCGGCGGCATCGACAAGCGCGTGCTGGCGCAGGGCCCCGCCGCGATCGACAAAATGGTCGAGCGCATCCTCCCGGCCATGCGCGAGCGCGGCGGATACATTCCCACCTGCGACCACGGCGTGCCGGAGGAAGTGACGCTGTCCAATTACCTGCACTACCGCAAGCGGTGCATCGAGCTGGGCGGCTGACGTTCCCCGCCGCGGGATTTTCCCCCGCGTCGCGGCGCCCCACGCGGTACAATGCCCCCGGCTGGACCTTTCCACCGGGCACAAAGGGACACGCGATGCTTCGAGGCGGCAAGGCGATCCTGGCGACGCTCCTGGCGGCGTTGGCGGCCTGGCCCGCACCAGGCGCGGCGCAGACCACCGGTCCGGCGAAGACCGTCCGCGCCTACCTGCTGCTCCGCGACGGCGGGCAGGTGCAGGGCGTGCTGCTGGAGTGGTCCGACGCGCAGTTCGTGGTGCAGGTGGGGCGCGAACGGCGGGAGGTTCCCATCGAGCAGGTCCAGCCCGTCAGCGTCTACATGACCCGGCGGAAGGTGATGGACCTGTCGCGCGCGGAGACACACCTGGCGCTGGGGCGGTACTGCCTGGAAAACGCCCTGCCCGACCACGCCCGCCGCGAGTTCGACCAGGCCGTGCGCCTCGACGCCTCGCTGGCCAAACAGGTGGAAGAGCTTTTGGCCTCGACGCCCGCCTCGGCCCCGCGCGACTCCACGGCCGCGCCCGCGCCGACCGGCAAGGGCGCCGCCAGCCCCGCGCCCGCGACGCGAAAATACATCCCCGTCACCGAGGCGCAGATCGCCGCCAACCACAAGCTCGTCGAAGGCATGGCCGAAAAGGCCCGCGCGTTCGCCCGAAACCTCCACCGCGTCGAGACCGATCACTTCCTGATCTACAGCACCTGGGGGCCGTCCGACGACAAGCCCCTGATGGAAACCTGCGAGAAGATGTACGCCGGCCTCTGCCGCCAGTTCGACATCCCCGTCAAGGAGAACATCTGGGCGGGCAAGTATCCCATCTTCGTCTTCCAGGAGCCCGAGCAGTTCCGCCGCTGGTGCGACGAGGTGGTCCAGGGCGGCGTGCCCGACGCGGCCGGGTATTGCTGTCAGCGCAGCGACGGGTTCAGCTACATCGTCATGAACCGCTCGCCGACGAAGGAGGCGTTCTATGAGCTGCTGATCCACGAGGCGACGCACGCGTTCATGGCGCGGTACGTGTCCAACGTGGCGCTGCCTCGCTGGTTGAACGAGGGTCTGGCGGACTACATGGCCGGCGAGCTGGTTCCAGGCTGCTCGGCGGGCAAGCGGCACGTTCGGGCGGCCAAGGAGGCCCGCAAACTCGGCGGGAGCATCGCGCGGATCTTCCAGGAGGTGCAGCTCGATGTGTTCGATTACGGTGTGGCGCAGGGGCTGGTGCGCTTGCTGATCGCGCGGGACCGCGCCGCCTTCGTCCGGCTGGTCACCCGCCTGAAGGAGGGCGCCGCGTCGGAAGAAGCCCTCAAGGAAACCTACAAACTGACCCACGAGCAGCTCGAGCAGCTCTGGTGGCGCGCCGTGCGCAGCGGATCCTGACCGGGAAAACAGTCCACGAATTGCACGAAGGAACACGGAACAGAGGAACAAGGAACCGGGGAAGAAAAGAGAATTCCCAGGTTCCGTGTTCCACGGTTCCGGGATACGAAAATTGAGGACTGAGGGGAAGACAGAAGACCGCGCCTTGCCAACGCGCGGCGCGAGGAGTATAAAAACACCTGACCGAATGAACCGCAAAGGACGCAGAGAGCACTGTAGAGATGGAATGAGCCAAAGAATTTCTTTCTCTCCGTGACCTCTGTGGTGAGTCTTTTGGGTTTCGATTCTGTCCTGAAGGTTTTCGGCATCGCGGCGACAGGGAGGTCGTCAGCCACGTCAGGTCAACAGGGCAATCCAGCCGGCGGCAACGGCGGCGAGACGGACGACGCGACGCGAGCGCTGCTGGCGCGACTTGCGGAGCATCTGGCGCAGACGGCGCCCGCAGCCGTGCGCCTGGGCCTGACGGCCGAGGGCGCGGGCGTCGAGACCGTCGAGTGCAGCGAATTCCTCGCCTCGATCGACGAACCCACCTGCGCGTACCTGCTGGGCGCGTCGCGCCCGGACCGCCCGTCGCCGCCCGAGCCGGTCTGGGTTTCCGTAGAGCCGCCCTTGGCGATGCGCCTGGTGGAGGCGATGCTCGGCGGCGCGGCCGCGACCACTCCGCCCGCGGCGCGCCCCCTGACGGCGCTGGAGCGTCGCCTGCTGCACCGCCTGATCGACGCGGTGTGCGAGGCGCTGGCCCGCGCGGCGCGCAGCGGACCCTGGCGGTTCACCCTTTCCGGCGCCGGCAGGGGATGCAGCGCCGCCGGACAACGCTGCCGGGTGCTCGCGCTGCACGTTCGGGCCGGACGGGCCGACGGGCGGGTGCGACTCTGCCTGACGCCGGAACTGCTGGCGCGAATGCTGGCGGAGGAGTCGGCGCAAGCCTCGCTCGTTCCGGCCGACGGCGCGGAGATTTCCGCCTGCGCCCACGCAGAGCTGGACGGGAAAGACCTCGCCGCCCTGGCCGCCGGCGACGTGCTGGTGACGGACGCCCCGGCCGACGGAGAGATCGTCGTCCGCGTGGACGGGCGCGACCGGTTCGCCGGTCGCCTGGCCCGCTGGGGCGACCGCAGCGCCGTCTACGTCACGCGCAAGCTCGACGCGCCCCCGCCGGCCGACGAGCGGACTTGACGAGGCGCGCGAAACGTCTTTTGATAGACACTTGCTCCGTTGAAAACATCTGCACCTCCGGGTGGCACGGCCCGTACGGGCGTGTCCTCCGCGAATCCGGCAGCACGCTTTGCGAACAAAGTGTGCCACCCATCCCGTGAACGGATGTTTTCCACGGAGCAACAGGCACACTCGGGCGCGCGGTTCGTCGCGCCCCGGTTTCGGGAGACATCCGATGCAGGTGCTGATCTTGCTGGCCGTCGCAGGCGCGGTGCTGCTGTTGGCGGGGCGGTTCTACTCGCGGTTCCTCGCCCGCAGCGTGGGCGAAGACCCCGCGCGCCGAACCCCCGCCGTCGCCCTCGAGGACGGGCGCGACTACGTGCCCACCCCCACGCCGGTGGTCTTCGCGCACCACTTCGCCTCCATCGCCGGCGCGGGGCCCATCCTCGGGCCCGTCATCGCGATCCTCTACGGCTGGCTGCCCGCCGTCCTGTGGGTGCTGTTCGGCGGAACCCTCATCGGCGCGGTGCACGACTACCTTGCCGTCTACCTGGCCACCCGCGAGGGCGGGCTGTCCATCGCCACCATCGCCCGGCGGATGCTCGGAAAGGACGTCTTCGTCGCGGTCGTGCTGTTCCTGATCATCATGCTCGCGCTGGTCTGCGCCGCGTTCCTCAACGCGTCGGCCACCGCCCTGGTCAGCATGCTGCCGTTCTCGCAGATCGAGCTGCCGGCGGGGCAGTCGATCTTCCGCGTCGTGGGCGAAAAGGCGGTCATCGGCGGAATCGCCTCGACGAGCGTGATCGTCATCACGGCCGTCGCGCCACTGCTCGGCTGGCTGTACATCAAGCGCAAGGTCAAGGTCTGGGTCTGCTCGGTGCTGGCGGTGGTCATCTGCGCCGGAAGCATCACGGCGGGATTGTTCGCGCCCCTGTCGTTTCCCGACCAGACGCACCTGCTGGGCCTGGTGCTCACCGGCGAGACGGTCTGGAAGCTCCTGCTGAGCGCGTACGTGCTGGTAGCCGCGGGCGTGCCGGTGTGGATCTTCCTCCAGAGCCGCGACTTCATCAACGTGCACATCCTGTATCTCGGCATGGCCGGACTGCTGGCGACGCTTCTCGTCGCCGGCGCGCGCGGCGCAGGCGTGACCGACCCGATCCCCGCGCTGAACCTCGCCGAGGCGCAAGCGGCCAACGGGCCGGTCTGGCCGACCCTGTTCATCCTCATCGCCTGCGGCGCCGTCAGCGGGTTCCACAGCCTCTGCGCCAGCGGAACCACCTGCAAGCAACTCACCAGCGAATCCGCCGCCCGGCGCATCGGATACCACGGCATGCTGCTGGAGAGCTTCCTGGCCGTCTGCGTGATCGCGACGCTGATGGTCGGCGTCTCCAAGGGCGCGTATCTCGGGCACGTCTACCCCAAGCTTGCCGGGCTGTCCGGGCACTCGAACCCGATCGTGGGCTTCGCGCTGGCCGTCGGGCACGCCGTGAACCTCGCCTGGGGCGCGCCCGTCGCGGTCGGCGCGGTGGCGGGAATGGTGCTGCTGGAGGGATTCGTCGTCACCACGCTGGACACGGCCATCCGCCTGACGCGCTACCTGTTCGAGGAAATCTGGCGGACGATGTTCGAGGCGTATGACGTGTTCGCCGCGCCCGTGGCGGCGACCGAGGCGCAGGCGACCTGGCCGGCGGGCGATCTGGGCCCTGCCGGGACCGACGGAATCCCCGCGGCCCCGCCGCTGTCCGATTCGCCGCCCGCCCCGGCCTTCCCGACCGCGACCATGGGACCGTTCCGAATCCTCCTGACCGTCCTGCGCCAATACTGGTTCAACTCCGGGCTGGCCGTCGCCATGATGCTCGTGTTCGCCTTCAGCGGAGGGGTCGGAAGGCTCTGGAGCGCCTTCGCCACCAGCAACCAGCTCCTTGCCGCCATCGTGCTGGCGCTGGCGGCGCTCTGGTTGCTGCGGAAGAGCCGGCGATTCTGGTTCGCGGTCTGGCCGGCGGCGTTCATGTTCGCCACCACCGGCGCCAGCCTGGTCATGATGTTCAACCGCTACCGCGCCCCAGACTCCTGGAACGCGCCCCTGCTCGGCGCGACCGTCGTGATGATGGTCATCCCCCTGTACCTCCTGCTGGCGGGCACGCGGGAAGTGCTCCGCCTGCGGAAGCAGCGGAAGACCTGAAACCGGAACCGGGAACAAAGGAACCAGGGAACCCGAGAAGACAAGAGCCGACGCGCAGCCCGGGTTCCATGTTCCTTTGTTCCGTGTTCCTTGTCCTTCCTCTCCCGCCCGCTAAAGTTTTGCCCCCATTCGGTCGAAATAGAATCACCGAAAGCGTGATTTGTCCTCGGGCGCTGCCGAGTCTTGGCGGCGGGATTTGCCAGGTCCCGCCGCCGCTTTGTTTTCCCGCGGAATCCCGCCTCTCCGCGTGGGAATCCTCCGGCCAAAAACACTGCTTGCGAGCAAGCAGCGCCACCCCCCGCCTCGCAATAAAAGCGGCGGGCCCGAAGACCCGCCGCCTGACGTCGTGTTTGGTTTCGTGTGCCGAACCGCTACCGTGCGTAGTCCACGCAGCGGACCTCGCGGACGAGCGTGACCTTGACCTCGCCGGGGTATTCCATCTCGTCCTCGATCCGTCGGGCGATGTTGTGGGCGATCTTGGCCGACAGGCGGTCGTCGACGTTCTCGGCGTCGACGATGACGCGGACCTCGCGCCCCGCCTGGATGGCGTACGCCTGCTTGACGCCCTCGAAGCTGGCGGCGATCTCCTCGAGCTTCTGGAGGCGCTGGACGTAGCGCTCGAGGGTCTCGCGCCGCGCGCCGGGGCGCGAGGCGCTGATCGCGTCGGCGGCAGCGATGATCGGCGTGTAGATGCTCGTCGCCTGCACGTCGCCGTGGTGCCCGCCGATGGCGTTGACCACCTCGTCGCGCTCGCCGCAGCGCTTGCAGACGTCGGCGCCGATCTCCGGGTGCCCGCCCTCGACCTCGTGGTCGATGGCCTTTCCGATGTCGTGCAGCAGCCCGCAGCGGCGGGCGAGCTGCCCGTTGAGCCCCAACTCGTCGGCGATCACCTGCGACAGGTACGCCACCTCCATGCTGTGGCGCAGGACGTTCTGCCCGTAGCTCGTGCGGAATTGGAGGCGCCCCAGCAGGCCCACCAGCTTGCTGTGCAGTCCGCGGATGTTCGCCTCGACGACCGCCTGCTTGCCCGCCTCCTGGATTTCCTTCTGGATGTCCTTCTCCACGCCGGCGGCCACCTCTTCGATCCGCGTCGGGTGGATGCGCCCGTCCTGGATCAGTTTTTCCAGCGTGCGCCGGGCGACCTCGCGGCGGACCGGGTCGAACGCGGAGACCACCACCACGCCCGGGGTGTCGTCGACGATCACGTCCACGCCGGTGGCCTTCTCGAACGCGCGGATGTTGCGCCCCTCGCGCCCGATGACGCGCCCCTTCATGTCGTCGGAGGGAATGTCCACCGTCGAGACGGTCGAGTCGCAGGTGTGCTCGGCCGCGTAGCGCTGAATGGCCGTCACGACGATCTCGCGGGCCTGCGCGTCCGCCCGGTCGCGGGCTTCCTCCAGGCGCTTCTGGACGAGTTCTGCCGTCTCGTGCTCCATGTCCTTCTCGACCTTCTGGAGTAGCTGCGCGCGGGCCTCGTCCATCGACAGGTTGGCGACTTTCAGGAGTTGGCTCTTCTGCTGGGCGATCAGCTCGTTGAGGTGGCGGTCCTTGGCGGCCAGCGCCTTCTCACGCTCGGCGACGGCCTTTTCCGCCGCGTCGGCCATCCGCTCCTTGGTGTTGAGCGTCTCGATCTTCTGGTCCAGCATGTCCTCGCGCTTGGCGAGGCGTTTTTCTTCCGTCCGCAGTTCCTGCCGGGCCGACTCGGTTTCCTTGTCGAACTGCTCGCGCCGGCGGATGAACTCGCTTTTGGCCTCGGCTTCGGCTTGGGCGATGATTTTCTGGGCTTCCGCCTCGGCGGCGGTCCGGCTGGCTGCCAGCTCCTTTTCCGTCGCCGCGCGACGGGCCTTTTCCGTATACAGCTTGATTCCGAACCCGATCAGCAACCCCGCCAGCAGGGCGATTCCGGCCACCAGGATCATCTCGTTGGGGGTCATCGCCGCGATGAGCGCAAAGACATTCATGGCACGTTCCTTTCAACTCACAGGCGGACGCGCCGGAAAAGGGAAGAAGGACCAAGCAGGCGTGGAGTTCCGAACCTCTCGGAACCCGGAGCGTTCAGGTCTAGAAGGTCACGTAAGCCTTACGTTCAAAAGCGGTTGGATCGTTACTCCCCTTGCGGCCGCGGAGGATGGCCCGCCGGGTCGCCCGGTACGCCTTCTGCGCTTCCGACGAGAAACACACCCCGCCCCGTCGGTCTGATCGCCGATTCCAACTCGCTTCTGTCCCACGGATTGCTGCGCTGGCTCATGGTGAACTCTATGACCCGAAGGCCTCCCGTCTGAAACGGGATCAATCGACGTTCCGCGCCGCGGAAGCTCTTTGCCAAACTTCCCCGATCCGGGGCCGCTTCCGCCACGCCGGCGACCTGTGCGAAAAGCGGTCGCTGAACGTCGTTTCTATGACGGCCTGCTTGTCGGTCTTTTTTCCCGGCCGTCACTACCTGAATTTTCCACACATCGGAAATCCGGGCACTCAGTCCGCCCGGTCGCCGCCCGGAAACCCCAAGCGGTCAACGCCATGGTATCCCGTTTGCCCCAAGGTGGTCAAGGGCAAATGCGCCCCTTTTGACGTTCGGGGAACCCCGGCGAGAGAAAAAGTCGCAAGCACATAGGATCAATGGAGTTATGACTTGAAATACGCCGCGTTCTCCGCGGCGAATTTCCGCTGCTCGTCCGGCAGGTCCGACTCGGGAAAAATCGCCTCCGCCGGGCAGACGCCTGCGCACGCCCCGCAATCGATGCACTCGGCGGGATGGATGTTCACGTGCGAAACGGCGTCCAGGCCTTCTTCGCCCTCGGCCGGGTGAATGCACGACACCGGGCAGACCGGCGGACACGACATGCACTTGGTGCACGCATCGGTAACCACGTAGGCCATGATCGGTCTCCTGTTGTTCCGGACCAGTATATCCTCCGACGGGCAAGGGTGAAAACCTTTCGTCGATGCGGTATAGTGTCCTGCGGACGAGCGAAAAACCGCAGCGGGAGAGTGGCGGATGAACCCAATCGGAATCGCGGCGACGGGGCTGGAGTTCCTGACGCGGACGAAGTTCCTGAACAATTCCATCGTCCAGTGGCTGGGGCTGCTGGGCGTGCTGCTGGGCAGCTTCCTCGCCGGACGGGTGCTGTCGTTCCTCCTGGAAGCCCGCGGGCGGAAGATCGAACAGCGGGAGAAACTCTACCTGCTGTCGCTGACGCTGCGGAGCCTGTCCGGGCCGGTGACCCTGCTGGCGCTGGCAGCCGGGCTGTACCTGGCCTCGACGTTCCTGAACCTGTCCTACCTCGAGCAGGTCGAGCGCGACGGAAAGCAGGTGACCGAGCTCCACTCGCTCGAACCGTTCTGGCTCAACGCCTGCCGGACGCTGGCGGTGCTGGCCGTCACGTGGTTCCTCTTCCGCCTGGTGGACATCGTGGAGTTTTTCCTGAAGCGCTGGACCAGCCGCACCGAAACCGCCCTGGACGACCAGCTCGTTCCGCTGCTGCGCAAGACGTTGCGCGTGTTCGTGGTGATCGTGGCGGTGCTGTTCCTGGCGCAGAACGTCTTCCGCTGGGACATCGGCGCGCTGGTGGCCGGGCTGGGCATCGGCGGTCTGGCGTTCGCGTTGGCCGCCAAGGACATGCTCAGCAACCTGTTCGGCTCGGTGACGATCTTCGCGGACCGCCCGTTCACGATGGGCGAGCTGATCGAGGTCGGCGGGCGCAAGGGCGTGGTGGAGGAGGTAGGCTTCCGCTCGACGCGCCTGCGGACGCTCGAGGGGCACCTGGTGACGGTTCCCAACTCGATCGTCGCCAACGAGACCATCGAGAACATCTCGCGCCGCCCGACGATCCGCCGCATCCTCAACGTCACCGTCACCTACGACACCCCGCCGGAAAAGATGCGCCGCGCGGTGGAGATCCTCCGCGAGATGCTCGACGCCCGCAAGGACCACTGGCGCGACGACCTGCCGCCGCGCGTCTACTTCAGCGACTTCAACACCGACAGCCTGAACCTCATCGTCTACTACTGGTTCGCCCCGCCCGACTGGTGGGCGTTCAACGAGTTCAACCACGAGTTCAACATGGAGCTGCTCGGGCGGTTCAACGAGGAGGCGATCGAGTTCGCCTTCCCGACGCGGACGCTCTACGTCAAGCAGGATTCGCCGCTGTCGGCCGACGTGCGCGTCGCGCCGGGCGAACCGCCGAAGTAACGGACGACCCTGTGGAGAGTTTCCATGGCGGCAGCACGCACGGAAGCGAGCGCCCCCGGCCTGGCCGGACAGGCCGCACTGCCCGACTGGCTACTCCACACCCCCATCGCCCACCGCGGCCTGCACGACACCCGCGCCGGCGTTCCGGAAAACTCCCTCGCCGCGTTCCAGGCCGCCGTCCGCGCGGGATATCCCATCGAGATGGACGTGCAACTGCTGGCCGACGGGCGGGTGGCCGTCTTCCACGACCTGTCGCTGCGGCGGATGACGGGGCGGCGCGTCCACCTGGCGGAGCTGACGGCCGGCGAGATCCGCCCCTTGCGCCTGCAAGACAGCGACCAGGGCATCGCCCTGCTGGACGAGGCGCTGGAACTCGTCGCCGGGCGGGTGGGGCTGCTGATCGAGACCAAGAACCACAGCCTTTCCGACCGCCGGCTGGAGCAGGCTGTGGAGACCGCGCTGGCGGGCTACGACGGACCCGTCGCCGTCCAGTCGTTCAACCCGTTCTCGCTGCAATGGTTCGCGCGCAACCGCCCGGAGATTCCGCGGGGCCAGCTGGCGTACGACTTCCACGGCCAGCGGATGGCCCGCTACGAAAAATTTCTCCTGCGCCGCCTGCTGATGAACTGGGTCAGCCGGCCGGCGTTCGTGTCGTACCAGATCCGCTGCCTTCCGTTCGGGGCGGTGGCGCGGGCGCGGCGGCGCGGGCTGGCCGTGCTGGGGTGGATCTGCCGCTCGCGCGACCAGCAGCGCCGCGCCGAGGCCTGGTGCGACAACGTCATTTTCGAGCACTACCGGCCGGCGAGAAACGCTCACCCGCCGACGGCTGGCGAACCGATGTCATAAGCGGCCTTGCGCCGCAACCGGGAGACCCGTCATGGCCAAGCTGCTGACCGACGAAACCTACGCCGTCAAGGGAAGGCTCGTGGGCGTGGACAACTCCGCGCTGGTCGGGCCGCTGATCACCCTCCGCGTGCCGCCCAACACCTTCGACCTCCAGCGACCGGCGAGCTACATGGACTTCGTCCTGCTGGACACCAACCGAAAGACGCTCCAGAAACGCATCGGCGTCGGCGACGAGCTCCAGGTCATCATCCACGCCGCCACCTCCAAGGTCGAGTCCGGCACGCGCAACGAGATGACGTTCGCCCTCCAGCCGCGGGGACAGTGCCAGAAAATCAGCCATTGCCGCCGCGTCTTCGAGGGCGTCAGCCCGATCAACGGACGGGTGGCCGACAACGACGGACACCACGTGCTGGCCGTCGACGCGGGCGTGCCCCTCGTCCTGTCGCTGCTGGAGCACAAGCCCTCCCAGACCCAGCAGATCAAGGTCAACTCGTGGATCACGTTCTGGCCGGCCCCGCCCACCCACGGAATCATCCTCGGGAAAGCGTAGCAGCCCGTTGAGAAACGGGCTGCTAGAGCAGGCGAGCAGGAGAACAGGTGAACAGGAGGAGCAATCGCTCCATCAAACTTATGAAAACAGGCGATCTGCTCGCCTGCGGTCTCCTGCTCTCCTGTTCTACTGTTCTGATCGGAAGCTGGATAATACTTTGTAGAGGAGCGCATACGGAGGATCGGCTATGAATCCGTATCTCGGGGCCGTGCTGGGCGCGCTGGCGGGGGCGGCGGGAGGATACCTGCTGTCGCGCGTCCGCCCCTGCGGCTCGCAGGCCTGCAACGTCAAGGCCCGCACCGCCTACTCCATGCTGGCCGGCGCGGTGTTCGGCGCCGCCTTCGTCTACTACCTCCTGACGCGGTGATCCGGCTTTTCCTCCGCCCGCAGAGACTCCTTGCCATTTCCGCGCCTTCGGCGATACAGTCTTGCCAACGCGTGGTTGCTCCGTTCCGCTGCCGCGGAACTCCGCAAACCACGGCACCCGGACGGGAATTTCAACGAAAGACGGAACGCATGAAGGCACTTTCGGACAATCGGCTGGTGAAGGCATTCGCGGAGTTGAAGGCGGCCGGCGGGAAAACCCTCCTGCCGTTCGTCACGGCGGGCTATCCCGACCTGGAGACGACAACCGCGCTGCTGAACGAGTTCGAGCGGCGCGGCGTGCGGGTCTGCGAACTGGGCATTCCGTTCAGCGACCCGATCGCCGACGGCCCGGTCATCCAGGCGTCGTACACCGAGGCGCTGTCCAAGGGGCTGCGCCTGGCGGACATCTTCGAGGCGGTGCGGCGCTACCGCGCTGCCGGGGGCGAGTTGGCGCTGGTCGCCATGCTGAGCTACTCGATCGTCTTCCGCCGGGGGGCGGAGAAATTCCTCGCCGACGCCGCGGGCGCGGGCTTCGACGGCTTGATCGTGCCCGACCTGCCGCTGGAGGAGGCCGGGGCGTTCGAGCCCCTCGCCGCCAAGGCCGGCCTGGCCAACGTGATGCTCGTCGCCCCCAACACCCCGCCCGACCGCCGGGTAGAAATCGCCCGCCACTCGCGCGGGTTCCTCTACTTCATCTCCGTCGCGGGGATCACCGGCGAGCGGACGCGTCTGCCGGAAAGCACGCTGCAGGCCGTCGCCGAACTCCGCAAGCACACCGCCACGCCCGTCTGCATCGGGTTCGGGGTGTCCAGCCCGGAGACGGTGGCGCACGTGTGCGAAGTCGCCGACGGCGCGATCGTGGGCTCGGCCATCGTCCACCGCATCACCGACGCCGTCCGCGCCAACGCCGGCCGGGAGAAACTCGTCGCCGAGACCGGCGAGTTCGTCAGCCAACTGCTGGCGCCCCTGAACCCGCGCGCGTGAAACGGTTTTCCGTTTCACGCGCAGTTTCGTCCCTTCAGACAGAAGAGAGCGGGATTTCGGGATTCCAGGATTCCCTCGATTCCGCAGCGGATACCGGCGGAACAGCCACCTCATTCATTCCTGATCTTTGCGTTTACAAACCAATCCGGGGCTAAATCCCTGATGGACGAACATCCGTCGTTTTTCAATCCCTGGAATCTGTGGAATCCCGCTCTCGTTTCGTTCCGGAAGGCGCAGTGAAGTCACGGCCGATCGGAAAGGGCGTTGGCGAGGCGCAGGTATTGCTCGGGGGTGATTTCTTCTGGCCGGCTGGCGGGGTCCACGCCGGCTTCGGCCAGCGCGCCCGAGAAGCGATCCGCGTCCACGAACCCGTCGCGCCGGCGGGCGGCGGAGTGAATCTGCTTGCGGCGCTGCCCGAAGACCATCGTCAGCACCTGCTGGAGCACGTCGGCCGAGCGCAGCGCCGCGGCGCGGGCGGGGTCGAAATCGAATCGGACGATGCGGCTGGCGACTTTCGGGCGCGGCCAGAAGGACGTCGCGGGCACAATCGGCCCGGCCGTCACCGTCGCCAGCAGCGCCGCCAGCACGCTGATCGGCCCATACGCGCCGCTGCCCGGCGGCGCGGCGAACCGCTCGGCCACCTCCTGCTGAACCGTCACGACGAGGCGTTCGAAGCGCGTCTCGGGCGCGTGCAGCGACCGCCAGGAGCACAGCAGGCATTCGGCCACCAGCGGGGTGGCGATGTTGTACGGCAGGTTGGACACGAGGTTCGCCCTTGGGTCCACGGCTGCCAGCACCTTCGGTGCGATCGCGTGTTTGCCGGCCAGCACGTCGCCCTCGATCAGGTGGAAGTTGTCTCGCCCACCCAGGCGGCGGCGCAGCAGGCGGCAGAGGTCGCGGTCGATCTCGGCCGCCACCACGCGCCCCGCGCGGTCGAGCAGTTCCTCCGTGAGCGTTCCGGTGCCCGGGCCGACCTCCAGCACCGTCTGGTCGCCGGACAGGTCCGCCAGCTCCAGCAGCTTGCCCAGCAGGTTCTTGTCGAACAGGAAGCACTGCCCGAACTGCTTGCGCGGGTGCATGCCAGCCTGGTCCAGCAGCTCGCGAATTTCCGCAAGGGTCTGCATGGGCTTCCCGATGTTTGCCTTTCCGCGCCGCGGTGGGCGGCAAATTTCCGCTTGCCCCGCGTCCCGCGGCGCGCGACACTTCCGCCGCAAGTCTTTATAAACCCGAGCCCAGCGGATGAAAAGGAACGAGATGAGTCAAAAACGCAATCTCGCGGGCTGGTGTTGTGCCCTCGTGACGATCGGGGCGGTGGTCCTTCCGGCTGCGGTCGCGTCGGCCCAGGCCGATGGGCGGAGAATCTACGACGAGCAGCTTCGCGTCGAACTCGACGAACAGGCGCCCCAGCAGCGGGAGATCGGCGCGGACGTCGGCGGCTGGCTGAGCTTCGCCCTGTTCAGCTATGACGACGCGCTCGCCCGCAAGGTCCGCACGCTGCGCCAGTACCAGGCCCGCGCGTGGGCGAAGGCGAACTTCCGGGGCGTCCACCAGGGCTACGTCCGCGTGCTGTGGGGCTACGACGACTGGAACACCGGCGACGACCCGCTCGGGCGCGACGACGAGGACACCGACTTCCAGCTGGAGCGCGCCTGGTACCAGCTCGACGTGGGGCGCTTGCTGGCGCCGGGGGCGGCGCAGCGCGGGCCGGTGGGCCTGAAGGTCAAGGTCGGACGCGATTACGCCCAGATCGGCAGCGCCCTGGTGTTGTCGCTCCCGCTGGACCTGGTGCAGTTCGACGTGACGGCCGGCGACTGGGAATTCAAGGCCCTGCTGGGCAAGAGCCTCTCCCACACGCGGAACCTCGACGACAGTGAACCCGTCGCCCGCCACATGGAGCGGTGCTTCTACGGCCTGGAGGCCGCCTACAAGGGCTTTGCCCGCCATCGCCCCTACGCCTATGTTTTGCTGAACCGCGACCACACCGGCGAGAAGCCCGACGACGCCTTCCAGAGCTACAAGTACGACAGCAACTACGTGGGCGTCGGAAGCGAGGGCGCGGTGCTGCTTCCGGACCTGCGTTACCTGGTGGAGGCCGTCGGCGAGTGGGGCAAGAACTACTCCGAAAACCAGGTCACCGGGCGCGACCGCGTCTGCGCGTTTGCGCTGGACGCCCAGCTGGAGTACCTCTGGCGCACGGCGATGCGCCCGAAGGTCTCGGCCGAGTACCTGTTCGCCTCGGGCGACAGCGACCGGCGCCTCAGCGCCAACTCCACCATCGGCGGGAACCTGGCGGGCACGCAGGACAACGCGTTCAACGCGTTCGGATTCCGCGACACGGGCCTGGCGCTGGCGCCCCGCATCTCCAACCTGCACCTGTATTCGCTGGGCGCGAGCTTCTTCCCGCTGGAGAAGATCGACCTGTTCCGCAAGATGGAGATCGGTACGAAGGTCTTCTTCTACCAGAAGCATCGCAGCGGCGGGCCGATCAGCGACACGGGCGCGACGAAGGATTCCCACTGGCTCGGCTGGGAGTGGGACGTCTTCTGCGACTGGCGGATCACGAGCGACCTGACGTGGACGGTCCGGTACGGCGCGTTCCGGCCCGGGGCGGCCTACCAGAACGACGACTGCCGGGACTTCGTCTACACCGCATTCACCTACAGCTTCTAGGAACAACATGAGATTGCACGGAAAGGCAATGTGGGCGGCGGCGCTGGCGGCGGTTTTCGCAGCCGGGTGCGGCCAGCCCGGGCGCATCGACGGACCGGCGGCGAAACTTCCCGCCGGCGAAAGCTCGCCGGCGTACCTGGACCGCGTGGCGGGGGGGAAGACCGTCTCGGAAAACGACGCCGCGCGCGGAATCCTCCTGCTGCTGGACGGGCAGGACCCGGCCGAGACGTTCCAGCAGCGCGTCGAGACCCTGCGGGCGCGAGGGATCGTCGACGCCTCGTGGGACTTCCAGGCCGACCGGGCCCTGACCCGGGGCAAACTGGCGTACATGATCTGGCGGGCGTGCAAGCTCCCCGGCGGCGTGACGCTGACGCTTGCGGGCCCGTCGCAGCGGTACTGCCTGCGCGAGCTGCAATACCGCGGGTTCATGGCCGAGGGCACGATGTTCACCCCCGTCAGCGGCATGGAGTTCCTCGCGGTGCTGACGCGGGCGGACCACTACTTGCAGACCGGGCAGGTGCCCGAGGTGCTCGGTGGAACGGGAGGTGCCCCGTGAGATTCCGCGCGGTTTGTCTGGTTGCAGCCTGGGCGCTGGCGGCGGGGTTCGCCCCGGCCCAGCCGGCGACGACGACCTCCGCGCCGCAGGCGGCAGCCGGCGCGGGGCAGGCGCAGCAGGTCGAGGTCGTGTCCGTGACGGGCGCCGCCGAGAAGCTCGTTCCCGCGGGCGGAAAGGAAACCTGGCAGGCGATCCGCGCCGGCGAAAAGCTCAGCGAGTTGACGATCCTGCGGACGGGCCTGCGGGCGAAGGTGGTGCTGCGGTTCGCCGACCGGGCGGAGATGACCATCGACCGGGCGACGAAGGTGGGCATCGGCGAGTTCCGTCGGCAGGGCGACCTGACCCGCGCCCGCGTGGGGCTCAAGTACGGCACGGTGCAGGCGCAGGTCCACAGCGCCGCCGGGCCCAACGACTTCCAGATTTCCACGCCCGTGGCCACCCTGAGCGTCCGGGGAACCGGTGGGCAGGCGGGCTTCACCGGCGACATGGGCATGGGGCTGATGGGCACCCACGGCACTTGGCAGCTCGCCGGGCAGGGCTTCCAGCACAGCCTGACCGCCGGCGAAAGCACCTTCTTCCAGAACCTCGGGCCGGGATTCGCCGCGTGGCTGCAGATGGCGATGAACCAGCGCGGCACGCAGATGGGCGACGCCTTCGGCGGGCTGAGCCCCCAGGAGATCCAGAACCTGCTCAACAACGGTGCGGGGCGCGGGCTGCTGGGCTTCTTCGGCAGCGGAAGCGGCTCGCTCCAGACGCCCCCGCCGCCCTGGCTCAACGGGATGCCCCAGCTCGGGCGGAGCTACTACCAGTCCCACGAAAACGGCTACGAGAACGGCTATTACCTGGTGGGCGAGTGAGGAGAACCGCCGGGGGCGGTCTTGTGCGTCGCCGTCGCGCGGCGTAGACTTTCGTCATGGACACTTCCGCCGCACGGACAAGCCGTCCGCTGACGGGCTGGCTGCTGGGCCTGGCCGCCACGCTCGCCATCCTCGCCTGTCACTTCGCCGGGTGGTTCGACCGCGCGGAACTGCTCACCGTCGATTGGCGATTCCGCAACTTCTCCGCCGCGCCGGTCGAGACGAACCTCGTCCACGTGGACATCGACGACCGCAGCCTGGAGGAGATCGGGCGCTGGCCCTGGCCGCGGGAAACGCTGGCGGGACTGGTGGACGTCCTGCGCGAGTGCGGCGCGGCGCGGATCGCGCTGGACATCATCCTGCCCGAGCCGCAGGAGGTGCGGTACGTTTCGGCCGCGGGGGACATCTACGCCGGCGCGGAGAATGTCCTCGGAAGCGCGCCGCCGCGGGCGGTCTTCGACGATGCGGAACTCGCCGCCGCGATGATGCGGGCGGGGAATGTCCTGTTGCCGCTCCACGTCGATCTCGGCGCGCCGGCGCCGCGCGAAACGCCGGCGGAAAAGGTGGCCGCCGCGCTGAATGAAAATCCCGCCGCGAGCTTCCAGACCGTGTTGGCGAGCGCATTGCCCGGACGCGACGAATCCCTCCGCGACGCCGCCTTCGACGGGGTTCGCCGGGCGTACCTCCGCCGGCGCGCCCTGGTCGAACTCGACCGCCACGTCCTGCCCTGCGACGTCAAAGAGGGCGCCAACCCCGCCGGGCAGGTCGTCCCGCCGCTGGTGACGTTCGCCCGCAACTGCCGCGCCGCCGGGTTCGTGACGATGCAGCCGGACGCCGACGGCGCCGTCCGGCGCATCCCGCTGCTGCTCGGCGCGGAGGGGCACATCTACCCGCAGTTCGCGCTGGCGGTCGCGGCCGACTGGCTGGGCGCCACGCACGGCGGCGCGGGCGAAATCGTCCGCCGGGGCGATTCCGTCACCCTCGGCTTTCGCGACGGCACATCGCGGGATATTCCGGTCGATGAGTCCGGGCGGATGACGATCTACTGGCCGCGAGGGCGCAAGGGGGACGACGGGCACGCGCACGTGCCCGCGCGGGCCATCGTTGCGCCGTGGCAGGCGCGCCGCCAGGCGGCGGACAACGCCCGCCTCGGCCGACTGGTCGCGCTGGAGCTGGCCGCCACGCTCGGCCAGCAGGAATTGCTCGAGCAGTTCGCGCTGGCCGACCGCCTCGATCAGCAGCGCCAGGCGTTGCGGCTCCAGCGCCGCCGGGCGGAACTGTTCGATCCGGCCGCCGTGCCGCCGCCCGACGACGCGCTGGCCGCCCAGGAGCAGGCGGTCGAGCGCAAACTCACCGAGCTGACGGGCAAGATGCTCGCGGAGCTTTCGTTCTACCTCGATCCGCTGCCCGCGGACGATCCGGCGCGGGCGAAGATCGTCGCCGCGCGCGACATGCTCCGGCGGATCGACGCGGAGAACTTGCGCCTGGAGAGCCTGGCGCGGCAGGAAGCGCGGCGGATCGGCGCGGTCGTGTCGGGCAAGATCTGCCTGGTGGGCTCCAACGCGACGGGGGCGGCCGACTTCGTGCCCACCGCCGTCGGCGAGCGGACGCCCGGCGTCGTCGTCCACGCGGGCATCCTCAACACGATCCTCTCCGGGCGGTTCGTCCGCCGGGCCCCGCCCGCCGCCGACGCGGCGCTGATCCTGCTGGCCGGGGCCCTGGTCTCGTGGATCGCCGCGCGCAAGCCCATCCTGCTGGCGGCACTGCCCCTGCTGGCGGTCCTCGGCGCAGCCGCGACGCTTCTCAACGCGCTCGTCGCGTTCGCGCGGCTGGACACGCTGGCCGTGATGATCGCCCCGCCCGCGGCGATGGTCGCGAGCTTCCTGGTGGTCTCGGCCTTCCGCCAGCTCACCGAGGAGCGGGCCCGCCGGCGGATTCGCGGGCTGTTCGCCAACGCCCTCTCGCCGGAGCTGGTGGACCGCCTGATCGCCGACCCGTCGATGGCGCGCCTGGGCGGGGAGAAGCGCGAGCTGACGTGCTTCTTTGCCGACCTGGAGGGCTTCACCCCGCTCAGTGAGCGCCTGGGCGAGCAGCGGACCGTGCAGGTGCTCAACCGCTACTTCGACCGCATGACCGACGTCATCCAGAACCGGCGGGGCGGATACCTCAACAAGTTCCTGGGCGACGGCTTGTTTGTGTTCTTCGGCGCGCCGGTCTTCCAGGAAGACCACCCGCACCGCGCGGTCCACGCGGCGCTGGACTGCCGGCGCGAGCTGGACGCCCTCAACCGCGAGTTCGCCGCGCAGTTCGGCCCGGACGTGCGCCTGTCCTGCCGCGTGGGGATCGCCACCGGAACGGTCATGGTGGGCAACTGCGGGTCGTCCACCCGCATGGACTACACCGCCATCGGCGACACGGTGAACCTCGCCAGCCGGCTGGAAAGCGCCAACAAGTTCTTCGGCACGCACATCCTGGCGGCGGGGGGCGCGTGGCAGGCGGCCGCCAGCGACGAATTCCTCGTCCGCCCGCTCGGGCAGGCGCTGGTGGTGGGAAAGACCGAGCCCGTCGAGGTCTGGCACGTGGCCGACTACGCAGCCGACGCGCCCGAGCCCGTCCGCCGCGCGTTCGCCGATTTCACCGAGGCCGTGGCGCTGTACGCCCGGCGCGAGTTCCGCGACGCGGCGCGGCGCTTCGAGCAGGCGCTGGCTGCCCTGGGCGACGACCGGCCGGCTGCAATGTACCTGGACCTGTGCCGACGGTTCGCCGACTCGCCCCCGTCCGACGACTGGACGGCCGCCATCCGCCTGACGGAAAAGTGACCGCGCCGTCCGCCGGTCAGACCGCCGCGCGATCGGTTTCCTCGCGGACGATGCGCACCCAGCGGGCCAGGCGGTCCGGCTCGCCCTGGACGGTCTCGATGTCCTTGAGATGGATGTGGACGCGGCAGCCCCGGCCGGCTTGGAGGCCCTCGCGGAGAATCCGCCGGATCAGGCCCTCGTCGAACTGGCAGCAGACCATGTCGGCGGGGTTCGGCCGCCAGGAAACGACGTAGTCCGCGCCGATCTGCTCGGCGCAGCGGCGGACGTCCGCCCGCGGCGTGACGGCGATGATCCGCAGGTTCGGAATCTTCCGCAGCATGTCGATCTTTTGGGTGAGGTTCTCGCAGCAGCCGTACGCCGTCAGCCCCCAGTGCTTCAGGATCGGCAACTGGTACTGGAGCAGGAATTCCTCGTGCATGGCCGGGCTGATGAGCTCGAATTCCTGGGCGGCCATGAAATTCCAGAGCTGCCCGCGCCGGCAGCCGTAGCGGTTCGGCTCCGGCGGGAGCGTCGAGTCCGCGTAGGGGTGGCACTGGTTCTCCTGGTCGGTGGCGGAGTAGTCTCCCGCCGCCTCCGCCGTCGCCTGGTTGGCCAGCACGCCGTCGCGCAGGAACGCCATCAGCGCGTGCAGCTCGCGCGGGCTCTCGTACATGTCCACCATCAACTGCTCCAGGCCGCGAAGCTGCGTCACGCAGTACGACAGGTCCGACTGGAACCCGTGGCAGGCCGGTCCGCGATCCACGTTGATCGTCAGGAGGTCGCCGATGGCCTCGCCCAGGCGATCGGCGTTGCGGGCGGTCGCCTGCTCGTCGATCACATGCCGCGGGGAGACGAGCCTTGTCGTGTCCGACCATTCGGCGATCGGCGGGAGGAACTTCCACGCCCCGCCTTCCACCTTGTCGCTGTGGCGCTCTTCCACGCCCCAGATTTTTCCCCACTTGCACTGCTGCGAAGCCAGCACCGTGATCCACGGCTCGAGCAGGTAATCGTCGCCGACTTCGTGATGGAACAGGTGCATGCGCAGCGTGCGCTCGTGCGAGCGGTAGAACGGGTCGCGGCAGGACATTGCCTCGTCGGAGAACACCTCGCGGCACCAGACGTTCCACATGCCGTACGTCGCCAGCACCGGCACGCGGGTGGGGCGCAGGCTGTTGTGGTCGCGCCAGAGCCTGCGGCGTTCTTCCTGGATGGGGTCGGCGGCGATCTCGGCGTACTGCCGGGCCAACTCGCGGAGAATCTCGATGTCATGGCGGTCGTTCATGTCGTCTCCGTGGCGCGGGGGATTTTGCGGCAAGGCGGGGAGACTACTGCGATTCGCGGCGGGGGTCAATAACGCTCGCAGCGCCCGGCGCGTCCGAGCAGGCCGTCGCGCCAGCCCCTGGCGGCGGCAAGCAGGCGACGCCCCTGGCAGCGCAGGAGCTTCGGCAGCAGCGACCGCGCCGCCGCACATGCTGCTGCCGTCGGCAGGGCCCATGGGAAGAACCGCCGCACGGTCAGCAGCGCCGCCCGCACGGAGTAGTAGTCCTGCACGCAGCTGCGCGCCCCGACCGCGCCGCCGCCCTTGTGGCGCACCCGGCTGGCAGGCGCGACGGCGAGTTTCCACCCGGCTGCCCGGGCGCGAAGGCACCAGTCCAGGTCCTCGCCGTACAGGAAGTATCCCTCGTCCATCGGTCCGACGGCGTCCAGCGCCGCCAGGCGAACCAGCAGGCTCGCCCCGCAGACGAAGTCCAGGTCCGCCGGCGCGGGCGCGGAAAAGTCGATTTGCCCAGCCATCGCGTGGTGCGTCAGTCCGGTCCAGCGGCTCCAGCGCCCGCCGCCCAGCAGCTCCAGGACGTTCGGGCGGTCGTACCGCAGCAGCTTGGAGCCGACGAAGGCCACCCGCGCGTCGGTTTCGGCCTGGTCCACCAGGGCGTCCAGCGCGTCGGGTTCGGCCGCCGTGTCGGAGTTCAGCAGCCAGGCGTACGCCCCGTCGCCCGCCTGCCGCGCATGACGGAGTGCGAGGTTGTTCGCCCCGGCAAAGCCCAGGTTCTCCCCGGGATGGAGAATTTCCACCGCCGGCCCGCCGGCGGACGCCCATGCCGCGAGGCGCTCCCGCGACTCGTCGGACGATCCGTTGTCCGCCACCAGCACGCGGAAGTTGTCGTACGCCAGCCCGCGCAGGCTCTCCAGGCACTCGACGGTGTCCCGCCAATTGTGGTAGTGGACGACGACGATGTAGACCTTCGGCCTCAAAACCGCTCCTTTCCGCCCGTTCGCAGCCTGGTTCGGATTGATTGTGAACGATTTGCGGCGGCAAAGCACGAAATCCTAAATCCGAAATCCGAAACAATTTCAAAATCCGAAACGGAAACCGCCTGTGGCTGACCCTGCGCCCAAGCCGGAGGAGTCAGCCTTGGAGATTCGAAGCGTTTCGTGCTTGTCGGTTTGGGATTTGTTTCGGATTTCGTGCTTCGAATTTCGAATTTAGACATCGGCCAGATGCCACGGATGCAGCCGCACGGGTCTGGAGGGACATTTTAGTTGAACGCCCGTGGGGCGTGGCGTATAACCCGCCCGATGGGACGGGACGCCATCTCCACGCAAGTCACGAGGTAACGGCAAGATGAAAGGGCTGATTCTCTCGGGCGGAAAAGGCACACGGCTGCGCCCCCTGACGTTCACGCGGGCAAAGCAGCTCATCCCCATCGCCAACAAGCCCAACCTGTTTTACGTCGTGGAAGACCTTGTTTCGGCTGGGGTTACGGACATCGGCGTCATCGTCAGCCCCGAGACGGGCGACGAGATCCGCGCCGCGCTGTCCGACGGGTCGCGCTGGGGCGCGACGTTCACCTTCCTGACGCAGGAGGCGCCGCGCGGGCTGGCCCATGCGGTCAAGACCGCGCGGAGCTTCCTGGGCGACGAGCCGTTCGTGATGTACCTGGGCGACAACCTGCTGTCGGGCGGAATCGCGCCGCTGGTCGAGGAGCACCGCCAGGGCAAGGCCGACTGCATCGTCCTGCTGACGCCGGTGCCCAATCCGCAGCAGTTCGGGGTGGCCGCCGTCGACGAGGCGGGGCAGGTCGTCCGGCTGGTCGAGAAGCCCGCCGACCCGCCCAGCAACCTCGCGCTGGTGGGGGTGTACCTGTTCAGCCCGGCCGTGCACGAGGTCATCGAGACGCTCCAGCCGTCCGCGCGGGGCGAATACGAGATCACCGACGCCATCCAGGGGCTGATCGACCGGGGCCTGCGCGTCGCGGCGCACCAGGTTCGCGGCTGGTGGAAGGACACCGGAAAGCCCGAGGACCTTCTGGAGGCCAACCATCTGGTGCTGTCGCAGCTTCGCGCGGACATTCGCGGCTCGGTGGAAGGTTCGGACCTGGCCGGGGCGGTGGTGGTCGAGCCCGGCGCGCGGGTGGCGAACTCGCGGATTCGCGGCCCGGCGCACATTGCGGCAGGGGCGGTCGTGCGAGATTCCTACATCGGGCCATACACCTCCATCGGGCGCGACGTGCAGGTGCTCCACAGCGAGGTGGAATACTCGATCCTGCTGGACGGGTCGGAAGTTCGCGAGTTGCCCTGCCGGCTGGACGCCAGCGTGCTGGGCGCGGGCGTGAAGGTGGCTGGGCGGTCCGACGGGCAGCGCAAGCACACGCTCCAGCTGGTGCTGGGCGACCACAGCCTGGTGACGCTATGACCGTCGCCGCGGAAAGGATGCTTCTGACCGGGGGGTCGGGCCGCCTGGGGCGCGAGCTGCAACGCTTGCTGGCGGGCATCGCCGCGCCGGGGCACGACGAGCTGGACGTGACGCGGGCGGAGTCCGTCGCGGCGGCCCTGGACCGCCTGCGGCCCGAGGTGGTGATCCACGCGGCCGCGTATACCGACGTCGCCGGCGCGGAGCGCGATCGCGCCGAGTGCTGGCGGGTGAATGTGGACGGCACGCGAAACGTCGTGGCGGCGGCCGCCGGGCGCGGAATCTTCCTGCTGCACCTCTCGACCGATTACGTGTTCGAGGGCACGACGGGCGGATATCGCGAGGACGACCCGCCGGGCCCGCCGTGCAACTATTATGCCCTGACGAAGCTGGTGGCCGAGGCGCTCGTGCGGTTCGCGCCGCGCCACTTGGTGTTGCGGACGAGCTTCCGCCCGCGCGACTGGCCTTACCCGCAGGCGTTCGAAGACCTGTTCACCAGCCAGGACTACGTGGACATCATCGCGCCGGAAATCGCGCTGGCGGCTTCGCGGTGCCTGGAGATTCCGTATAATACGCTGCACGTCGCCACCGAGCGGAAGAGCGCGCTGGAGCTGGCGCGCCGGCGTCGGCCCGACGTGCAATCGGCCAGCAAGAAGCAGGCGTCCGTTCGCCTGCCGGACGACATCTCGCTGGACACCGCCCGCTGGCGGCAGCTCAAGCAGCGCTGGAGCCACCCATGAAAATCAAGCTCAGCACGAAGGCGCAGAAGGAACTGACGTACCAGTCCTACGGCCCGCAACCGGAAATCGACGGCGTGTTCTGCCATCCCCTGCGCAAGCACCGCCAGCTCGAGGGGTATTTCATGGAGCATCTGCGCCTCACGGGCGGCGCGGTGGAGGGGCTTCCGGTGAAGTTCGAGCTGCGCCAGCTTTCGCTGGCGGCTGCGGAGCCCGGGCGCGTCAATGCCTTCCACCTGCACCCCAAGCGCGTGCAGGACGAGCTGTGGTGCTGCGTGCGCGGGCGGATGCGCGTCTGGCTGGCCGACGTCCGCGCCGGCTCGCCGACCGAAGGCAACCGCCGCTGCTTCCTGCTCAGCGAAGAAGAGCCCGTCTTGCTGCACATTCCCAGCGGCGTCGCGCACGGCTACCAGGCCGGGCCCGACGGCGCGCTGCTGCTGTACGCCATGAACAGCCAGTTCCAGCCCGACGACCCCAACGAAGGCCGCCTGCCGTGGGACTGGTTCGGGGCGGACCTCTGGGAGGAAGACCGTGGCTGAATTCACGCGAGTGCTGGTGACGGGCGGGGCCGGATTCATCGGCTCCAACTACGTGCGGTACGCGCTGCGCGAAAAACCGGCCCGGAAACTCGTCGTGCTGGACAAGCTCGCCTATGCCGGCAGCCTGGACAACCTGCGCGACGTGATGGAGCGGATCGAGTTCGTCCGGGGCGACATCACCGAGCCCGCCGACGTCCGCCGGGCCCTGCAGGGTTGCGACGCCGTGGTGAATTTCGCGGCCGAGAGCCACGTCGACCGCTCGCTGCTGGACAGCGCCCCGTTCGTCCGCACCAACGTCGCCGGCGCGTCGATGCTGCTGGAAGCCGCCCGCGAACTGGGCGTGAAGCGCTTCTGCCAGGTCTCCACCGACGAGGTCTACGGCGACCTGGCCGGCACCGCCCGGCACTCGGTGGAGACCGACGCGCTGCACCCGCGCAGCCCGTACGCGGCGACCAAGGCGGCGGCGGAGCACTTGGCCATGAGCTGCCACCTGAGCTTCGGGCTGGACGTCGTCGTGACGCGCGGCTCAAACACCTACGGGCCGTGGCAGTACCCCGAAAAGATCATCCCGCTGTTCATCACCAACGCGCTGGACAACCGCCACCTGCCCGTCTACGGCGACGGCAGCGCGGTGCGCGACTACATGCACGTGGAGGACCACTGCGCGGGCATCGAGACGGTGCTGTGCGCGGGCGCCGCGGGGCAGGCGTACAACCTGGGCGCGCGGCTGGAAGTGCCCGGGCGCGAGGTCGCCGAGCGAATCGTCGAGCTGACGGGGCGCCCGGCGGCGCTGATCCGCAACGTCCCCGACCGCCCGGGGCACGACTACCGCTACAGCGTGGACCCCGCCAAGGCCGAGGCGCTCGGCTGGCGGCGGCGCTGGACCTGGCCCGACGGGCTCGCCCAGGCCGTGCGATGGTACCGCGACCACGAGGACTGGTGGCGCGCGGTGAAGGAAAAACTCGAGTTCCGAAAACACGACCGCGCGTGGTACGCCGACCGCTGATGACCGACCGACGGAGAACCGACCCAGGGCGATGATCCACACGCTCAAGCATTTCCTGCTGTTCCTGCGAGGCCTGCACGAGGACCGGCGCGTCATCGCGCAGCTGACGCGGCGCGACTTCCAGACGCGCTACCTCGGCAGCTATCTCGGGCTCGTGTGGGCGTTCGTCCAGCCGGCCGTCACCATCGCCATCTTCTGGTTCGTCTTCGAGGTCGGCCTCCGGCAGCGCGGCGTGAGCGGCGAGCCGTTTGTCCTTTTCCTCGTCAGCGGGCTGATTCCCTGGTTCTTCTTCGCCGACGCGCTGAGCGGCGCGACGACGGCCGTCCTCCAGAACGACTTCCTCGTCAAGAACGTTGTTTTCCGCGTCAGCGTGTTGCCCATCGTCCGCGTGCTCTGCGCGCTGTTCATCCACGCATTCTTCCTGTGTGTGCTGGTGGGCCTGTTCGCCCTCTACGGGCGCTGGCCCGACGCGTACAGCCTCCAGGTGCTCTACTACTCCGCCGGCGCGGCGGTGCTGCTGCTGGGCCTGGGCTGGGGCCTGTCGGCCGTCGGGCCGTTCGTGCGCGACCTGCCGCACCTGGTCAACGTGGTGGTGCAGCTGGGATTCTGGCTGACGCCGATCGTGTGGAACTTCGAGTTCGTCGAGCGCAAGTCGCGCCTGATCGCCACGCTGCTGAAGCTCAACCCGATGTTCTACGTGGTGCGCGGCTACCGCGACGCGCTGGTGACGAAGGTGTGGTTCTGGCAGCACCCGTGGGGGACGGCGTATTTCTGGTGCGTGACGGGCGCGGTGTTCGTGCTCGGGGCGACGGTGTTCCGCCGCCTCCGCCCGCACTTCGCGGACGTGCTGTGAGGAAGTTTCGATGACGGACGGTGCGACAGGACGAGCCTCCGCTTTCGATCCGCCGGCGGACGACGCCGCGGCGCTGGACGTGCGCGGGCTGAGCAAGGTCTACCGCCTGTACGACCGCCGCATCCACCGCCTGTTCGAGTCGCTGCATCCGCTGCGGCGCAACTACCACCGCGACTTCTACGCGCTGCGGGACGTGAGCTTTTCGGTGGCCCGCGGCGAGACGTTCGGGATCATCGGGCGCAACGGCAGCGGAAAGAGCACGCTGCTGAAGATCCTCGCGGGGGTGCTGACCGCGAGCGACGGGCAGGTGCGGGTGCGCGGGCGCGTCTCGGCGCTGCTGGAGCTGGGCACGGGGTTCAACCCGCTGCTGACGGGCATCGAGAACTGCCGATTCGCCGGCGCGCTGATGGGCTACAGCGGCGCGGAGATGGACGAGAAGCTCCGCGCCATCGAGGCGTTCGCCGACATCGGCGAATACATCCGCCAGCCGGTGCGGTCGTACAGCAGCGGCATGTTCGCCCGCCTGGCGTTCGCGGTGGCGATCAGCGCCGAGCCGGACGTGCTGATCGTCGACGAGGCGCTGTCGGTGGGCGACGAGGCGTTCCAGCGCAAGTGCTTCGCGCGGATCGAGCAGATCCAGCAGCGGGGCGGTACGATCCTGTTCGTCTCGCACTCGGCGGCGGCCGTGACGCACCTGTGCTCCCGCGCAATCCTGCTCGACCGCGGCGAGCTGCTGCTGGCGGGCGAGGCGCGCCCGGTCGTCGCGCGCTACCACCGGCTGATCTACGCCCCGCCGGAGAGCCTCCAGGCCACGCGCGACGAAATCCGCCGCGAGGGCATCGTCGCGGACGAACCGCCCGCCGACGCCTCGCCCCAACCGGCCGACGACTGGTTCGACCCGCACATGAAGCCGCTCAGCACCGTCCGCTACGAGTCGCGCGGGGCGGAACTCGCCTCGCCGCGCATCACCACGCTTTCCGGCGAGCCGGTGAACCTGCTGACCAGCGGGCAGGAGTACCTGCTGTCGTTCGACATGCACATCCGCCGGGAGCTGCGCCGGTCGCGCTGGGGCTTCACCATCAAGTCGCTGACGGGCGTGGAACTGGGCGGCATCACCTCGCACCCGGAAGGCCACGGCGTGGACCGCCTGGAACCGGGCACGGTGGTGCGGGCGCAGTTCCGGTTCCGCTGCCTGCTGGCCGAGGGAACCTACTTCGCCAGCGTGGGCGTGGTGCGGTGGGAGCAGTGCACGCAGGAGTGGGCGCACCGCCTGGACGACGCGCTGATGTTCCGCGTCTCGCCGACGGTCCCGCGGGAGTTTTCCGGCACGGTGGACTTCCGCCCGCCGTCTGGGCCGCCCTGCGCCTCGTGGACGATCGAGGAGGACGCGCCGTGACGCGGACCCCGACGCTCTCGATCGTCGTAACGGTCTACAACATGCGCCGCGAGGCGCCGCGCACGCTCCGCTCGCTGACGCCCGAATACCAGGGCGTCGACGCGGACACCTACGAGGTGATCGTGGTGGACAACGGCTCGTCCGAGCCGCTGGACGAGCGCGAGGTCCGCTCGATCGGCCCGAACTTCCGCTGTCTGTCGATGGACCGCCCCGCGCCGTCGCCCGTGCCGGCGATGAACTTCGGCGCAGCCGCAGCGCGGGGGCGCTGGCTGGGCCTGATGATCGATGGCGCGCGGATCCTCACGCCCGGGGTGATTTCCCTGGCGCTGCGGGCCGTTGCCGCGTACGACGAGCCCGTCGTCGCGACGCTGGGCTTCCACCTCGGGCCCGACGTGCAGTACCGCTCCGTCGCGCGAGGCTACTGCCAGCGCGAGGAGGACCGCCTGCTGGCGCAAATCGGCTGGCCCGCCGACGGCTATCGCCTGTTCGAGATTTCCTCGCTGGGGGGCTCGTCGCGGTTCGGCTGGTTCCTGCCGATCGCCGAGAGCAACTGCGTGTTCCTCTCGCGCGGGCTCTGGGCGCGCCTGGGCGGGTACGACGAGCGGTTCGCCGCGCCGGGCGGCGGGCTGGCGAACCTGGATTTCTACAAGCGCGCGTGCGAGTCCGCCGGCGTCCAGCCGGTCGTGCTGCTGGGCGAGGGGACGTTCCACCAGCTTCACGGCGGAGCCTCGACGGGCCTTGCCGCCGGGGAAAATGAGCGGCGCTGGGACGCGGACAACGCTTTTTACGCCTCCCTGCGGGGCGAGGGGTACCGCTGCCCGACGCGCAAGCCGGTGTTCCTGGGCTCCGTGCCCCCGCCGGCCGAGGCGCTGCTGCGCCTCTCGCTGGAGATCGCCGAGCGCGCCCGGCGCGAGGGTTCGCCCGCGCCGTATGAGACCGTGGAAAGAAGCGTCCGACCGACATGAGCAACACCTGCATCGTGGTCCTGGGCATGCACCGCAGCGGCACCAGCGCGCTGACCGGCGCGCTGCGCCTGCTGGGCGTGGACCTGGGCAGCCACGTCATGCCCCCCAGCGAAGGGCAGAACGACCGGGGCTTCTGGGAGCACCTGCACGTCTACCACTGCCACGAAGAGCTGCTGAAAGCCCTGTCGCGCACGTGGGACGACCCGCGCCCGCTCCCGGTGGACTGGCAGCGGCTGGACTGCGTCAAGCCGCTCCGCCTGCGCCTGGAGGCGATCCTCTCGCGCGATTTCTCCGCGTCGGGGCTCTGGGGCATCAAGGACCCGCGCATGTGCCGCCTGCTTCCGCTCTGGCTGGAGATTTTCGCGAACCTCGGGTCCGAGCCGGCGTTCCTGCATTCGCACCGCCCGGCCGTCGAGGTTGCCCGGTCGCTGCACAAGCGGGACGGGTTCTCGATGGACAAGTCGCTTCTGCTGGCGGCCGACCACACGCTGGCGGCCGAACTGGGCACGCGGGGCCGGCGGCGGGCATTCGTGGAGTACGCCGACCTGCTGGCTGACCCCGCCGCCGCGCTGGACCGCGCGGGGCGCGAGCTGGGGATCGCCTGGCCTCGCCCGCCGACCGAGGCGCGCGACGAGCTGCGCGAGTTCGTCTCCCCGACGCTGCGCCACCACGTCGGCAAGGCCGCCGAGGCGGGCGCGGGCCCGCTGGCGGACCTCGCCCGGCGCGTGGACGAGGCGATGCGCGACGCCTGCCAGGGCCGGGCCGACGAACTGGCCGGACGCTTCGACGCCCTGCGCGACGAGCTGGCCCGCCTGACCGCGCCGATGAACGGCGTGTGCGGCGATCACGTGGACGACCTGCTGCGCCGCCAGGCGGACGAACTGGGCAACCTCGACGCGCTCGTGCAGGAGCGCACCCGCTGGGCCCGCGCGCTGGAGGCGAACCTGCGGACGGAAAAGGCCAGGCTCGCCCGCATCCTCCAGTCGCGCACGTGGCGGCTCGCCGAGGGCATCCACCGCGTGGTCGGGGCCGTCCGCGCCTTCAAGGCCGAGCGGAGGGAAATCCTCGCCGCCAGGTCCCGTCGCGTTCCGCTGGCGATCCGCCGGACGGTGCGCCGGGGTCTTCACGGCCTGCGCCGAAGCCGCTGCGCGATCCGCCGCGCCGCCGTCCTGGCCGGCGCGAAGCTCGGTCGCCTGCCTCGCCTGGACTGCTGCGGCGAAACTCCCGACGTGTCGATTGTCATCCCCGTCTACAACAAGCTCGCGTTCACGTTGGACTGCCTGTGGTCGATCGCGGCCGCGAACAACCGCGCAAGCTGCGAGGTGATCGTCGTCGATGACTGCTCGACGGACGGCACGGCGGCGCTGCTGTCGCGCGTGGCGAACCTGCGTTGCATCCGCAACGGGACAAACCTGGGGTTCCTGCGGTCCGCCAACGCCGGGGCCGCCGCCGCGCGGGGGAAATACATCCTCCTGCTCAACAACGACACCACCGTCACGCCCGGCTGGATCGACCGTCTGCGGGAGACGTTCGACCGGTTCGCCGACGCCGGGCTGGCGGGCGCGAAGCTGGTTTACCCCAACGGAGTGCTCCAGGAGGCGGGCGGAATCCTCTGGCGCGACGGCAGCGCGTGGAACTACGGAAACGGCGACGACCCGTTGGAGGCGCAGTACAACTACGTCCGCCGGGCGGACTACGTCTCGGGCGCTGCCGTCATGATTCCCGCCGACTTCTGGCGACAGCTCGGGGGCTTCAGCGAGGAGTTCCTGCCCGCCTACTGCGAGGACTCGGACCTGGCGATGCGCGTCCGGGCGGCGGGGCGGCAGGTGTACTACCAGCCGGCGGCCGTCGTCGTCCACCACGAGGGCGTCTCCCACGGGCGGTCCGTCCGCGCCGGGCTCAAGAGCCACCAGGTCGCCAACCAGCGAAAGCTCTTCGAGAAATGGCAAACGGTCCTGGAGGCGGAGCATTTCGCCAACGGCAGCGAGGTCTTTCTTGCCCGCGACCGCAGCCGGGACCGAAAAACGCTGCTGTTCATCGACCACTACGTGCCGCACTTCGACCGCGACGCGGGCTCGCGCACCGTGATGGCGTACCTGCGCCTGTTCGTGTCGATGGGCCTGAACGTCAAGTTCCTCCCGGACAACTTCGCCCGCAGGGAGCCCTACACGACGGCGCTGGAGCAGATGGGCGTGGAGGTGCTCTGCGGCGGGCGGATGGCGCAGGGGTGGCGCCGGTGGATCCGCGATCACGGGCAGTACCTGCGCTACGTGCTGCTGAGCCGCCCGAGCGTCGCGCCGAAATACGTCGATGTGCTCCGCGCCGCCACGGGCGCCAGGCTGCTGTACTACGGGCACGACCTGCACTACCTGCGCGAGCGGCGGGCCTTCGAACTGGACGGGCGCGAGGAGCACCGCGCCGCGGCCGAGCACTGGCAGGCGATCGAACTGGACCTGCTGGCCCGCATGGACGCGGTGTACTACCCCTCGCCCGTCGAGATCGACGAAGTCCTGCGGGAGCTGCCCGGCGCCAACGCGCGGGCGATTCCCGCGTATATCTTCGACCGCTTCCCGACCGACGCGCCCCCGCCGGCCGAGGGGCGCAGCGGATTGATCTTCGTCGGCGGGTTCGGACACCCGCCCAACGCCGGCGCGGTCACGTGGTTCGCGCGCGAGGTGCTGCCCGCCGTCCGCGAGAAGCTGGGCGGCGTGAAGTTCCACGTCGTCGGCTCGCAGGCCCCGCCGGAGGTGCTGTCCCTGGCGTCGGACGACGTGATCGTGCACGGGTTCGTTTCCGACGACGAGCTGGACCGCCTCTACGCCACGTGCCGGCTGGCCGTCGTGCCCCTGCGGTACGGCGCGGGGGTCAAGGGAAAGGTCGTCGAGGCGCTCTACAAGCGGATCCCGCTGGTGACGACGTCGGTGGGGGCCGAAGGGCTGGTGGGCGTGGCCTCGTGCGCGGTGGTGGCCGACGGCGCGGAGCAGTTCGCCGCCGCGGTCGCGGAAGCGTACAACGACCCCGCGCGCCTCGACGCGCTGGCCCGCGCCGGCCTGGAGTACGTGCGGGAGCGATTCTCTCCGGCTGCGGCCCGCGCCGCCATCGCGCCGGAAATCCCCGAGGCCCTCGACCCGCGGAGCGCAACGCCATGAAAACCCTCCAGGTGGAAACCGTCACGCTGAACGTGCTGGACCGCCCCCGAATCCGTCGGCGCGAGGACCTGCTGGAACTGTACTGGCGGTCGCACCCGCGGTGGTTGTTCCTCAAGTCCGCCCCGCCGGGCGCGAAAGTGCTCGACGTTGGCGCGGGTTCCGGCGGGATGGTTCTGTGGAAGGGCTGGTGCGAGCCCCGGCGGGACGACCTGCGCATGTACGCGGTGGACCGCACGCGCGGCGAGCTGTTCGACCGCTACGACGGGTGGCAGGTGGCGGACCTGGACGTCGAGCCCGTCCGCTGCGGCGAGGGAGCGTTCGACGCCGTCGTCATGTCGCACGTGCTGGAACACCTGACCGACGAGGATGCGTTCTTCGCCCGCCTGGAGCCGCGGCTGGCGCCGGGGGCGCAGGTCTACATCGAACTGCCCGCGCCGTGGACCGCCGTCTGCCCCAGCCGGACGCTCTTCCTCGAACGCGGCATCGACGTGTCCACCGTCAACTTCTTCGACGACGCGACGCACAAGCGGACCTTCGACCGCCCGGAGCTCTGGGCGCTGCTGGAACGCCACGGCTTCCGCGTGGTCCACTGGGGCGTCATCCGCAACCGCTTCCTGGAGGACGAGATGTTC
Source organism: Planctomycetota bacterium (assembly GCA_029553505.1). Lineage (GTDB taxonomy): Bacteria > Planctomycetota > Phycisphaerae > SM23-33 > SM23-33 > UBA12270. The sequence continues at coordinate 98,216 of JAKPKY010000165.1, forward strand.
ACGTTCGGCTACACGCACCGCGACCAGGAACTGACCACCTACGGCGTGTGGTCGAAGCTCTCGTGGGCGCAGTACCTCGTGGCCGAGAGGCCGTGAGCGGGCGCCGTGGTTTGTCCCGAAGGGACAACCACGTGGGTTCCGCGTGGTTGCGGCGTTCCGCTTGCGCGGAACTCCGCAATCCACGGCACCCATAGTGCGAGATACGTATCAGGGGCGGGATGTGGTTTCCGGCGCAGCGCGGACGAACTTTCGGAATCCCACGGCCGGCAGGTCGGAAACCTCGGGTTCGACCGGCGTCTCGCGCCAGCCGGACAACTCCGCCGCGTCGCGGACGATCCGCCGGGTGTTCTCCGGGTGGACGGTCGTGGGGGGCTTCTTCGTCACCACGTAGAACGCGTCGACGCCCGCGCGGTCGATGCAGTCGCGGATGTCGTCCGGGCCGCGATAGCCCCAGAACAACTCGTGCACGAGGCTCGTGTCGCCGTCGGACAGGCAGAGGATCTGGCTGGCGACGCCCCAGTCGGCGGCGAGGAACGTCGCGCGTCCGGCGGCGCGGGCGGCGAATTCGCCCGCCGCCGTCAGCGACGGGTCCCACCCCGCCGAGGCCTCGCCGCGCAGCAGCGAATCGCGCGTGCGGACGAGCCCGTCGGCCCGCAGTCCGACGCACAGCAGCACGACAGCCGCCAGAACCGCGCGCGACGCCCACGCCCGCCGCGCCGCGCCCACGGGCAGCGCCAGCGCCGCCGCGATGGCTGCGTACTGGAACGGCGTGCCGAGAATCCAGTGGTGCACCCACGTGTTCTGGGGCAGCAGGGGCAGCAGCACGCCGACGGCGAGGTAGCTGCCCGCCAGCACGCCGGCCATGCGAAGGTGCGGGTCGCGCCGCCCCCGCAGCAGCCCGGCCAGCAGCAGCGCCGCCATCGCCGCGCCGACGACGCCCGCCTCCGCCGCCCGCGCGGCGCCGGTGCTGTCGCCCAGGATGAGGCTGCGCAGCTTGCCCCCGCCGCCGAGTGACAGGTAATCCACCGCATACCGCCCGATGTCCGCGGGCGACATCGCGCGGACGTGCGCCACGTCGCGCAGGGAGATGGGGCTGCCCGAGTGCCACCAGGTGGCCGCGTTGACCGCGATCAGCGGCAGCGCGCCGACCAGCCCGCCCAGCACGCACGCACGCCAGTGGCGCAACGTCCGGCGTGCCGGGCTCATCGTCATCATCAGCGCCAGCGGGCCGACCAGCACCACGGAGCTGAGTTTCTCGAAGCACGCCATCGCCGCAAAGAACGCCAGCAGGAAACTGTTGCCCGGGCGCGGCTCGCCGCGCGCCTCGCCGCGGAGATACGTGCCCAGCATCGCCAGGCGCAGCAGCAGCGCCAGCGCGGCAGGGCCCCAGTCGAACCGGCTGACGAGCAGGACGGCGACGTCGGAGAGCGTCAGCAGGGCAAACGCCCCCGCCCCAGCCGGAGAAAGCCCGCGCCGCGCCAGCGGGAAAAACGCCACCAGCCCCGCCGCGACGAGCAGGATGCCCGCCATCCGCCATTCCGTCATGGAAAACCGCGCGCCGGTGGCGCGCAGGTACAGCCCGTACAAGCCGGTCTTGATGGCCGCGCTGTACGTCATGTTCATCGCGGGCAGTCCGCCGACGCGGAGAGCGGCCGGGTAGGTGCGGTCCGGATGCACGTAGGCGAACGCCCCCTTCGCCTGGTCCAGCTCGTCGTAGTACGCGCCCTGGGCGTCGAGGCGGAGGGTCGCGAACCACACGAAGATCGCGGCGGTTGCCAGGGCGAGCGCCCAGGCAGCCGGGCGGCCCAGGCCCGCGCGGAATGGATTGGGAAATTTCACGGGTCGTATTCCTTTATGGCCGCGCGCGGTTCGGCGCGGACGAACTTTCGCACACCGACGGCGGGCAGGTTGGCGATCTGGGCTTCCGTCTCGACGCGCCGCCAGGCGGGCAGCGTTTCCGTGTCGCGCAGCATGCGGTCGGTCTCGACCGTGCGGATGGGCGAGGGCGGCTTCTTCCAGACGACGTACAGCGCGTCGCGCCCGCAGCCGCGCGCGATGTCCAGCACGTCGGCCTGGCCGCGGTAGTCCCAGAACGGCTCGTACAGCACGCCCTCGCGCCCGTCGGCATGGCAGACGATCTGGGTTCCGACGCCCCAGTCCGCGGCCAGGAAGACCGCGTCGTCGGCGTGGCGCGCGGCGAAGCGCCCCATCGCGTTGAGCGAGGGATGCCAGTCGATCGAGGCATCGCCGTGGAGCAGGGAGCGTTCGAGCATCGCGCAGCCGGGGATTCGCGCCAGCAGCAGCGCGGCGACCGCCAGCGGCAGGGCTGCACGGACAATGCGGGCGCGTTTCGTTTCCGCCCGCCCGCCCAGCACGCCCGCGACGGCCAGCGCCATCGCCGCGTACTGGAAGGGCATGCCCTGCACCCAGTGGTGGGCCCAGGTGGTCTGGGGCAGCAGGTACAGCGCCGCGCCCACGAGCCCGTAGCTCAGCGCCATCGCGCCGGCCAGGCGCAGCAGCGGGCTGGTGCGCCACCGGGCGGCGCTGAGCGCGCCGATGGCCGCCAGCAGCCCCGCCGTCAGCGCGCCGTCGAGCAGGGGCATCGCGCCGGAGGCATTGCCCAGGATGAACGCGCGGAAGGTCGCGCCGCTGCCGAGGGCGAGATACTGCCCCGCGTAGTCGAGGAACCCCGCGCAGGCGCGGGTTTCGGCCGTCGCCACGTGCACCAGCGACAGCAGCTTGCCCCAGCAGGTCCAGGTGTAGACGTTCAGCGCGATCAGCGGCGCGCCGCCGATCAGCCCGCCCGCGGCGCAGGCGAGCCAGTGTTTCAGGCTCCGCCGCCGGGGCGACAGCGCGAGCATCGCCAGCAGCGGCGCCAGCAGCACGACCGCGCTGAGTTTTTCGAACACGGCCAGCCCCACCAGCGCGCCCAGCGCCAGCGAGTTGGCGGGGGAGGTCTTCTCGGCCGTCTCGCCGCGAATCCACACCGCCACCAGCGCCAGCCTCAGCGCCAGCGCCAGCGCGACCGGTCCCCAGTCGAACCGGGCCATCAGCGGCAGGTTCGCGTCGCTCAGCAGCAGGGCGCAGAACGCCAGCAGCGCCGCGGCAGGCAGCCCGCGCCACGTCAGCAGGCAGAACGCCAGTACCCCGGCAGCGACGAGGGCGATCCCCAGCGCCCGCCAGCTCGCCACGCTGAAGCCCGCGTTGGTGACCCGCAGGTACAGGCCGTACAGGCCCGTCTTGATCGCCGCGGTGTAGGACATGTTCATCACGGGCAGTCCGCCGATCTCGAACGCGCACCACCCGGCCGGGGTGTCGGGCGTGATAGGATGGCCGGTGTAGGCGAAGGCCGTCACGGCAGGGTGCAATTCGTCGTATTGGCTGCCCTGACCGTCGAGGTTCGGCGCGCTGAGCGCGACGACCGCGCCCGCCGCCGCCAGGGCGACCAGCCAGGCGAGACGCCGGGAGAGGCCGGAATTGTGAACTTCGCGGTCAGGCATAGTCGGTGCGTTCCGCGGGAAAGGTCAAGAGAGTCTGACGAAACCTCGCGGGGCTGTCAACTGCCCGTCGCCTTGCGAGGCCACGCGCAGGCCCGTACAATCCCGCTGCCATGAATCCTCCGGAAACCGCCCCGACCGCCGACCGCCGGGTGGAAGTCCCCGCGCCGCTACTGCCCTATGCGCTGCTGCTGGCGTGGTGCTGGCTGCGGGACGCGGTCCTGTTCGCGCAATACCTGGCGTTGCCGGGGGCGCTGCCGCCGTGGGCCGCCGACGCACTGGCGGGGCTCGCCACGCTGGCGCTCGCCTGGGGCGCGCGGAAATTCCTCCGCCCGCGGTTTGCCGCGCGGGACCTCCTGCCCGCGGCCGTCATGTTCCTGCCCGTGCTCCTGCTGGCCGTCGCGCGAACGCCCATCCCCGACAGCAACTACGACACCCTCGCCTACCATCTCTACGCCCAGCAGTTCGACTTTTCCGATGCGGGCCAAAGCTTTGTCGCAGCCGGGAAAAACACCTTCCTGTTTCCCCTGGCCGACCGCATGTTCCTGCCGTTCCGCGCGGTGCTGGGCTACCGGGCCGGGACCGTCCTGAACGTGCTGGTGCTGGGCCTGATCGTCCTCCAGGTCGTGCAACTCCTGCGCGACGGGTTGTCGCGCGAGGGCGTTCCACCGTCTCGCTGGCTGCTGGCGGCGGGGGCGGTCGCGGCTGTTGGAACCGAATACGCCCTCATCAACGTCGGAACCTACCTCGTGGACCTGCTGCCCGTGCCGCTGATGCTGGAGGCCCTGCGGGTGGCGCTGGACGACGGCGACAACCCGCGCGACGTGCCGTACCTCGCGGCCGTGGCGGGCTTCTGCCTGGCGCTGAAGCTGACCGGCGCGGTCTTCCTGGCGCCGCTGGCGGCGATCTTCCTGCTGCGGCGGTGGCGCTGCCTGCGGGTAGGGAACGTCGCGGCCGGGCTGGTTCTCTTCTGCCTGCCCGCGGCGATGTACGCCGCCTTCGCCTGGCGGGAGACGGGCAACCCCGTCTTCTGGATGTTCAACGAGGTGTTCCGGTCGGACTTCTTCCTGACCATCAACTTCCGCGATACGCGCTGGGGCCCGCGCGGCTGGCTGGAGACGCTCGCCTGGCCGGTATGGGTGCTGTTCCGCCCGGACCGGTTCTCCGAACTGGTCCGCTGCTCGGGCCGCCTGGCGATGCTCGCCCCGCTGGTCCTGGCCTGGGCGGCGAGCGCGTGGGCGCTGCGGAAAAACTCCCCGCCGGTCCCGCGCCGCCTGGGCTGGCTGCTGGCGGGCACGCTGCTGAGCGCCTTGGGCTGGTCGGCCACCACCGGCTACTGCCGCTACGCGATCTTCCCGGAGATGCTGACGGGAGTGCTGACGGTCTGGCTGGCGTGGCGGCTGCTGGCGCGGCGCCGCCTGCGGGCGGTCGCCGTTGGGCTGGTGCTGATCCTCGCCGCCCAGTGCGCCGCGGCAGGATACCACGTCTTCGTCCGCAACATGGACTGGGCCTGGCGCGAGTTCTATTCGCTCAAACACAAGCAGTTCCACTTCGCCCGGCAGTGGCGGCTGGTGGGGCGCGACCGCGACAGCGGAATCGACGCCCGCGAGGTCGGCGCGTGGATCAACCCCTGCGCCAGCAGCGGATACGCGGTTCTCCTCCGGCCGGACGTGCCGATGCTCGGCCTGGAGTGCGCGAACTTCAGCCCAGCCGGGCGGAAGGTCTTCGAGCAGCGCCTGGCGGCGCTGGGCGACGCGCCGCTGTACGCAGCCGTCGAGTCGGACTCATTCGACGACGCGGTGCGGGCCCTCGATCGCTTCGCCTTCCGGATCGTCGAGAAGCGTCCCATCGGCCCGCGGTTCGTCAGTCCCGGCCGGCGGGTGCTGCTGATGCGCCTGACGCGCGATCCAGCGCGGACGGGCGAGGACTGAGAACCGAGGACTGAGGGCTGAGGACTGAGGGAAAGACCGAGGACCGGAGACCGAGGACCGAAGCGACCTACGAACTCCGAACTTCGACCTTCGAACTCAGTGTCCTTTGTGGTAAGTGGTTTTCCCGGAGCGAATACGCATGAAAACGATGTCGGACATTCCCGCGGTGGTGCTGGCCGGGGGGTTGGGCAAGCGGCTTCGCCAGGCCGTGCCCGACCTGCCCAAGCCCATGGCGCCGCTGCGAGGCAGGCCGTTCCTGGAGCACCTGCTGGCCTGGCTGGGCGGGCAGTCGGTGCGGCGCGTCGTCCTTTCCGTCGGCTACCGATGGGAGGCCATCGAGCGGCACTTCGGGCGGTCGTTCGGGCGGCTGGAGCTCGACTACTGCGTGGAGGACGCGCCGCTGGGCACGGGCGGGGCGGCCCGCAAGGCGCTGGAACGACTCGACGCGCCCGCCATCCTGCTGCTCAACGGCGACACGATGTTCGACGTGCCCCTGGCGGCGCTGGCCCGCGCGCACGGGCAGTCGCAGGCCGACGCCACGCTCGCGCTGAAGGAGCTGCGAAACTTCGACCGATACGGAACCGTCGAGGTGCGCGACGGGCGGATCGTCGCGTTCCGCGAGAAAGCGCCCTGCGCCCGCGGGCTCATCAACGGCGGGGTGTACCTGTTCCGCCGCGAGCTGCTGGCGGACCCGGCCTTGCCCGAGGCGTTCAGCCTGGAGCGCGACGTCTTCGAACGCCGCGCAGGCACGCTGCGCCTCGGCGCGTTCGTCAGCGACGGGTACTTCGTGGACATCGGCGTGCCGGAAGATTACGCGCGCGCCCAGCGCGAAATGCCGGAGTTCTTTGGTGGATAGTGGATAGTGGAGAGTGGGGAGAAATGGTCAATCGTCAATTGGCAATTGAAGGACCGGAGACCGAGGGATCAATCAATGCCCAATGACCAATGCCTGAAGCCTGAAGCCTGAGGGGAAAACGGTAGGGCGAGCAACTCGGTTGCTCGCGTAATCCCAATCCACGGACGCGCCCGCGAGCAAGCAAGTTGCTCGCCCTACTCATTTCCTCCGCCCTGTGTGCCTCGCCTTTTGCAGCGGAAGACACCCTGCTTTTCGCCCCAACGGGGCGGCGGACGGTAGCCGGGGGCGCCAGCCCCCGGTTGGCATGATCCCTCCCGTCAAGCCCCGTAGGGGCGCAGGAAAGCCTGGTTGATCCTTCCGACGCCCCGTCGGGGCTCAAGGAAGAAAGGAATCCTGTTCCGGGGGCTGTCGCCCCCGGCTACCCTCCTTCGGTCCTTCGGACCTGAGAAACGGCCGGGGCGGGCTTCGAACCACGAACTTCGATCTGCGCGTCTCGCCTTTTGCCGCAGAAGACACCCTCAATCCCGAACCACAGCATCGGGATTGAGGGTGGCGCCCGGCACCCGGCGGGCGTGCTCGGACAAGAACACGGCTTGCCAGCAAGCCGTGCCACCCCCGCCCCTCACGGTCGCGGCTCTGTTTTTCCTCGGTCTTCAGTATCCGGTCTCCGGTCCTCGGTCTTCGACCTTCCTCCTTCCCGCGGCAAGTTCGCTTGCTCGGAGTCGGGGGGCAGGGTAGAGTAAAAGAACCGGACAGAATCAGCCACAAAGGACACAGAGGACACAAAGGGATCGTAAAAACCAAAGAATGGTTTTCTCAGCGTTCTCTGTGCCCTCTGTGGCGAGTTTTTTTTAGGTTGTAGATTTTTGTGTCGGCGCGCCGGCAGGAGTGAAACGAAGGTTACGGGCAAGGCATGGCAGAGAACACACCACAGGACGCGGCGGGCAAGGGCAAGGCCTTCTTCGATCGGGCCGACCAGGTGGCGGACACCGGCAACTGGGACTTCGCCATCGAGATGTATATCGAAGGGCTCAAGCGCGAGCCGGGCAACCTCGACCGCGGGCACAAGCCCCTGCGGGAAACGGCGATGAAGCGCAAGGCCCAGGGCGGCAAGGGCCCGGGCATGATGGAAGGCCTGAAGCGCCGCCCGGGCAAGGATCTCACGGAGAACGTCGCCAACGCCGCCTACCTGCTGGCCAAGGAGCCGGGGTCGGTGGCGTACATGGAGCAGTTGATGGCGGCTGCCCAGGCGCTCAAGCTCGACGAGCTGACCAAGTGGGTCTGCGACATCCTGCTGGAGTCGCAGCGGCAGACGCCCAAGCCCAACAAGCGGGTGCTGCTGGCGCTGACGCAGGCGTACAACGACCTGACGGAATACGGGCTGGCGATCCAGGCGTGCGAGATGGCCCGGCAGCTGACGCCGACGGACGGGGTTCTCCAGGCCGCCATCCAGGAACTGAGCGCCAAGTACACCATCAAGAAGGGCAAGTACGACCAGGAGGGGAGCTTCACCAAGGGCGTCAAGGACCTCTCCAAGCAGCAGGAGCTGATCCAGAAGGACCACCTGATCCAGAGCGACGATTACCTCAAACAGCAGATCGAGCGCGCCCGCGAGGAGTACCAGAAGACGCCCACCGTTCCGGGCAAGGTCAACGCCCTGGTCGACGCGCTGCTGAAGTTCGAGGACGAGTCGTACGAGAACGAGGCGGTGGACATCCTGCACAAGGCGTTCAAGGACACCAGCGCCCCCCAGTTCAAGATGCGCGTGGGGGACATCCGCATCCGGCAGATGACGCGGCGGTACCGCAAGCTCGTCGAGGCCGGCGACAAAGAAGCCGCCCGCAAGCAGGGACTGGAGCAGTTGAAGTTTGAGATCCAGGAATACACCGAGCGGGCGGAGAACTACCCGACGGACCTGTCGCTGAAGTTCGAGCTGGGGCGCCGGCTGCTGCTGGCGGGCAAGTACGACGAGGCGATCGCCGCCCTCCAGCAGGCACAGCGCGAGCCCCGCCGGGCCACCCAGGCGATGAACTACCTCGGCCAGGCGTTCGCCCGCAAGGGCTGGCTGCGCGAGGCGGCCGAGACGTTCGAGCGGGCGCTGGCCAGCGAGATGCCCGAGGAGCGCGTCAAAGAGATCCGCTACCACTTCGGCGACGTGCTGGAGCAGATGGGCGAGCTCCAGAAGGCCCGGGACCAGTTCTCGCAGGTGGCGCAGATGGAGTTCAACTACCGGGACGTCCGCGACCGCCTGGAGACGGTCCGCAAGAAGCTCCAGGGAGGCGCTACGGAAAGCAAGTAGGGGCGCCGGTTCGCCTTCCGCCGGCCGGAACGGAAGGCAAAATGGGCTTGAAAACACCCCCGTCGGGGCCTTAGCATATCCGGCATCGAAAGCCAAGGACGCCCGGGGCGTCCTTGCTTGGTATTGGCGGGCAACACGGCGATGGCCAAAGAAAACGGCAACGGCCTGGCGGGCGGGTATCAGCTTCCCTTCGAGAAGCCGATCTTCCGCCTGGAACGGCAGATCGCGGAGCTGGAAGGCTCGCAGGTGGAGTCGGGGCGCGACTTCTCCAGCGAGATCCGCAAGCTGCGGGCGCAGTACGTCTCGTTGCTGAAGAAGACCTACCAGAGCCTCACGCCGTGGGAGACGGTGCTGGTCGCGCGGCACCCCAAGCGCCCGCTCGGGTGCGAGTACATCGACCGGATCGTCAAGAGCTTCATGGAGCTGCACGGGGACCGTCGCTTCGCCGACGACCGGGCGATCCGTTGCGGCTTGGGGCGGATCGGCACGGAGAAAGTCGCCCTGATCGTCCAGCACAAGGGGCGCGACACCAAGGAAAAGATCGCCTGCAACTTCGGCTGCGCGCATCCCGAGGGATATCGCAAGGCCTTGCGGGTCATGAAGATGGCGGAGAAGTTCCACCTGCCGGTCGTCACGCTGATCGACACGCAGGGGGCGTATCCGGGCGTCGGCTCGGAGGAGCGCGGCGTGGCCGAAGCGATCGCGCGGAACCTGCTGGAGATGAGCCGCCTGCGGACGCCGATCGTCTGCGTGATCATCGGCGAGGGCGGCAGCGGCGGGGCCCTGGGCGTGGGCGTGGGCGACCGCATCGCAATCCTTGAATTCGCATACTATTCCGTCATTTCGCCCGAAGGCTGCGCCAGCATCCTGTGGCGCACCGGCGAGAAGGCGTCCGAGGCGGCCGAGGCCCTCAAGCTCACCGCTCGCCACCTCAAGGAGCTGGACGTCGTCGACGAGATCGTGCCCGAACCGCTCGGCGGCGCGCACCGCAGCCCGGCCGAGGCGGCGACCAACCTCGAGCGATTCCTCGTCCGCACCCTGCGCGACCTGAAGCGCCTCGGCGGCGACGAGCTCCTCCGGCGGCGCTACGACCGGTGGCGGCGGATGGGCAAGGTGATCCACCTGGAGCTCCAAACCGCCGCGAAAAGCTGACCTTTCCGCCCCCCTTTCCGTCGAAATCGTGCGCTTTTCCGCGCTTTTGGCGCCCTTTTCTCCCCTTTTTCGCGCCCAAAAAACGCCCCCCCAACGGGGTTTTTCCCCCCCGGCCGGGGGCATTTCCCGACCGGCGGTTGACCCGCCTCGGCTTCCTCCGCGCCACGCTCCTGACCGCTTCCGCGCCGCCCGCGCCGCGTACCGGCGTCTTTCCTTCGGCCGCGCCGGCGGTATAATGCCTCCATGTCCGACGTCCGCGCCATCATCACCGTCAGCCTGAACCCCGCCATCGACCGCGTCATCGAGGTGGAGAACTTCACCCTCGGCGAACACCAGGTCGGCCACGAGATCATGCGCATCCCGGGCGGAAAGGCCGTCAACGTCTCGCGCGTGCTCAAGACGCTCGGCGTCCGCAACATCGCCACGGGCTTCCTCGGACGGGACAACCGCCACGAGTTCGACAGCGTGCTGTCCGGGCATCTCGTCGGCGACGAGTTCTTCCTCCTGCCCGGCCGGACGCGCGAGAACATCACCATCGCCGACCCGAAGACCAACCAGGAGACGCACATCCGCAACCCCGGCCTGACGGTCGATCCGCGCAGCCTCAAGCGCCTGGCCACCAAGCTCAACCTCGTCTGCCGGCAGGGGCACTTCGTCGTCTTCAGCGGCTCGCTTCCGCCCGGCGTCGAGGGCAAGGACTTCGTGACGCTCCTGGACATCTGCCGCTCGGCCGGGGCGCACGTGGCCGTGGACACCACCGGCGAGGCGCTGGACGCGGTGGCCGACCAGTCGCTCTGGCTGGTCAAGCCGAACGCAGCCGAGCTGGCCCGCCTGGCCGGACGCGAACTGCACGGGCTGGACGACGAACTCCGCGCCGCCCGCGCCCTCGTCGGGCGCGTCAAGATCGTCCTGTTCACCCGCGGCGCCGAGGGGGCCTACCTGTTCACCGAGCAGTTCGCCCTGCACGCCCGCGCGGAGATGGACCCCGCGCGCGTGCGGAACACCGTCGGCTGCGGCGACGTGCTGCTGGGCGCGTTCCTGGCCGGGCTCTGGCGCGGCCGCGCGATGATCGAGGCCTTCGCCGATGCCGTCGCTGCCGCCACCGCCAGCGCCTGCACCATCGCCCCGGCCGAGTTCGAGTCCCAGACCGTCGCCGAGTTCCGCGCCGCCCTCCGCGTCGAATCCCTCCCGCCGGCGTGAACGCGCGCGGGGCGAAGGAAGTTCGAAGGTCGTAGGTCGAAGTGCGAAGTGCGGGGGTGGCACGGCTTGCTTGCAAGCCGTGTTCTTGTCCGAGCACGCCCGCATGCCCGCGACACTCCGATGCGATTTCCCTTACGCCCGGCCGTCCTTGCCGCGCCCGCGCCTTTCCGGTACGCTGTCGGCGTTTCCCGGCGCGACCCGCCCGTCGCAACACGATCCGCCTTTCGGGGGCAGACTCTTGACGGGCCGACGGCCGGGGGCGACGAAAGGCCGCCCATGAGCAAGACATTCGACCAGGGCAAGGACGAAATCGCCAGGCTGTGCCGGTACTTCGCGACAAACCGGGAAGCGTTCTTCGCCCCCGGAGTCAAGGAAGCACACGTTCGCCAATCCCTGATCGATCCCTTCTTCGAAGCCCTTGGCTGGGATGTCCGCAATACCGCGCGGGTCGCGCCCCAGTACCGCGAAGTCATCCCCGAAGACAGCCTGGACATCGAAGGCCAGCAGAAGGCCCCGGACTACACCTTCCGCGTCGGAACGCTGCCCAAGTTCTACGTCGAGGCCAAGAAGTGCGGCGTCAACATCCACACCGACGTCAAGCCCGCCTACCAGCTCCGCCGCTACGGCTGGAGCGCCAAGGTCGCCCTGTCGATCCTGACCGACTTCGAGGAACTGGGCGTCTACGACTGCACCTTCCGCCCGCGCGAGAGCGACAAGGCCAGCCGCGCCCGAATCCAGTACTTCCGCTCGGAAGAATACCCCGACCGCTGGCGGGAGCTCTGGGACGTGTTTTCCCGCGAAGCGGTCTGGTCCGGCGCGTTCGACCAGTACGCCGCCTCCAAGCGCAAGCGCGGAACGTCCGAGGTGGACGTGGAATTCCTCAAGGAAATCGAGTCCTGGCGCGACGCCCTCGCCCGGAACCTCGCCCTGCGCAACAAGGACCTGTCTTCCGACGACCTCAACGCCGCCGTCCAGCTCACCATCGACCGCGTGGTCTTCCTGCGCATGGCCGAGGACCGCGGGCTGGAATCCTTCGAGCAGCTTCTGGGACTGTCCCAACAGGCCGACGTGTACCCGAACTTCATGAAGCTGTGCCGCCGGGCCGACGAGAAATACAACTCCGGGCTGTTCCATTTCCAGAAGGAATCCGGCGTCTCCGAAGCCCCCGACCGCATCACGCCGCGACTTTCCGTCGACGACAAGGTCTTCCGACCCATCCTGCAAAGCCTCTACTTCCAGCACGGTTCGCCCTATCACTTCGGCGTCCTGCCCGTCGAGATCCTCGGCACGGTCTACGAGCGCTTCCTGGGCAAGGTCATCCGCCTGACGCCCACCCACCAGGCGAAGATCGAGGAGAAGCCCGAAGTCCGCAAGGCCGGCGGCGTGTACTACACCCCGGCGTACATCGTCGAGTACATCGTCCAGCACACCGTTGGCCGGCAGATCGAGGGAAAGAGCCCCGCGCAACTGGCCGGAAAGGGAAAGGGTCTTGGCAAAGAACCGTTCCGCGTGCTGGACATGGCCTGCGGGAGCGGGTCGTTCCTCCTGGGCGCGTATCAGTGCCTGCTGGACCACTGCCTGAAGTGGTACCTGGACAACGGCCCGGAAAAGTTCCCCAAGGCCGTCTGCGCCGCCGGCGAAAACGGATGGCGACTGACCATCGCGGAAAAGAAACGAATCCTCACGACGCACCTGTTCGGCGTGGACATCGACCCGCAGGCCGTGGAAGTGTCCAAACTGTCCCTGCTGCTGAAGGTGCTCGAAGGCGAATCGGACCAGACCGTCGGAAACACCCTGCGCCTGTTCCACGAGCGGGCGCTGCCCAACCTGGCCGAAAACATCCAGTGCGGCAATTCCCTCATCGGACCGGATTACTTCACGGGCAAGCTGATCCCCGACGCCGAAGAAATGAAACGCGTCAACCCATTTGACTGGGCGCAGGCCTTCCCCGACGTCTTCCCCCGTGGCACGGGCGTCCCGCCCGTGCGGGACGGGGGCGTCTCGCCCAGGAGAGAAAAAGAACACGGCCAGGATGGCCGTGCCACGCATGGGCAAGATGCCCATGCCACAGCAGGAGGCTTCGATTGCATCATCGGCAATCCGCCATACATTCGCATTCAGACGATGAAGGAATGGGCCCCGCTGGAAGTAGAAATCTACAAGGAACTGTTCCGCGCCGGTCGAACCGGGAACTATGACATTTACGTTGTCTTCATCGAACAAGGCTTGAAGCTGCTGAATGCCAAGGGGCAACTTGGCTTCATTTGCCCGCACAAGTTTTTCAACTCCAAGTATGGCGAGCCGGTTCGGGGCATAATTGCCGAAGGACAACACCTCGCGCACATCGTCCACTTTGGGGACCAACAGGTTTTTGAGGGGGCGACTACCTACACCTGCCTTTTGTTCCTGGACAAGTCACCCGCTGCGAATTGCCGCTTTGTGAAGGCCAATGACTTGGGCGCCTGGCGAACAACAGGCGCTGGTGCTCACGGGACTATCAATGCCAATCAAGTAACCACAGAAGAATGGAGCTTCCCCGTCGGTGCTGGTGCCGCGCTCTTTGAAAGACTCGCACGTATGCCCGTGAAACTGGCCGATGTAACTGATCGGATTTTTCAGGGACTGAAGACTGGCGGGGACAAGGTTTTCATTGTTCAACAAGTGCTGAGGCAAAAAAGGCGCACGAAGGTTTACTCGCACCAGACCGAATCGGAGCATTGGATTGAGAATGAACTGCTGCATCCCCTGGTGAAGGGGGGCGACAGCAAGGCATTTGACCTCGTGTCTACAGATAGGCTCATACTGTTCCCTTACTCTGTGAGTGAGGGAAGGGCGTCGCTTATCACCCAACGAACAATGAAGGAATCATTCCCGTTGGCGTGGCGCTACCTTACGAGCAATGCGGAATTCCTTAGAAGCCGCGAACACGGCATGATGAATTGCTCGGATTGGTATGCATACACTAGAAACCAAGCCCTTGATGTTATAGCCTTGCCGAAAATCTTCACGCCCGACCTTTCCACTAAGGCGGCCTTTTCGTTGGACTCGACGGGCGAATTCTTCTTCACGGGCGGCGTGGCTGGGGGCTATGGCCTTCTTGTTTCTCCGCAGTATTCGCGGGCTTACGTCCTGGGGCTTCTCAATAGCCGACTGTTGGATTGGGTTCACCACATGTCCGCTACGCAAATGCGCGGCGGCTGGTACAGCTATGAATCAAGGTTCATCCGAGACTTGCCATTGCGTATTGCCGACATGCAGAACATGGCCGATAAGGCCGCCCATGATCGGATAGTTGGGCTGGTCGATTCGATGCTGGCGTTGCACAAACAGCTCTTGGCTGCGGATTCGGAATCACGGAAGGAAGTGATCCGGCGTCAGATCGACGCGACGGACCGGGAGATTGACCGTCTGGTATACGACCTGTACGGGCTGACGGCCGAAGAGATCGCCATCGTGGAAGGCAGCGCCCCATGAGCGACGGCGAATGACCCCAGGGGGAAGCGGCAATGGAAAAGGAACCCGGAACCAAGGAACAGAGGAACGGGGGAAGACAAATCCGGCCGGCTTCTTGGAGAACCGACAATGACGGAATCCACACTGCCCGCGCCCCTTTCGCCGGAAGGTCAAGTGCTGATTTATCGCGACGGGGCGCTGAACCTCCAGGTTCGCCTTGACGGACAGACCGTTTGGCTGACCCAGGCAACCATGGGAGAGCTTTACCAGACCACGCCGCAGAACATAACCAACCACATCAAAGCCATTTACGCGGAAGGCGAGTTGGACGAAGCGGCAACTTGTAAGGAATACTTACAAGTTCGCGATGAAGGCGGCCGACAGGTTCAACGAAGTGAGTAGGGCGAGCAACTTGCTTGCTCGCGGGACCGGCCGAGGATTGGGATTCCGCGAGCAACCGAGTTGCTCGCCCTACCGTTTGGTCGATCGGTCCATCGGTTCCCGGTCTCCGGTCCTCGATCAGGCTTCAGACATTAGACATTCGTCATTCGTCATTAGACATTGGCCCTCAGGCCGCAGGCTTCAGGCATTCGGCATTGGTCTTCCCTGGTTCCTCAGTTCCTTGGTTCCGGGTTCCTATTTCCCCCCCAATCGCCCGAAATAGGGCTTGCTCCATGCCGCCGAAGGCGTATAATGCGGCGTTTCCGAAGTTGGCAAGAACGCAGCACCTGAGTCCTACAGGAGAATTTCCGTGGCACATTCGCTTTCGGCAAAGAAGCGCATCCGGCAGAACGCCAAGCGCCGCGCGAGAAACCGCTGGCGCCGCGACCAGGTCAAGCAGGTCCTCAAGGACTTCGACCAGGCCGTCCAGACCCACGACCAGGCCAAGGCGGCCGAGCAGCTTAAAACCGTCACCAAGAAGCTCGACCAGGTGGCCGCCAAGGGGCTGATCCACAAGAACGCCGTCGCCCGCAAGAAGTCTCGCCTGGCCAAGCAGGTCAACAAGCTCGCCGCCAAGGCGTAGCGATCGCGTTTTCCGTCGTCTCCCCGCCCACGGACAATCGTCCGTGGGCTTTTTCTGCGCCGCGGCGCGGGGGTACAATCCGTCCATGACGAAACCCCAGGGTCCCTTCGCCAGCCGGGCCGGTGAAAAACTCGATGCCGCGCTGGACGCGTTCGGCCTGGACGTGCGCGGGATGGTCTGCGCCGACTTCGGCTGCAACGTCGGCGGGTTCACCGACTGCCTGCTCCGCCGCGGCGCGCGGAAGGTCTATGCCGTGGACACCGGATACGGCGAACTGGCCTGGAAGCTCCGCACCGACGCGCGGGTGGTCGTCCTGGAGCGGACCAACGCCCTGTACGCCGACTGCCCCGAACCGGCCGACCTGGTCGTCTGCGACGTCGCCTGGACGCCGCAGGAGCGGATCGTCCCTGCCGCGGCGCGATGGCTGAAAGACGGCGGGCGGATCGTCTCGCTGCTCAAGCCGCACTACGAGCTGTCCAAGCTGCGCGGGCGCAAGCCCCCCGGGCCGCTCGCGCCCGGCCAAGCCGAACGCGTCTGCCGCGAAGTCTGCGAGCGCCTGGACGCTGCCGGCTTCGAAATCCGCGCCGCCATGCGCTCCATCCTGCGCGGCAAGGGCGGGAACACGGAGTTCCTGCTGTGGATCGTGCCGGGAAGGACCAATGACGAATGACCAATGTCTGAAGCCTGAAATTGCTCTGTCGAAAACATCGGGAAAACAGGGAGGCACGGCTTGCTTGCAAGCCGTGTTCTGGGTGAATTCGGTAACACGCTTTGCGAGCAAAGCGTGCCACCCGTCGATTGACCAATAGCCGAAAACAAAGACCGGATTGTCACGCCCGTGGGGACATGACAATCCGGTCCGTTTTTCCCGGTTCCCCGGTTCCTGAGTTCCGGGTTCCTTTTTCGGTCTACCGTCGTGCCGCTTTGGCCCGGCGGAGGATGGCCAGTCCGCCCATCGCCAGCAGCGCCAGCGACGCCGGTTCGGGAACGACTTCGAACTGCGTGCCGTCGCCCGCGATCGTGACCTGGTAGAAGTCGTCGCCCGAGGTGAAATCGAAGGCCTGGAAGTCGCTCGAGCCGGCGACGAAGGTCAGGTCGGTCACCACGCCGTCCACCATCGTGACGTATCCGACCTTCATTTCCGACTCGCCGGTTCCGGCGAAGTTCACGTGCCAGGAAGTGTCGGTCTTGCTCATCGAGCCGCCCAGGAAGGCGAACGAGGAGTCGGAGAAGTCCGAATCTTCCTGCCAGGCGTCCACGAAGATGCCGGCCAGCATGTCCCACGTGTAGGCGCCGGCGGGCGACCAGGTCCAGGTGAAGTTGACGCTCTGGCCGACCGGGGACGTCAGAGGGGCGGTCAGTTGCGGCAGGGGCGCGAACGCCGATTCGGACGGCACGGCGAGGTTGAACGTGTAGAGCGACTGATCCGTACCCCGGCTGATGAGCAGGTCGAAGCTCCCGTTGAACTCGTCGCCCAGGTCCGACAGCGTGTCATACCAGTCCGAGTTGATAAAGAAATCGTTGTCCTCTCCGTCGAAGGACTCCCAGGCGCCCGCGCCGGACGGGCTGATCTGCACGCCGGTGACGCCATCCTGGATGACGTTGATACCCGCGCGATATCCCATCGGACTCTGGGTGATCTCGAAGGACAATTCCCCCGCCTGCGCCGCGCCCGCCAAACCAAGACAGACCCCAACCACAACAGAAACAATGAGCCTCCACATGGTACGAATCCTCTCTTGAACGAATGCACTGCTGAGCACTACATTGTGGCGAGCAACCTCCGCGCGGCCCTCTGCCGCGCGGCCACAAAGGAGCAACAAGCTACAAAGTTTACCCTACTTCCGCAGGGCGTCAAGGGGGATTTTTTGGGGCCTTTGTCCATGGCTGGCCGGGAGTTACGGGGCGGAACACCCCGTTAACTTAGCAGGGATGAACGCGGATAAACGCGGATTCTGGAAATCGTATCCCGTTTTTATCGGCGTTGATCTGTGTTCATCCCTGCCGGCTGTTTGGGAGTCATCAAAGCTTGTCGCGCGGGGGGCGGTCCCAGTGGGCCAGGGCCTCGCGGAAGTATTTCTGGTACAGCAGCGACGCGCCCACCAGCAGCCCCCCCAGCGCCACGAACGACGCGATGCGGTATCCCGCCTCCACGTCGGACATGTCCACCAGCAGCACCTTGCCCAGCGTGACGGCGAACAGCGCCAGCGCGAGGTATCGCACCGGGGCGTATCGGGCGAGGAACCCCGCCGCCAGGACGACGGCAGCGTAGACCGCCCACCAGATCGAGTAGCCCACCTGCCGCGCCTGGGCGACGTTGGCGAAGGACTGCCCGTGGAAGTGGAAGTAGCGGTCGATCTCGAAACTGCCCGCCCAGACGATCGCCCCGGCCGCGGGAAGGATCAGCAGGTGGCGCAGCGTCGCGGGCAGCGCGCCGCCCGGCAGTCGCCTGGCCAGGGCCCGCGCGCACAGCAGGCCCGCGCCGGCGACAGCCAGCGCCGAGCCGAACTGCCAGTTGACGGCCACCGCCACGCCCGCCGGCGGACCGTCCAGGCGGAGCGCCAGCGTGTCGTAGGCGAGGAGCTTCGCCGTCGTCAAAAGAATCAGGATCGCGCCGCTGGCGCTCGCCCAGGCGCTGCGGCGCGCCAGGGCGACGGCGGACACGCCGCACGCCAGCGCCAGCCAGGCCCACGTCGCGCCGACGGCCGGCAGAAGCTGGCACGCCTCGACCGCCCAGACGCCCGCGCCCAGCCAGAGCATCACGCCCGCCAGCGTCCGCTCCGCGCGGAGGTTCTCGATGGCCGGGCCCGCGCGGAGAAGCCCCGCCGAGACGGCGCCCGAGACGGCGAGCGTCGCGGCCAGCAGCAGTCGCCACGGCACGGCCGTGCCGGCGAAGGTCAGCATCGTCGCCGCCAGGCGGCCGTCGTACGGCACGTCCAGGTGGACGTAGTGCGCGATCGCCAGCAGCAGCACGGCGAAGGACTTGGCCAGCAGCATCCGGCTGGCGAGCCGGCGGGCGATGAGCATCGTGACGGCCGCCTGGATCGCCCACGCGTAGGTGATCGTCGCGCGGTCGAACTGGATCGGCGCGAACAGCGCCGCCAGCACCAGCCCGCAGGCTAGGTACGCGTTGCCCAGGATCGCCCGCCTGCCGCGGAGCAGGAAGACGGACAGGACAATCGCCCCGGCCGCCAGCAGCGCCGTATACGCGCCCATCCACGGCTGATACCCCGCGGACAACAACAAGCCATAGGTGCTCCAGAACATCAAGGCCGTCGCCAGCGAGGCCAGCGCGGCGTCGAGTTTTTCGCGCGTGGCGAACGATTTCCGCCACGCCCGCAAGAGCACGTCGGCCGTCAGCAGGGCGTAGAACGCCCAGATCCACACCGACGAAGCGAGTTCTCCGATGTTCTCGAGAAATCCCCCTTCCATCGTCACCATAATCACGGGATACGAGCAGACCAGCAGGCCCATGCGCAGCCAGTGCCAGCGCCGCCACAGGCACACGCCCAGCAGCACGGCGTCCATCAGGAACAGGTGGGTCAGCGTTGCGTGGCGGCCCATGGATTCGAGGGTTACCAGCAACAGAAGGGACATCGCGACGGCGCAGGCCGCCGCCATCGCGATGCCCGCGTGGACGTGGGCGCGCCCGAATCGCGTCGCCACGGCCGCGAAGCCCACGAACAGCGCGAACAGGCTCCACGCGCACGCCAGGGTGGCCGTCGCCTGCGGGTCGCTGTAATGCGCGCCGCACCAACTCGACACCAGCATCACCGTGCCGCCGACGGCCAGCAGCGGCGGGATGTTCCACTGGCGGATCGTCCCGACGGCCAGCAACGCCGCGCCCAGCGCGAGCAGGTGGACGAAGAGCCCGTGGCCGGGCATGTCGTCGAGGGTGAAGCCCAGCAGTTCCATCAGCGCCCCGGCCGCGACGACGGTCATCGCCAGCGCCAAAAAGACGTTCATCCGCCCCCGCCCGGCCATGACGACGGCGTAGGCCAGGAACATCGCGGTCAGCGCCCACGCGAACGCCAGCGTGGCGGCCGCCTGCGGGGCGCTGTAGTGCGCGCCGCACCAGCCCGCCGTCAGCAGGATCGTCCCGGCCAGCGCCAGCAGCGGCGGGGCGGACCAGTTGCGGATCGCCCCGACGGCGAGGAAGCCCGCCCCCGCCACCAGCAGGTAGCACATGAGCACGACCTGCTCGTTCCGCCCGGTGCTCAGCAGCAGCGGCGTCAGGTACGCGCCGATCTGGACGAGGACGGTCGTCGAGAGCATGCGGCTGCGGACGCTCAGGGCCGCGCCGAGGACCGTCACCGCGCACATCAGGGCGAACGCGACGGGCGTGGGGACCAGCGCGTAGAACTTCGGGCTGGCGGCGTAGGCGGCGGCGTAGAGCAGGGCGATTCCGCCGCCGGTGGCCCCGGCCGCGAAGACGCGCATCGCCTTGCGGAGCGTCCACTCACCCGCGCCCAGCAGCGCCGCACCGCCCAGCGCGACGATCAGCACGCGGAGGGTCGGGTGGATCCACCCTTTCTGCGCGGCGTACTGAAAGAAGAACACCGCGCCCAGCAGCAGCACGACGATCCCGATCTTGTTGAGCCAGCTGGCGCCGAGCCGCTGCTCGAGGGAGACGCCGGCGGGGTGTGGCGGCGCGGCCTTCGGCGCGCCCGGCGGGCGGAGCAGGGAGGGCGCCTTCTCCAGCGGCGGCTGGCCCAGCGGCGGAAGCGGAGTCGCGCCGGGGCGCGGCGAGTCCGGAATCGGCGCGGGCTTGGGTTGGGGCGCCGGCTGCGGGGTCTGCGGAACCGGCGCGGGCTTGGCGTATCCGGCCGGGAGCGGGGGCGGCGTCGCCGCCGGGCGCGACTCGGCGCTCAGCGCGCCCAGACGCTTCTCCAGGTCCGCCAGCAGACGCTTGAGGCTCGCCAGTTCCTCGCCGAGTCGCTCGATCCGTTCGTCGTCGCGCCGGTCCATGTCGGTCTCCCCGTGCTGAGCTGCCGGGGCGAGTGTACCTGCCGGCCGCGCGCCACGCAACGGGCCGCCGGGCGCGTCATTTCGCCGGGCGCGTCGCGGCGTCGCCCGTGACGTACTTGCGGCGCATGGTTTCGACGACGCCCTGGGCGTCCGGCGGGCTGCGGTGCTTCAGCCAGGGCGCGACGATCGCGCGGGCGTCGGGGCTGTGCGCGATCCGCGTGAACGCCCAGTACTGGAGCGGGCCCGGATTGATCGGGTCGTCCAGGCTGATCCGCATGACGATCGGGCAGCGGATCCGCCGCGCGAAGTAGCTCACGTCGTAGTACGCCAGCGTCTTTTCGAACATCTCCCGCGCGGTCATTCCGGACGGCGGGTCGAGGGTCATGTTGGCCTTGTAGGCGAACGTCAGCAGGTCCATGCGGCTTCGCCCGGCGATGGACGCCTCCGCCAGCGCCACGTCGCGCACCAGGCCTGCCGTCGCCAGCGCCAGCGACCCGCCCTGGCTGAACCCCGTCACGACGATCCGCGCCGGGTCCACCTCCGGCAGCGAGCGCAGGAAGTCCACCGCGCGCGGCCCGGCTGCGTAGGCGGCCCGGTAGTAGTACGTCGCCTTGTCCTGCCGGCCGATGCCCTGGTACTCCTCCGCGAACCAGTGTTCGCGGGGGTGCGTCCGCCCCGACTCGCCCCCGAACGGAAGGTCGTGGATGCTGATGGCCAGGAACACGTACCCGCGCTCCAGCGCCGACGCCTGCACCGCCGCCGAATGATACCCCGCGCTGGGCAGCGAGAGGATGGCCGGGGCCTTCTGCCCCGCCCGCAGCCCCGGCGGGATGCCCAGGTATCCGCGGATGCGCCGGCCGCCCAGGCCGTTGAAGCTCACTTCCCGGAACGGTTCGGGGATCAGCCTGCGGTCCTTCGGCTCGCTGTATTTCGCGTCCAGCGGGCTCTTGCGCATCTCCGCGAGGGTTCGCGCCCAGAACTCGTCGAAGTCCTTCGGCTCCAGGTCCGGCAGCGTCCATTGGCTCGGTTTGTACAGCAGCGCCGTCTCGATGCGCCGGACGACGGTCCCGCCCGCGGTCAGCTCCAGGCGGAATTCGTAGGGGCCCGGCTGTTTGGGGCGAAACGTCGCCGGAACGTCCACGGAGGCCCCTGCCGGCAGCGCCACCTCCTGCTGGCGCGTCTCGATGGCCGCGCCGTCCTCGTTGGGTCGGTACTCCGCCAGCGTGATCCGCACGGAGCCCCGCAGCGGCCGGCCGGACCGGTTCACCAGCCGCGTCGGAAGCTCCAGCGCGTCGGTCTCGAAGAGGTGGTCCTTCGGCCAAGCGTCGAACCGGACCTGCACGGTTTCTGCCGGGGCCGATTGCGCCTGGGTGGCGGGGGCGGTCGCGGGCGGCGCCGCCCAGGCCGGGCGCGACAGCAGGAGGATCGCGGCGATGGACAACAGGACGTGTCGTTTCATGGAGGGCTCCCGGCGGAACGTGTCGCGGCGGGGCGCGCAACCGCTGCGGGCCCCGGAAAGGACGCACGGGAATGATGGGCCCCGGCGCGACGCCTTGTCAAGGTCGAAAGCAACGCGACACCCCGCCGGCCGTTGCGTGCGCGGGGCGCTTGCGGTACGCTTCCGGGCATGATCGGAAAGGCCGTCGGAGCCGGATTCGTCGCCGCGCGCGATTTCGTCGCGCGCGGGCTGCTGCGCCTGGGCGTCACGCCCAACATGCTCACGCTGACGGGCATGGCGTTCACAGCCGCCGCCGCCGTCTGCTACGCGCTCGGCGCGGGCAGCCGGTTCGCCAACCCCTGGGGACCGGACGACTGGGCCAACGGATACCTGCTCCTGGCTGGGGCGCTGCTGATCCTCGCCTCCGCCTGCGACATGCTCGATGGCGCCGTCGCCCGGCTGGGCAACCGCGGAACCGTCTTCGGCGCCTTCCTCGACAGCACGCTCGACCGGTACAGCGACTTCGCCGTCTACGCCGGAATCGCCGCCCACTACGCGCTCGTCGAGCCGGCCAACGTCACGTTCATCCTGCTGTGCATGCTGGCGTTCTTCAACGCGTTCATGATCTCCTACGCCCGCGCCCGCGCCGAAGACCTCATCGCCCGCTGCCGCGTGGGCTACTGGCAGCGCGGGGAGCGGTCGGCCGCCATCCTCATCGCCACGTTCAGCTTCAACATCCCCGCGCTGGTCGTCCAGCAGGCGCTCTCGCCCCTGTTCACCGCGCTGCGACGGATTCTTTACACCAAGCGGGTCATCGAGGGAAAGCGCGTCATCGAGGATGTCCGCGAGGGCCCGTGGTGGCTGAAAATCCGCCTGTGGCGCTGGCCTCGAATGACCGTGCCGTACGACGTCATCACGGGGCTGAACATCGCCTGGCTGATCTTCGCGCCGCTGCCCGCGACGGACGTCCTCCGCCTGTGGATGAAGTGACGGGGGTGCCACGGCTTGCTTGTCAAGCCGTGTAGCCGCAAAAACACTGCTTGCAAGCAAGCAGTGCCACCCTTCCGTGGATGAAGTGATTGAGGGTGTTCGCACGGCCAGTCCCGATCCACAACATCGGGACAGGCCGTGGCACCCGTAAAAGGTTACTCCTCTCCTTCGCACAGCTCGCCGAAGAGCGTCAGGCTGGTCGCGTCGGAGATTCGGACGCGGACGTATTGCCCCGCGAGCGTCTCCGGGCCGTCGAAGACGACGATGTGGTCTCCCCGCGTCCGCCCGACGAGCTGTTTCGCGGCGGTCCGCGCCGCGCGGGGCGACGGGCCTTCCACCAGCACCTCCACGGACTGCCCGACGTACGCGCGGTGGTGCGCCAAACCGACCTGCTCCTGCACGGCCAGCAGCTCGTTGTTGCGGCGCTTCTTGACGTCCGACGGCACGTCGTCTTCCATCGTGCGGGCGGCGGCCGTGCCGGGACGCGGCGAATACTTGAAGATGAACGAGTTCTTGTAGCCCGCCCGGCGGATCAGGTCGGCCGAGGCCTCGTGGTCCGCTTCCGTCTCCGTCGGGAACCCCACGATGAAATCGCCCGCCAGCACCACGCCTGGGACGATCGCCCGCGCGCGGGCCAGCAGGTCGTCGTACTCGGCGCGGGTGTAGCGGCGGTTCATGGCCTTGAGGATCCGGTCGCTGCCGCTCTGGGCGGGGCAGTGGAGGTATTCGCAGACGTTGGGCAGGTCGCGCATCGCCTGGAGGATGTCGTCGGTGAAGTCCAGCGGGTGGCTGGTGACGAACCGCAGGCGGCGCAGGCCCGGCACGACGGCCACGCGCGCCAGCAGGTCGCTGAAGCGCACCGTGGCCCCGCCGCCGGTCCAGCGGTAGCGGTTGACGGTCTGTCCGAGCAGGGTGATCTCGCTTCGCCCGGCGTCCACCAGGCGCCGCGCCTCGGCGACGATGTGCTCCGGCGGGCGGCTTCGCTCCGGGCCGCGAACGAACGGGACCACGCAGTACGTGCAGAAGTTGTCGCACCCGCGCGCCACGCGCACGAACGCCTGCGCGCCGCTGGGGCAGGCCTCGACGGCGCGGGCCAGGTCGAGCTGCTCCATTCGCGCCTCGGCGTCGGCGTCGCGCGGGCTCTTCCTGCCGGGGTCCACGGCCACCACGCGCTTACCCCGCGCCGCTTCGGCGAGCATCTCCGGCAGGGCGTACAACTGGTCGGGTCCACAGACGATGTCCACCGCGGGGTAGCGCTGGGGGAGCTTTTCGCCCATCCGCTGGGCCATGCACCCGAGAACCGCGACGATGAGTTTCCGCCCCGCGCCCTTGCGCTGGGCGTCGGCCCCGAGGCGCGAGAGCACCTTCTGCTCGGCGTGCCGGCGGACGGAGCAGGTGTTGTAGAGCACCGCGTCGGCCTGGCGCGGGTCGTCGGTCATCTCGTGCCCCGCGGCGCACAGCGCCCCGGCCAGCAGCTCGCTGTCCAGGCGGTTCATCTGACAACCCAGGGTTTCCAGGTAAATCTTCATGGCGGTCCGGGCCCCTGATGATACCGGCGGGAACGGGGCATGCAAGGAAGGCTTCAGGTTACAGATCTCAGGCTTCAGACTACAGGCTTCAGGCGACAGGGCGCCACGGGCGGGCGGTTCCTGAAGCCTTCAGCCTGTAGCCTCAGGCCTGTCGCCTGCTTCCCCCAAATTGCTTCAATGGAACCGCGCGGGCCCTTATAATATTCGCGGACCGCGCGTCAGGGAGACGGCATGGACATCAACATTCGCATCGCGGGCGAGGCGGGGCAGGGGGTCCAGAGCGTTGGCGGCCTGCTGGTCGGCGCGCTGGCCGCCCAGGGGCTGCACGTGCTGGCGACCCAGAGCTACATGTCGCGGATTCGCGGCGGGCTGAACTGGTTCGACGTGCGCGTGGGCGATTCCGAGCTGCACGGCCCGCGCGAGAAAGCCGACCTGCTGGTCGCCCTGACCGACGCGGCGCTGCGCGTGTTGGGCGGGGAGTTGACGTCCCACGGGCTGGCGATCTTCGACGGCGAGCAGGCCGGGGGCGCCGCGGCGATTCCCTTCACTGCCGTCGCGAAGGAGCTGGCGCAGTCGGCCGTCATGGCCAACACCGTCGCCGCGGGGGCCGTCTACCGCGCGCTGGGGTACGACTTGGAATTCCTCTCCGGACACCTGCGGAAACTCTTCGCCAAAAAGGGCGACGAGATCGTCGAGAAAAACCTCCGCTGCGCCGCCCGCGGCGCGGAGCTGGCCGAAGGGCTGGCGGGCAAGCTGGAAGCCCCCCGCGCGGGGCGCAGCCCGCGGTCGGTGGTCAGCGGGGCGTCGGCCATCGGACTGGGCGCGGCGACGGCCGGCGTGAAACTCGTCGCCGCCTACCCGATGACGCCCGGGACGGGCGTCCTGACCGACCTGGCCGCCCGCGCCGACCGCTACGGGATCGTCGTCGAGCAGGCGGAGGACGAGATCGCCGCCATCAACATGGTCTGCGGCGCGGTCTACGCCGGCGCGCCCGCCCTGGCGACCACCAGCGGCGGGGGGTTCGCGCTGATGGTCGAGGGACTGTCGCTGGCGGGCATGATGGAGCTGCCCGCGGTGGTGGTGATCGCCCAGAGGCCCGGGCCCGCCACCGGGCTGCCCACGCGCACCGCCCAGCAGGACCTGCGGTTCGCCGTGCACGCCGGGCACGGGGAGTTTGCCCGCGCGATCTACGCGCCCGGCACGCACGCGCAGTGCTTCGAGCTGACCCGCAGGGCGCTGGAGACCGCCCACCGCTTCCAGACGCCCGCGCTGATCCTGACCGACCAGTACCTCCAGGACGTTCAGAAGAACATCGAGCCGCTGGACGAGTCGCCGCGCCCGATCGACCGCTGTCTGACGGCCGGCGGGGCGGACTCCCAACGCTACGCCGTCACGGACTCGGGCGTCTCGCCGCGGGCCGTGCCGGGCGGAGACGCCTTCGTCGTCTGCGACAGCGACGAGCACACGCCCGACGGGCATATCACCGAAGACATCGACGCCCACCTCGCCCAGACCGAAAAGCGCCTGCGCAAGCTCCGCGCCATGACGGCGGAGGCCCTGCCGCCCGCGCTGTACGGCCCGGCCGACGCCCAGACGCTGCTGATCTGCTGGGGCAGCACGTACGGGCCCTGCCGGGAGGCCGTCGACCGCCTCAACGACTTCGGCGGTTCGTACGAGATGCTGCACTTCCCGCAGGTCTGGCCGATCAACGCCCCCGCCGTCAGCGCGCTGCTCGGGTGGCGCCAGCGCGTCATCGTCGTCGAGGGCAACCAGACCGCCCAGTTCGCCGGCATCCTCAAGGAGCACGGCGTGATTGGGCCCGTGGAGACCTGCCTGCGGTACGACGGGCTGCCCTTCACCGCGGAATACATCATGGAAAGGGTGCGCCGATGAACCTCTGCCAGGCGGACACGCGCCCGGCCTGGTGCCCGGGCTGCGGGAACTACGCGATCCTCAAGGCCTTCGACCGCGCCGTCGCCGAGTCGGGCCTGGACGGGCGGAAGCTCGTGGTGGTCAGCGGCATCGGGCAGGCGGCCAAGCTGCCGCACTACGTCGCGCGCCCCGCGAACGTGTTCAACGGCCTGCACGGGCGCGCCCTGCCTGCCGCAACCGGAATCAAACTCGCCAACCACGAGCTGACCGTCGTCGTCGCCAGCGGAGACGGCGACATGTACGGCGAGGGCGGAAACCACCTGCTCCACGCCGTCCGCCGAAACATCGGCGTCAAGGCGTTCGTCCACGACAACCAGGTCTACGGGCTGACCGAGGGGCAGGCCTCGCCCACCAGCGACCCGGGCTTCGTCACCAAGGTCCAGACGCACGGGGTGGTCTCGCTGCCGATGAACCCGCTGGCGATCGCCATCGTCGAGGAGGCGTCGTTCGTCGCGCGGTCCTTCAGCGGCGACGGCGAGCACCTCGTGGAGATGATGAAGCTGGCGCTGGCGGCCGACGGCTTCGCCCTGCTGGACATCCTCCAGCCGTGCGTGACGTTCAACCGCACCAACACGTTCAAGTGGTACAAGGACCGCGTGCGCCTCGTGCCGGCAGGCCACGATCCCCGCGACCGCGACGCAGCCCTGAGGCTCGCCTTCGCCTGGGGCGAGCGAATTCCCATCGGCGTCTACTGGCGGTCGGAACGTCCGAGCTTCGAAAGCCTCTGCGACGCGCTGAAGGACCGCCCGCTGGCGGCGCCACTGGGGTAGACAAACCGCGCGAAAACGCGCGTCCTGAAAAGGGGGGAAGGGTGGATGATGGGATTCGAACCCACGACCCTCTGGACCACAACCAGATGCTCTAACCAACTGAGCTACATCCACCGTGCAGCCGCCGGTGCGGCAATTGGGGAAGCATAGCAGCCGGCGGGGCAATTGTCAACGACCGCGCGAGTGCCGGCCCGGCCGATCCGAGAGCCTACGAGAGCTGGCGGATTCCGAAGACGATCAGCAGCGCCCCGCACAGCAGCGGCGTGATGATGATCGCGAAGAAGTACAGGTCGAGCAGTTGGCGGTCGACCTTGCTGGACCCCTCGCGATCGTAGACGTCGGGGTTGAACCAGCGGCTCTTCCCGTTGGCCCAGCCGGTCAGCATGACCGCGCCAAAGAGCATCAAGCCCGCCCCGACACAGATGAGGATCACGCCCGCCATGCCGGAAATCTCCTGGCGGGGGAGTGTAGGGCCCGCCCGCGCCGGCGGCAAGGGCAAAAGTCCGTCCCCGCCGAACGCCGAGGGCGCCGGCGCGAAAAAAACCGGCCGCGCGGCTCAGGGAAGGATGCCGAACAAAACGAGAGGCACCGCCGGAACACCCCGCCCCTGTCTCGCCAGGTCGTAGAGGGCTCCCTCGTAATACCCCGGTCCCGACGACATGTCCTGTTGCATTTCCTTCATGGGGAGAATCTCAACGCCCACATCGATCGCATCGCCCACGAAAAACGCCAGGTGCTTCACGAAGAGGTCATATGCAATGAAACTGTACTTGCCGAGCTGAACTTCAACCGCCACGCGTTTCTTGGTGAAGTCCGTCTGATTGTACGAAAAGATCGGACGAAGCCCAGCCGCTTCGATTTCCCGCTTCTGTTCGGCGGGCGACAGATGCATGGTTTTCCGAATGAGCGAGTAATCCGATGTGACCCAGTAGCTCGTTCGGCTTTCGCCCCATCCCCGCTGGGAGAACTCTCGCTTGAAACGCTTGTTGAGTTCGATGGGCGAAAACAACTTCCGGCCTTTCATTCCCTTTTCCCGGCTGACCTTGCTCCTGCACTCGTCGGCATCGATGAGGCGGACGACTTCCTTGATTTGCCGGAGAATGGTCGGCTCGTGAACGAGCAACCATTCCAGTCCGTTCAGATGCGAATACGTTTCCCCTATGCGCATTGCATATTTCTCCGGAAAGTCAGCGAATCCCGGCTTGCCTGTCCGGGAAAAGCCAGGGCGCGGTGGTCAGCGCGCGTCCCGCGTCCTGCGGATCGAACACCGGCTTGCCGCGCGGACGGACGGGCAACATGCCCCTCAGCGCCGCCTGGATGCGATCTTTTGCGATGTCGGCGTATTTCGGAAGGATTTCCGCTCCATGCGCGTGGCGGCCGTTCCGAACCGCCGCCACGATGGTCGTGCCGACCCCAAGAAAAGGATCCAGCACGGAATCGCCGGGGCGCGTCATGGAAAGGACAAGGCGCTCGACAAGTTCCACGGGGAACTGGCAGGGATGATCCGTTTTCTCGACATGGTTGCTCTTGACGTTGGGGATCGCCCAGACGTCGCCCGGATTTTTCCCCAGCGGATTGCACGAAAACTTCCCGGCCTTTGGCCCCTTGAAATGGCGTTTCCCGGGATATTTCTGCGGCACGCGCACGGGGTCCACGTCGAAGTGATACCGATCCGTCTTCGTGAACCAGGCAATCGTTTCGTAGCGGCCGGAGAAACGATTGGTGCAGTGAAGCCCGTGCCCGAAATGCCAGATGATCCGATTGCGCATCTTCAGGCCGAGGTCGGTGAAAATCGGGTAGAGAATCGTGTCGAGGGGGATGATCGCTCCCTTCTCGACGTAATTCCCGACCTGCCAGCAGAGGCTGCCTTCCGGGCGAAGAACCCGCACACATTCCCGGATGACTTCCCGTTGCTGCGCGAGGTAGTCATCGAGGTGAAGGCGTTTCTCGTATTCCTTGCCCAGGTTGTACGGCGGCGACGTGACGATCAGTTGCATCGATTCGTCCGGCATGGAAGCGAGCAGGTCGAGACAGCTTCCCTCGAAAACGGTGATCTCGTTGGCGGGCGAGTATGTTGACCCGATGCGTTTCATCGTTCCCATGGCCGATAGACGTCGCCCACGTCACGCCGCGACGACGATTGTTATTGTACGGAAACGCGCAATGGGAGCAATGGGCAAGTTCGGAATCTGTTACCCGCAAGGCATCCCGGGCGAAAAAAACCGGCCGCGCGGGCGGCCGGGGAGGAGGAGATAAGGACAATTTGTCGCGTCACGGTCAGGCGGCGTGGGTCTTGCGCAGGCGCACGCCGGCGGCTGCGTTCTCCATCGTCGTCAGGATCGCGCTCTGGAGTTCCTCGCTGCTGAACACCGGTTTCATCAGCAACTCGTCGCCGCCCTTCTGCCAGGCCCGCCAGGCCAGGTCGTACGTGTCCATCCAACTGGTCAGGAGGATGGCCGGGCGCGGGTCGATGTCGTAGAGCGGCTCGATGACCGCCTCGGCGACCTCCGACGCGACGATCACGAGGTCCGGCTTCCAGCTCTTGGCGCGCTCCAGGGCGCACGGGGCGGACAGTTCGTGGACGGCCAGGTGGGCGTGGGATTCCAGGTGCTCAATCGCCTGCTGGGCGAACCGCCAGTCGGGATCGACGATCATGACTTTCATGGACATAATTTGGCTCCTTAGGCCATCGGCCGGCTGAATCGTCGGGGGCTTCAGCCAGTGGATATATCGGCTCGGGACGGGGGCGACATAAGAGCCTATCCGAATTACTGCAAGGAGCCGCGTTGTGACAAAAACCGTCTGGATGCAAGGAAGGGCGACGACGCCAACCCCTGGCGGGTTGGCGAGGAGTCCTGACGCGGCAGACGGGCGGTTTTTGTCGCAACCCTACGCGACGGGCCGTCTTTTGCC
Organism: Planctomycetota bacterium; assembly: GCA_029553505.1. GTDB lineage: Bacteria > Planctomycetota > Phycisphaerae > SM23-33 > SM23-33 > UBA12270. The sequence continues at coordinate 128,168 of JAKPKY010000165.1, forward strand.
GCATGCTGGCGTTGCTCGGGCTCGACATATCGTCAAGGATATGTCGTTGCCCTCGCGCCTTGGCCTGCGTCAAAATCCGACCCGTCGCGGCCCTTGGAGTAATTCGGCTAGGCTCTAAGCGGCAATCTTCGCGCGCGGCGCGGGAATTTTTGCTTTTTCCGCAAGGGGGGAACAGCCGCAAGGTTCCGTCAAAGCGGGCGTTGCGGTTCGCGGCGGAAATGGGCGGTCAGCGGCGGTCGGTGGCGTCGCGGACGGCCTTGATGTCGATCATCCGTTGCAGCGCCACCCGCGCGTCGGCGGCCTCGGCCGCGTCCACCCGCACGCGGTTGACCACGCGCCCGTCGGCGAGGTTGTCCAGCACCCACAGCAGGTGCGGCAGGTCGATGCGGGCCATCTGGACACACAGCGCCGCGGCGTTGGACAGCACGCGGATGGACTGGTCGGGGTGCTGTTTGGCCAAGCGGTTGACGAGGTTGCTCTCGGTTCCGACGGCCCACTTGCTTCCGGGCGCCGCGGCCGCGACCGCGCGGATGATCTGCTCGGTGCTCCCGGACGCGTCGGCCAGGTGGACCACCTCGCGCGGGCACTCGGGGTGGACGATCACGCGGACCGCCGGGTCCTGCCGGCGGATCGCCTCGACGTGGGCGGGCGTGAAGAGCTGGTGCACGTAGCACTGCCCCAGCCAGAGCAGGAACTTCGCGCGGGCGACCTGCGGGCGCGTCAGCCCGCCGTCGGGCTCGTGGGGGTTCCAGATCGCCCAGTCGTCGGGGGCGTAGCCCATGGCCTCTGCCGTGTTCATGGCCAGGTGGCGGTCGGGGATGGCGAGGATTTTTCCGGCCCCCGCGCCGCCCTCGGCTTGCGGGCGGAAGGCCCACTCGAAGACGTTCCGCACGTTGCTGGAGGTGCAGCAGGCGCCGCCCGCGCGGGCGGTGATGGCCTTGATGGCGGCCGTCGAGTTGACGTACGTCACCGGCACGATCCGCGCGTCGGTCATCGCCCGCAGCTCGTTCAGCGCCAGCTCCACGTCGGGCGCCTCGGCCATGTCGGCCATCGCGCACCCGGCCGAAAGCGTCGGAAGGATCACCGCCTGCTCGGGCGACGACAGCACGTCGGCGGACTCGGCCATGAAGTGCACCCCGCAGAAAACGATGTACCGCGCCGCCGTCTGGGCGGCGGCGAGCTGGGAGAGCTTCAGGCTGTCGCCGGTGAAGTCGGCGAACTGGATCACCGCGTCGGACTGGTAGTGGTGGCCGAGGATCACCAGCGCGTCGCCCAGTTCGCGCTTGCGCGCGGCGACGCGCCGCGCCAGCTCGTCGGCGGGCAGCTTCGCGTAGGATTCGGGCATCATGTCCTGCATCGGTTCCACTACAATTCCTGCCTCTTCATTCTATATGCGACGCCGGGGAAACAGGCGCCGAGTCGTTTTTTACAAGCCCCCTGCGTCAGCAGGGGGGATTCGCACCCCCGCCTGACGGCGGGGGCTTGTTGAATGCTTCCGATTCGGTTTCGCCTGGGGCGTCCGCGGTTCGGCGTTTTCTCAGGGCCCCGAGGAACTCGCCGAGTTCGGGCGCCCGCAGGGCCCAGGCGGCCAGCACGAACGTCGCGGCCCCGGCGCTCACCCCGACGGCGACAATCAACCCGCTGGACCGCCCCGCCAGCAGCCAGCGGACCACCAGCACCACCACGCCCATCACGCCCGCAGCCGTCAGCGACCGCATCGCGCTGGCGGCGAGCTTGCGCCCGCCGAAGCGCCCCACCTGCTTCCGGAGCAGCGCCGCGAGAATCACGACGTTCAGGCTGAACGTGACGGCCGCCGCGATGCTGAACGCCGCCGCCCCGATCTGCGGGACCCACACCAGCGAGAGCACCAGCGCCATGTAGACCACCGACAGCACGCACGAGACCTTCAGCGGGGTGGTGGGACGCTTCAGGGAATAAAACGCCCGCATGAAGATGGGGTACGAGCAGAACGCCCAGAGCGTCATCGCATAGAAGCGGAGGATGTGGACGGTGGCGGCGGTGTCGGGCGCGCGAAAAGCGCCGTGCTGGAAGATCAGGGCGATGATGGGCTCGCCCAGGGTCAGCAGTCCCACGCCGGTGGCGAGTCCTTCCATGATCGACAGGCGCAGGGCGCGGTTCAGCGCGTCACGCAGGTTGGGCCAGTCGCCGCGGGCGGCGTAGCGGCTCAGCAGCGGAAAGACCGCCACCCCCAGCGACAGCGCCAGCACGCCCATCGGGAACTGGTAGAGGGTGTTGGCGGCGTTGAGGCGCACCAGCACGCCCGAGCGCAACGGGCGCTCCACGACGTGGCCCAGCAGCGCCAGCGTCGGGCTGTGGTCGGTGGCCGTCAGGATCCATCCTGCCAGGTAGTCGAACAGGCTGGTCAGCTGGAGGAACCCCAGGCCCAGCAGCAGCGGGGCCATGAGCTTGAGGATGCTTTTGACGCCCGGTTGGACCGGGCGGAGCGTCGGGCGGACGGAGAACCCGGTCCGCCGCAGCAGCCAGAGCACCCCCGCGAGCTGGACGATGCCCGCGGCCACCACGCTGGCGGCGATGATCTCCAGCTGCACCGGCACGTCGCCGGCTGCCAGGCGTTTCATTCCCAGCGCCGCGGCGATCATGAACGCGTTGAGCAGGATCGGCGCGAAGGCGGGATACCAGAACCGCCCGCGGCAGTTGAGGGCGGCCGCCCCCAGCGCCAGCAGGCACACGAAGACCATGTACGGCAGCATGATGGCGATGAGTGTCAGCAGGAGCTGGCGGTCCCATTCCCCGGGCGAGAGCTTCCACCAGACCAGCAGCCCGCCCAGCAGCAGCGCCAGCAGGGCCAGCAGAAACGCCGACAGGATGCCCAGCGCGTTGGACAGCAGGGCGCGGGCCTTGTCGAACCCGCCGGCCTCCGTCGTCTCCGTCAGCACGGGCACGAACGCCCCGCTCAGCGCCCCCTCGCCGAACAGCCGGCGGAACAGGTTCGGAATCACGAACGCCATCTGGAACGCGTCCGTCGCGCGCGACGCGCCCAACCAGGTGATCGCCATCGAGCGGACCATGCCCAGCACGCGCGATCCGAGCGTCAGGACGGCGATAACCTTGGCCGCCCCGAAAAAGTGCTCGCGCTCCCGATGCTCGCTCTGTGCCTTTTCGTCCACGCGGAGGATTATGCGCCCAACAAGGCCAAAGCGGAAGCCCCTGCCCCGGCCGCGCTGCGCGGAAGGCGCGGCGCCAGCCGGCGAGGAGAACACGGATTCCACGGATTGAACGGATTCCACGAAGGAAGAAGGACTGAGGGAAAGAAGACCGAGGACCGGAGACCGGATACCGAAGACCGAGGGAAAAACTGAGCCGCGACCGTGAGGGAGAAATTTTCAATTGTCCATTGTCAATTGACAATAGGAAGTCCCAGTCCCCGGTCCCGAGTCCCTGTTCCCTCATCATCCCTTTCATCCCTACGATGAGTTTGATTGTCGCCGGGCCGTGGCGGTTGGGTCTTGACGGCGTGGGCGGCGGGCTCGACGATGGCAGCGTGAAGATCTGCCACGTCATCACGCGGATGATCCTGGGCGGCGCGCAGGAAAACACGCTGCTGACCTGCGAGGGCCTGCACGCGCGCGGGCACGAGGTCACGCTGGCGACCGGTCCTGCCGTCGGCCCGGAGGGCGAGCTGATGACCCGCGCGCAGGCGGCCGGATACCGCGTGATTGTTTTGGACGACCTGCGCCGGGAGATCCGCCCCTTGCGCGACGCCCGGGCCTGCGCCGCCCTGGAGCGCCTGCTGACCGAGCTGCGCCCCGACGTGGTGCACACGCATTCGTCCAAGGCGGGCATTCTCGCCCGCAAGGCGGCCGCCGGGCTGGGCGGAACGAAGATCGTCCACACCATCCACGGCCTGGCGTTCCACCCCTATGAGAAATGGTGGAAGAACCGCCTGTACGTCGCGCTGGAGCGTCGCGCGGCCCGTCGCACCGACGCGCTGATCTCGGTGGCCGACGCGATGACCGCCCAGGCGCTGGCCGCCGGGGTGGGCCGGCCCGAGCAGTACACCACCATCTACAGCGGCATGGAGGTCGAGAGCTTCCTGTCGCGCCCGCGCGAAGCCGACGAGTTCCGCGCCGCCCTGCGCCTGCCGGACGACGCGGTGCTGGTCACGCAGGTCTCGCGCCTGGCGGAGCTCAAGGGGCACGAATACATCCTGAGCGCGGCGATGCGGATCGCCGACCCGCGAGTCCACTTCTGCTTCGTGGGCGACGGCAGGCTGCGGCAGCGGATCGAGGCGGAGATCGCCCGGCGCGGGCTCGCCGGGCGGTTCCGACTGACCGGGCTGCTCGACCCGGCGCAGATCCCCGCCGTCATGCACGCCAGCGACATCGTGGCGCACTGCTCGCTGCGCGAGGGCCTGGCCCGCGCGTTGCCGCAGGCGATGCTCGCCGGCAGGCCCGTCGTCAGCTACGATGTCGACGGCGCCCGCGAGGTCGTCACGCCGGACACGGGCATCCTCCTTCCGCCGCGGGACGTGGACGGCCTGGCGCTGGCCGTCGAAACCCTCGCCCGCACGCCCGCCCTGCGCGAGCGCCTCGGACAGGCCGGACGGCAACTCTGTCGCGAACGCTTCGACCACCACCGCATGGTCGAGCAGATCGAGGCCGTCTACGAACGCATCACCCGCGCCTGAAGTGCTTCAGGTAGGTTCCCACAATGGAGGGTGGTACGGGCTGCTTGCAGCCCGTGTTCCGGCCGCAGCTTCACGTGTGTTCCCACAGCTCGCCGGGGGCGTCGCCGGGCGGGTCGTCGTCGGCCGAACGCGAGTATTCGTCGCGGACGATCTCCAGGTCCGGCAGGGCGGAAAGGAACTGCCTGCCGTACGACTTCGTCACGACCCGCGGATCCAGCACGACCACGAAACCCGTGTCGGTCGTCGAGCGGATCAGCCGCCCGAACCCCTGCTTGAAGCGGATGATTGCCTCGGGCAACTGGTAATCGGCAAAGGGATTGCCCCCCGCGGCGCGAATGGCTTCCATGCGGGCCTCGACCACCGGCTCGTCGGGCACGGCGAACGGCAGCTTGGCGATGATGACGTTGGACAGCGCCTCGCCCGCGACGTCCACGCCCTGCCAGAAGCTCATCGTGCCCAGCAGGATGCTCCGTCCGCGGCTGCGGAAGCGCTGGAGCATGACGCCGCGCGGAAGCGTGCCGCCCTGGGAGAGCAACTGGTAGTCGTTGCGCTCGCAGAACTCGGCCAGCAGTTCCTCGACGGCCTGGAGCATCCGGTAGCTGGTGAACAGGACGAAGCACCGCCCCTGGGATTTTTCGACGTAATGGCGGACGGCGCCGGCGGCGGCCGGCGCGAACTCGTCCAGGCGGTTCGGGTCGCCCAGGCGGGTTTCCAGGTAGAGCCTCGCCTGACGGCGGTAGTCGAACGGGCTGCTCAGCAGCAGCTCGCGCCCGCCCTCCAGGCCGAGACGCCGGCGGATGTAATCGAACCCGTGCGTCCCGCCGCGCGCGGTAGCCAGCGTGGCGCTGGTCAGCACGACGGAGTTGACCGCGTTGAAGACCGTCTTGCGAACGATGGGGGCCACGTCGATCGGAGCCGACGCGAGCGTGACGACGGATCGCCCCCGCACCCCTCGCGAACTGGTCCAGTACGCGTGCGACGGGTCCGCCTGCGTGATCAGCGCCTCGACCCGGTCGGCCAGTTCGGCTGCGCGCATCTCGTATCCGATGATCTCGAAGACCTGCTCCTCGGCCGCGCCGCGGCGGAGTTTCTTGAGCTCTCCCGCCAGTTCGCGCAGGGCGGGCGAGAGCTGGTTGGGCACAATGCCCGCCTGGCAGATTCTCCCGCTGGACGTCACAGCCGGCGCGCCGCAGCCCGCCAGCGCGTCGAAGAATGCGTCGGCTGCGTTGGCGGCGCGGTTGACCGCTCCGATCGCATCGCGCTGGGCGGTCAGCGCCAGCAGGCCGCGGTCCGTGCGGTCGTTGTACAGCTCACGCAGCAGAAACTGCACGCCGGCCGACGTCACGCTCTGACCGAAGTGGTCGCTGGCCACCTGCTCGACGGTGTGCGCCTCGTCCAGCACCACCAGGTCGTACTCGCCCAGCAGGCGCGACTGCTCGCTGTCCAGCGCCAGGTCCGAGAAGAACAGCGCGTGGTTGACCACCACCAGGTCGGCCCCCTGCATGCGCTTGCGGGCGGCCTGGAGATGGCACTTTCCGTAGTGCTCGCACTTGGAACCGTGGCAGATGCCCGTCTCGCTGCGGACCTTCTCCCAGACCTCCGGCGCCAGCGGAAAGTCGATGTCCTGGAGCGAGCCGGTCTCGGTCTGCATGGCCCACTCCGCCAGGCGCGTCAGGTGGTCCATCTCGCGCTCGGAGGTGAAGAGCTTGCGGCGGTTCTTGATGACCAGCGCCAGGCGGCGGAAGCACAGGTAGTTGCTCCGCCCCTTGCCCAGCACCGCGCTGAACGGGTCGGGCAGGACGCGCTGGAGGAAGGGCAGGTCCTTGTGGACGAGTTGCTCCTGGAGCGCGATGGTGTAGGTGGACACGACGACGCGCTGTCGTTCTGCCGCGGCGCGGAGCAGCGCCGGAACGAGATAGGCGAAGCTCTTTCCGACACCGGTGCCGGCCTCGACGATCAGGTGCTCGTTTTCCGCGAACGCCGCGGCCACCGCCTGGGCCATCTCCAGCTGCTCGGGGCGATGCTCGTAGCGGTCCAGCTCCCGGCTGACGAGCCCGCCCGGGGCGAGGATGTCCTCGACGGTCGGGCTCATGTCCTGGCGGAAGAGTGCGGCGGGTAAGGAACCGGGTCGATCCGCGGCGTGGCGAACGACCGCGCGAAGTGCAACGCGAACCAGATGGTGATGACGATGGTGATCAGCGTGATGACCGTCGCCAGGACGGTGATGAACGTCCGCCCGCGGATGATCGCGCTCCGCATCGACGAGGCGATCCGCTCCTTGGCCAGCGTGAGCATGGCGAGCATGACGGCCGCCACCGTCACCCACACGCTGATCGAGTGGATCCCGCTGTAGAGGTACGTGCCGCGCGAGACCTGGTGACCGGACTGGAGGAAGTAGCGCACCTCGCCGGTGGCGGTGTATTTCTCGAGGTATCCGAAGACCGCCTCGCCGCCGATGAACATGTAGACGATCGTGTAGGCCAGGAAATTGGCCAGCCCGATCAGGATGATCCACGTGCAGATTCTCGTCTGACGGTCCATGGACGAAGCCCTGTCGCAGAAACGGTTATCGGGTCAATCGGTCAACTGGTCAATGGGTCGATCGGTCCTTCGGTCACCGGCGCACGCCGATGACGCCTTCCAGCGGGCTGGAGGCGGTGGCGTAGAGCTTGCGGGGAATCCGCCCCGCGCGACGGGCCCAGTAGCCCGACTCCATCGCCTGGCGCATCGCCCGCGCCATGCGCACCGGGTCGGACGCGCCGGCGATGCCCGTGTTCAGCAGCACGCCGTCGGCGCCGAGTTCCATGGCGATGGTCACGTCGCTGGCCGTGCCCACGCCGGCGTCGACAATGATCGGAAAATCGGCGTCGCCTTCCTTGAGCTGCTCGAGGATGATGCGGATGCTCCAGGGGTTCAGCACGCCCTGGCCGGAGCCGATGGGGCTGCCGGCGGGCATCACGGCGTCGGCCCCGGCGTCCTTAAGGCGCTGGGCCATGATGGGGTCGTCCGACGTGTAGCACAATACCGTCAGGCCCTCTTTCTTCAGCGTCTGCAGCGCCTCCAGCGTGCCCATCGGGTCCGGCAGCAGCGTCTTCTTGTCGCCCAGGACCTCGAGCTTCACCCAGTCGGCGCCGGGATTCTCCAGGCCGCCCAGCAGCTCCCGGCCGAGGCGGGCGGTGCGGATGGCGTCGTCGGCGTTGAAGCAGCCGGCCGTGTTCGGCAGCAGCGTGTACTTGGCGGGGTCCAGGAAGTCCAGGATG
>JAKPKY010000077.1 GCA_029553505.1 Planctomycetota bacterium
GCGGAGCTCGCGGCGGGCGGCCGCCTCCGGCGTGTCCCCCGGTTCGATCAGCCCGCCCGGGATCTCCAGCGTCACCTCGCGCAGGCCGTGGCGGTACTGGCGGATCAGGACGACCTCGCCCGCGTCGGTCAGCGGGATGACGTTCACCCAGGGGGGCGATTCCAGGATGAAGAAATCGTGCTCCTCGCCGGTCCGGGGCGAGCGCGCCCGGTCCGTCCGCAGGCTGAACACGCGGTAGAACTTGTCCCACTTGCACGAAACGACCTTCCAGGGGGCAGGGGGCATATCGAGTTTCTCCCTTTCTCTTCGAAATCACGATATAAGATTAGCACAGGCTTTTCAACCCGATTGTTTGAATGCAGACCCGCCGGGCGCCGCCTGGGCGACCCAAACCGGCCATCGCCTGGGCAACCGGGCTCGACCATCGCCCGAGCTTTTGATGCCGCTCGTCGCAGCGGATGTGGTTATTCGTTGACACATCGGATCGCTTGCCTTATATACCGCACTCAAAATCTACCCTTCCCCATTGGAGAAAGCGAGCGCTGACATGGACTTTTTCTTTCATCCGCGGAACGTTGCGGTCATCGGGGCGACACCCAATCCCTTCAAGAGCGGCAACACCATCGTCCGAAATCTGATCGGGACCCACAAGGGCGGCGTTTATCCCGTCAATCCGAAATACGACCGGATCGAGGACCTCGTCTGCTACCCCACCGTGCAAGCGATCCCGGAGGCGGTCGATCTGGCCATCGTCTTCGTCCCGGCCGCGCAGGTCGTGGCGTCCGTGGAGGACTGCGTCGCCAAGGGCGTCCCCGGCGTCATGATCCAGTCGGGCGGCTTCGCCGAGACGGGCGCGCGCGGTCAGACCATCGAGCGGCGTCTGGCGGAGATCGCCCGGGAAACGGGGATCCGTCTCTGGGGGCCGAACTGCATGGGCCTCGTCGATGCCGTCAGCGGCGCCATCTTCTCGTTCATGTACGCCGACGAACTGAGGAACGCCCTGCTCGTGGACAAGCTGTCCCTGATCGTCCAGAGCGGCCTCATCTCGGCGGGGTTCCTGGGCGACATGATGCGGCACCACACGTCCGGGGTGAGCAAGGCCTGCTCCATCGGGAACAAGCTCGACGTGGACGAGTGCGACGTCCTGCCCGTCCTGCTCGACGATCCGAACACGAACGTGGTCGGGCTGTACCTGGAATCGATCGCCGACGGGCGGCGGTTCATCGAGCTCTGCCGGTCGACGGACAAGCCGATCGTCGTCCTGAAGGGCGGCAAGAGCGCCCGCGGGGCCCAGGCGGCCCTGAGCCACACGGCCTCGCTCGCCGGGAACCACCGCGTGATCGAGGGGGTGCTGAAACAGGCCGGCGTCGTCGAGGCGAACGACTTCATGCAGATGATCGACCTCTGCCGGTCGCTGTCGTACTACCCCGAACGTCGGATCGGGCGAGGTCGCGTCGGCATCCTGAGCTACAGCGGGGCGGCGGGGATCCTCTCCGCCGACTTCCTGGAGGCGATGGGCCTGGACGTGGCAGACCTGTCGCCGGAAACCCGGACGGCCCTGGAAGCCCTCTTCCCCGACTGGATGCCGGTGAAGAACCCGGTCGACCTCTGGCCGGCCATGGAAAAGAACATGACGAGCGGCATCGACGTAATCGGCGAGGGGCTCGACGCCCTGATCGCGGACCCGAACGTGGACGCCGTCATCGTGACGACCTTCGCCGCGCCGGGCGCCCGGTGGTTCGACCCGGACCGGGCGGGCGCCGCCTCGCACGCCTCGGGCAAGCCCGTGTTCGTCTGGGTCGTCGGCATGCCGGAGAGCATCCTGGAATTCAAGGAGAAGTGCCGCCAAAACCGCATCCCCGTCTTCCAGGAGCTGTACCGCCTGGCCGAATGCCTCGCCGCCGTCTTCGGGCCGCGCGCCACCCCCGCCCCCGGCCCCTCCGGGAAGCCGGCGCCGACCCTGCCGCCGGAGCTGAAGGACGTCCTGGCGGGGACGACGGGCCCCCTCGACGAGTTCGACTCCAAGCGTGTCATCGCGGCATACGGCATCCCGACCGTGGACGAGGCCGTGATGACGGCGGCCGGCGACGGCGCCGCGGCCGGGCGGTTCGGCTATCCGGTGGTCATGAAGGGCCTGGTTCCGGAGGGCGTCCACAAGACGGAAATGGGGCTCGTCCGGCTGGGCATCCGCAACCGGTCGGCCGCGGCCCGCACGTACCGGGAGCTTATGCGGGCGATGGCGGGACGGGGAAAGGTCCTCGTGCAGAAGCAGATGGAGGGGAAGATCGAGCTGATCCTGGGGCTGCTGCGCGATCCTCAGTTCGGGCCGTGCGTCATGTTCGGCCTCGGCGGGATCCTGGCGGAGGCGTTCCGCGACACCGCCTTCGCGATGGCGCCCCTGTCGAAGGCGGACGC
>JAKPKY010000201.1 GCA_029553505.1 Planctomycetota bacterium
GGCGACGTGAACTGGGGCGGCGTGCTGAACGTCGCACTGGACCTCCGCGGGCAGGACTTGTTCCTGGACATGCTCGACCGGCCGGACGAGGTGGCCGGGCAGTTCGAGCGGATCGCCGCCGTCATCGAGACGTTCACCGAGGCCCTGGCAGGGCGCACGGGCACCACGTCCATCAGCGTCAACCGCAACGTGCGGCACATCGCCCGGCCGGTTTTCCTGCACAGCGAGTGCTCGCACACGATGATCTCGTGCGACGACTACGAGCGTCTGCTGATGCCGCTGGACCAGGCGTGGTGCCGGCGCCATCGGCCGTTCGGCATCCACTACTGCGGGGCCGACCCGCACCGCTTCGCCGAGTCGTTTGCGAAGTTGGAGCACCTGGACTTCCTGGACGTCGGCTGGGGCGGGGACCTGGCCGCGTTGCGGCGTCACCTGCCGCACACCTTCCTGAACATCCGCTACAGCCCCGTCGAGATCGCACGCCAGAGCCCGGACGAGATCCGCTCGACCGTGCGCCGCCTGGTGAAGGAGTCGGGCGACCCGCGCCTGACCGGCGTGTGCTGCATCAACATGGACCAGGACGTGCGCGACGAGCAGATCGAGGCCCTGCTGGACGAGACGCGGGTGCTGCGGGAGGAGTACGAAAGCAGGCGCTCGTAGTGCGCCCGTAAGGGCGTGGGACGCCAGCCCTGTGCACGCGCAAAACGGAAGGAACGCCTAACGGCGTCACTACAAACGCTACCTTCGGATCCGGATCGAGAAGGTGTAGTGTTCCGGCCGGTAGACGCCGCGGACGAACTCGAGGGGCCGTTCGCCGCGGGCGTAGGTGACGCGTTCGATCACGAGCAGGCCCTTGCCCGCAGGAACGCCCAGCAGCTTGGCTTCTTCGCCGGCGGCCTCGGCGACGCGGATCTCCTCGTCGCCGAACTCGATGGGGATGTTGTACTTCTCTTCGATCAGCTTGTAGAGGGAGCCGGTGAAGTTCTCGTTGGGGTCGATTCCGAACGAGGCCGGGATCTCCGAGACCAGCAGCACGATGGGGAAGACCTCGTCGGTGCCTCGCAGGCGGCGGAGTTGGAGGGTCTGCTGGCCGGGATCGAGGCGGAGCTTGGCGGCCACCCGCTCGTCGGGGGTGTGCAGGCGGGCCTCCAGCAGCTTGGTGGTGATCTTGAGGCCCTTGAGGTTCATCTCCTCGGTGTAGCTCTTGAGGCGTCCGAGGTCTTCGCTGATCTCCCGGGCGATCACGCGGGTGCCCAGGGCGCGGCGGCGCTCGACCAGGCCCTTGGCGGAGAGGTTCTCGTAGACCTTCCGCGCGGTGGCGCGGCTGACGGCGAACATGGCCATCAGGTCCTTCTCGGTCGGCAGGAGCCGCCCCACGGCGTTTCGCCCGGCGATGCGTTCCAGGAGGATCTGCTCGATCTGGTGATAGAGCGGGACGGGCGAGGCCGGGTCGAGGAAGAACCGCTCCGCCGGGTCCAGCAGCGGGGCCTGGTCTTGCGTCGATGCGTCGCGCGGAGAGGCAGGCGCCTCGGCGGACGAGGGGGGAATGCCCTGGGCCATGTAGTGCTCCTTGACGAACGGCACGATGCAGATCAGCCGTCGCTCGTCCAGTTTCGCCGCGCGGCGTCGCAGGTCGGCCGGGTCGGCGGTGTTGAAGTCGAACATCCCGAAGTGATGAACGATCATCGCGGGGATCCGCGCCAGGCGGCAGAGGGCGACGGCCTCGTCGAAGTCCATGTTGCCCGGCACGCCTCGGGCGGTCAACTCGTCGCTGCGCCCGTTGACCGGCAGCAGGGCCAGGTTCACTCCCAGTTCCCTCAGGCGCCGGGCCAGGCCGCTATAGACCACGCAATCGCCGCTGTGGTAGAGGGTGACGTGGCATGGGCGTCCCGCC
>JAKPKY010000211.1 GCA_029553505.1 Planctomycetota bacterium
CCGAAATCCTCGACGCCGAGCTCGCCCTCACCAACGCCCAGTCTTCGCTGTTCCAGGCCTTGCGGGAATATGCCGTCGCCAATGCGGCACTCGAACGCGCTACGGGGAACAGCTGGTGGCGCGGCAAGGAGGAATTCACGCAGGCCCTTCCCGCGCCTGAAGACGCGCGGCCAGACGGAGACGGCGGGAACGGATGAACGCCAGCGCCCTGCCGGCCGGGGGTTCACAGGACTTCACAGGCGCCCCGGCCTGCCGGCGGCGAGGCGGTGTTACCCGAGGATCTTACGTCCTTCCGACGACTTGATGCCGGAGATGATGCGGTCGAAGGCCTGCTCGTTGCTGCACGCCGAGACGGCCTCTTCGCGCGTGACCGTACCCGCCTGGAACAGCTCGACCGCATGCTGGTCGAACAGTTTCATGTCGCTGTCCACTTCGATGATCTGGTGCAGGCGCTCGATCTCGCCTTCGAGGATGGCGTCGCGCACGAGCGGGCCGCCCCCCAGCAGAATTTCGACGCACGGCACGCGGCCGCCGCCCTTGCGCCGGAGAAGACGCTGGCAGACCACCCCGCGCAGGGCATAGGCCAGCTCCTGCCGGATGAGATCGCGCTCCGCCTGCGGGAAATAACTGATGACGCGGTTCACCGTATCCACCGCCGTCATGGTGTGCAGCGTGCTGAACACCAGGTGGCCCGTTTCCGCCGCGCTGATGGCGGCGCGAATCGTCTCCATGTCGCGCATCTCGCCGACCAGGATCACGTCGGGATCTTCGCGCAGCGCCCCGCGAAGCGCGTTGGCGAACGAAAATGTGTCGCGCCCGACCTGCCGCTGTGAAATGATGCTTTTCTTGTCCTTATAGACGAATTCCACGGGGTCCTCGACGCTGATAATGTGGCAGTGCCGCTGCTCGTTGATGTAGTCCAGCATCGAGGCCAGCGTCGTCGACTTCCCGCTGCCCGTCACCCCGCACACGAGAAACAGTCCGCGGTGGCTGTGGGCAATATTGCGAACCACCATCGGAATGTTGAGCTGTTCGAACGGCACCGGCGCCTCCGGGATGAGACGTACCGCGAGCGCCATGGCCCC
>JAKPKY010000234.1 GCA_029553505.1 Planctomycetota bacterium
TCAACCTGATCAAGCACCGCCTGACGCGGTTCAAGGACCCGCGTCAGGCGGTGCTTGATCAGGTTGATCGAAAGGTGCGTGATGTCGATCCCGATCCACGTCCGGGGCGGCTCCTTGGCGTTCTCCCGGTTGAGCGTCTCGACCGCGTCGATCGTCGTCCCGCAGCCGCAGAACGGGTCCAATACCACGTCCCCCGGATTGCTGCTGGCGGAAATGATCCGCTTCAACAACTCCAACGGCTTCTGCGTCGGATAACCCATCTTCTCGTTGCCAACTGTAGGGGGAATGTCATCCCAAATATCCTGCAACGTAATTCCCGGCATTTCATCCGAAAACTGCATCAACCTGGGCATACCGGTTTCTCTGTGTATTAGTTTTCCCTCGTTGGCGAATTGACACATATTGGCTTTTGAGTATGCCCAGTATCGTCCTTGATACGGTACTACTGTTTTGTACTCAAAACCCTTCTTGGGAGTCTTGTATTCTTCATCAAGGTCTGCTTCCCATCGCACCTTTTTCCCTATAGGTCGCTTCACATGCCATTCATATTCGGTATCACCCCCTGGGCGCGCAGCTGTGAGATCCGTCTCCTTGTACTGTCGATTGTCACTTGATACATGACGGTATTCGCTCTCAGAATAATTGTCGGAATAAGGTAAGAATTGTGGATTCCATGCGTAGTCTTGTGATTTTGCGTAGCAAAGAATGATATCGTGAATTCTTCCGCATCGGCGCATGCCTTGCTTCGTATCACTGTGGGCACTTGAACGTTTCCACACGACCTCGTTCAGGAACCTTGTTGGTCCGAAGATGGCGTCGAGGATGAGTTTGAGGTAGTGGGAGGCGGTGGGGTCGCAGTGGAGGTAGAGCGATCCGGCGGGTTTGAGGACGCGGTGCATGTGGACGAGTCGGACGGCCATCTGGACGAGGTAGGCCATCATGGGGGTGGCCTTGAGGAACTTCATCAGGGTGTCGGACAGGTCCACCAGGGGCGCGGGCACGGAGGGGTCCTGGTGGAGCATCACCAGCGCGTCGTTGGCGGCGGAGTCCCAGGTCCAGGTGTCCTCGAAGGCCTTGATCTGCGCCGCGGCCGGAGTGCCCGTGGTCTCCTTGAACAGGACGTTGTAGTTCTGCTGGCTGTTGAAGGGCGGATCGAGGTAGATCAGGTCCACGCTCTCGTCGGGCAGCAGCGACGTGTCGCGGAGGAACTCGAGGTTGTCGCCGAAGCAGAGGAGGTTTTTTCCCGGTCGGTCGGTCATGTGCGCCCTTTCGTGCCGGACCCCGTGCCGCCGAACGCGGCGGGCGCAGGCGATTATGCGTTTGGATGGCGGGGAATGCAACAGGACGCCCCGCCGAGTGCGGCGCGACGAACAAGCCGGGTGCCGGGTGCCGGGTGCCGGGTGCCACCCTCAAGCGCTGTTTGCTTGAGGGTGTCTTGGCCGCGGGAACCCCCACGTGACCGCGGGGATTCCTGCCGTTTTACATCGCCCCGACGGGGGCGGCGGAATGTAGCCACGGGTGAAGCAAGCCCCCGTGGGGCGCAGCGCAACCCGTGGACGAGGGTCGTTCATTTTCCCGCCCCGGCAGGGGCGGAGGAACGGTTGGAGAACCGAGGGGTCTCCTTCGCCCCGCCGGGGCGAAAAGGAAAAAGACTCGCTTCCACGGGTTCCGCGTCGTCCCGTTGGGACTCCGCTGTCACCCGTGGCTACACCCCTAAGCCCCTTTGGGGCAGAAAACACGTTCCATGTCAGGCACAGAAAAAAAGCAAGGGCCCCGGCGTTTGGTCGCCGAGGCCCTTGGAGGGATGCGTCATTGCGGCGGGGCGTCAATCGCCGGCCGGCGCGGGCGCCGGGGCGGCGGTCGCGGACGACGCGGCCGTCAGGAACCGGTTCGCGGGCACCAGCCAGATCTCCACGCGACGGTTCAGGGCGTTGCCCTTGTTCCCGGGCGCGTTGGGCGCGACGGGGTGGTATTCGCCGAAGCCCAGCACGCCGATGCGCGGCGCGGACAGGCCGCCCTTTTCCAGCACGTCCTTGACCGCGATGGAGCGGTGGGCCGACAGGAACCAGTTGTCCGGGTGCTTGGCGCGGGTGTCCGGTTTGCGGATCGGGATATCGTCGGTGTGCCCGGCGATGTAGACGTTGAGCTTCAAGGCCGCGTCGGTGTTGCAGATCTCGGCGAGCTTGGCGAGGGCCTTCTGGGCTTCCGGCTGGACGTCGGTGGAGCCCTTGGCGAAGGTCAGGTCGGTCTTGATCTTGACCATGCCGTACTCGGGCAGGTACTCGATGAGGTCGGGGTAGGCCCGGGCGAGTTCCTTGAGGGCCTGGTCGACCTGGACGGGCAGGGCGATGGTGGACAGGATGGGCGCCTGTCCGCCGGCAGCGAGCTTGTCATACTCGGCCTTAAGGGCGTCGAACTTTTCCGCCCAGGCGCGGTTCTGGGTCTCCAGCAGGGCGATGTCCTGCTTGAGTTTGGCGATGACGGCGTCCCGGTCGCGCAGGTCGGCGTTGAGGGCGTCGATCTTGGCCTGCATCTGCTGGAGGTTGGCCATGGTCTGATCGAGCTGCGCCTGCATGCGCCGGTTGGCGGCGAGGGCCTCGTCGTACTTGCTTTTTTCCACGCACCCGCCGGTCAGCATCATGGCGGCTGCGCCCAGAACCACGAACGGAATCGCCAGAGACGTCTTCATAGGGATCATCCTTTCCTCGGCAGGTCGGGCTCCGCCCGGCCGCCCCGTTTTGGGACCATTTGCCGCCGGGCCGACGGGGCCCGCACGCGGCAAAGGGGTTACGCGCCCATGCGTCGCAGGGCCGCCTGCCTGGCGGACGCGGCCTTGCCCATCATCATTCCGATCCCGCCGGCCAGGCCCACGATCACCACCGCCACCACCAGCAGGATGCTCATGTTGCCCTGGAGGCTGACCAGGTACTCCGGAACGGCGCCGGTGACGTAGGCGAGCATCGCGCTGATGAACAGGAGGGCGACGATCATGGTTCCGACGACGAAGCCGCCGAACAGCCCGCTGGAGGGGTCGATCGCCTCGACGAAGACGGGCTCGGGCACGGCTGCGACCGCCGCCTGCGCCGCCGGCGCGTACGGCGCCGCGGCGCTGCTGCTGGCCTCGGCGGCGATCTCCTCGCCGACCGCGCCGCCCATGTCGATGTTGTCCAGCACTTCGCCCAGCGACGTGTTGTCGCTCTCGCGCGTCAGGTCGAGCAGGCCCGAGCCGCTCCCGACGCCCTCGAGGGCGACCTGGTCTTCCAGCGACGGGGCGATCTGGGTCTTGGCCATCGGGTCGGCCGCCTCGATCTCCAGGTCCTCGTCGTCGAAGATGCTGATTCCTTCGGCCGTGATGACGGTGTCTTCCTTGCTGGGCGGGGCGGAGGCGTCGGCGTCGGAGAGCCTGGCCGTGTCGCCCGAGCTGTCCACGGGCGCCAGCTCGATTTCCGCCTCGCCTCCGCCGGCCAGCGCGTCCACGTCGGCCGTGCGGAACATCTTCCGCTCGCCGTCGCGGTAGACGCGCAGCTTCTGGTCGCGCACCAGCGCGTCCAAGTCCGAGACGCTCTTGCCCAGCTTGCTGGCGGCCTCTTCTTCACTGTAGTACATCTTCTTTGCCATCCTCGTGACTCCTGCAATGCGTTCGCGGAGGTTACCGATTCGCGGCGCCGTCCAGCCGCCGCGACGTGCTGACGAGCTTCTTGATCTCGCCCGGCGACGGCGTCGTGTTGTACTCGTCCAGCTTGAGATCGAATGTATAATTGCGGGCGGACAGGAGCCGCAGCTGGCGCGTCCCCGGCACCCACTCGTACAGGCACATCGAGCCGGAGGTCGTGTCCACCAGGTAGCAGCCGAACGTGTCGGGCGATATCTGCCCGGTCATCACCAGCACCTTGCCGTCGGTCGACGAGGTGGTCGCCTGCGCGCGAGCCGACGAGACCGCCTGCCCCGCCTGCATGAGCAGGCACGCGGTCAAGCCGCCCAGCAGCGCGACGATCAACCACTTCGCGGCGCCGCCCTTGCGGCCGCGGGAATTCTCAACGGTCGAATGTGCCATAACTTCCGGATGCGCACGGCGACAGCGGCCCGCCGACACGACGGACCCTGCGCCGGCGCGTCGATTATAGAAGCGCCGCAAGGCCTTGCAAGCGAAATCCGCCGCGCCCCGCGCCGGCGGCGCGGGCGCTACTCGGCGCTCGCCCGGCGTGCCCGGTCGATCAGGTCCACCAGCGTGGCGAGCTTCGGCGGCGGCGGGGCCAGCGCGGCCTGGAGCTGCTCGGGCGTGAATTGCTCGCGCAGGAACGCCCCGACGTCGAACGCGCGCCACCAGCAGTCGAGGACTTTCCGGCAGGGCAGCTCGCGCCCCGCCTGGCGGCAGTAGGCGAAGTTGACCTCATGTCCCAGCAGGGGGCAGTGCCGGGTCCGGGCGTCATTTTCGATGGATTTCGCGTTCATTTTTCCCGTTTATTGTACCTTTTTTCGGGGGTAAACCCAAGGGTTGCGGGCGGTTTTCGGAGGGTTTCCGGCGCCTGGGAGCGCTTTTTCGCCCTCCGGCTGGGGGGTTTTTCACCCCGCGCCGCGCGGATTTTCCGCCCCCGCGCGGACGGTCGCCCGGCGAATCGACCGTCGCATTTCCCGCCCCCGCGCGGTAGTCTGGCCGGGGAGGTGACGACATGAGCGACTACGAACTGGGCGTCATCGGCGCGGGCAACATGGCCGAAGCCCTGCTGCGCGGCGTCATCGGCGGAAACGTGCTGCACCACGGTTCGATCGTGGTGGCCGACCCCGTGCTGGAGCGCCGCCGGTTGCTGCTCGACGCGCTGCACATCGCCGTCGTCGAGGACAACGCCGTGCCGGCAGCCTGCCCGCGCGTGCTGCTGGCCGTCAAACCCCAGGTGCTCGACCGCGTGCTCGAGCACATCGCCCCGGTCGTCCGCCCCGACGCGATGGTCATCTCCATCGCCGCGGGCGTGCCCACGCGGCGCATCGACGCCGCCCTCGGCGGGCGCGGGCGCATCCTCCGCGTCATGCCGAACACGCCGATGCTCGTGGGCGCGGGCGCCGCGGCCGTCGCGCCCGGGCCGCGCGCCACCGACGACGATCTCCGCTGGGTCGAGCGCCTCTTCGCCGCCTGCGGATCGACCTGCGTGGTCGCGGAATCCGCCATCGACGCGGTGACGGCCGTCTCCGGCTCCGGACCCGCCTACTTCTTCTACCTCATCGAGGCGATGATCGCCGCCGGGGTGGCCGAGGGGCTCGAGCCCGACCAGGCCGCGCGACTCGCCGCGCAGACCTGCGCCGGGGCCGCACGCCTGCTGGCCGAAACCGGCGAACGCCCCGAGGTTCTCCGCGCCCGCGTCACCAGCCCCGGCGGAACCACCCAGCGCGCCGTCGAGACGCTCGACGCAGCCGGCGTCAGGGACGCACTCGTCCGCGCCGTCCGCGCCGCCGCCGCACGAAGCCGAGAACTCGGTCAGGGATAGGTTCGTAGTGTGCCCGTCAGGGCATGGGGAAACGCCTCACGGCGTCACTACGAACGATGGGGCATGCCGCCCCGCGTTCATTTCCGCAGGAATTCCTCGAACGCGCCGCCGAGGAGGTTTCGGGCGTCGCGGCGGATCTCGTCGGGCGTGGGCCGCCACCCGGCCGCGAACAGCGCCGCGTACTTGTCGGCCAGCACCTCCCCCACGGTCGCCCGCGTGTGCGACCACTTGTACAAAAGCTGGTCCAGCACACGCGCGTCGCTGTGGTTGGCGGTGAACGTCGCGCCCAGCAGCTCCAGGCGCATCCGCGTCAGCTCGTCGATGATGCTCGGGTTGTTGCAGAACCACCAGCAGCCGAACAGGTGCAGGTTGCGGCACTTGCGGGCCGTCACGCACAGCTCGTGCTGGTTGACCCGCGAGAGCATCGTCACGAGGAACTTCACGTCCGTGAATTCCATGCACAGGTTGAGCACGGCGGAGACGTCGGCCACGCCCACCGTGTCGCCGCCGTCGCCCAGGGCGGGGTTGACGCCCTTGCGCACGCCGATCATCATGGCCACCGGCAGGTTCCGCTCTCGCGCCACGGGCACGACGACGTGTCGCACCACGTCGGCGTACAGCGCGTCGGACGGGTAATGGAAGTCCGGCGGCAGCGACGCGGCCAGGTACACCGGCTCGATGCGTTTCGCCCAGTCGGTCAGGAACCGCCGCGCCTCGGCGAATCCCGCGGCAGCGAAGGTCATCTTCTCCACGTTCGGGTCGGTGTTGTACCCGGCCGCCTGCATGATCTCGGCCGCCTTCGGCCAGTTCAGGATCAGCGTGTCGATCCGCAGCGCCGCCTTGAGCTTTCCGGGCACGGTCCGCTCGGCCTGCCAGTGCGGAACCTCGGCGGGCTGGAACGGATCGTTCGTCATCACCGCGTAGTCCAGGTTCGCCAGCGAGAAGACCTGCTCGAGGTAGCCCTCGGCCGTCTGCTCGGAGAACCACTTGCGGATGCCCGGCAGGTCGCGCTTGCCGACGTCCAGGCCCAGACGGTTGAACGTGGTCACGACGCCTCGCGCCGCCTCCGACAGCGCGCCGTGCTTGAGGAACACGTGCCGCCAGATCAGGTCGGCCTGGTCGCGTTTCGGCAGCTTCCAGAACTTCTCGTACGTCAGGTCGCGCGGGGCGATGGTGAACAGCTCGGCCACCAGGTAGTGGTAGGTCAGCAGTTCGTCGGCGCCCCAGAGCAGCAGCGACCCGTGCGACGGGGGGAACAGGTGCGTGTGGATGTCGGTGATGGGCGTTTCGGCGACAGCCTGCCGCACCGCGCCCTTCAGCGATTGCACGTCGTTCAAACCGGTCATGCCTCGATTCTCCATGGTGGCCGCAGGAACACGGCTTGCAAGCAAACCGTGCCACCCCAATGTCTGTTTTCTTGTGCCCTTGAACCGTCGGGAGCGGAGAGAATATCACCCCCGCCCGCGGCGGGAAAGGCAAAAAGAGTGAAGAGTGCTTAGTGGTGAGTGGAGAGTGATTTTCGATTTTGGATTCTCCCACCGCCAACCTACCCGGCCCGGGCAATCCAAAATCCAAATTCCAAAATCAAAAATGAAGAACACCCTCACCCTGCCCTCTCCCTTGAAGGGCGAGGGGTTCCGCGCGGAGTTCTCCCGGGTCCCTCGTCCCGGTTCCCGTAATGTTTTTGGAAAGCGTGCAGAAAAAAACGGCTTCGTCCGATGGAAGAATTGCCGGCTTGCGGTGAATGCGGCCGGGAAGTCCGCGCCTCCGGAAACAAGGAACGGTCCCATGCGAACCCTCGTTCTGATATCGTCGCTTGTCGTGATGCTTCTGGCGGGAGTCTGCCTGGCGCATGAGCCGGACGCGCCGCGCGCGGCGGCTGCAACAGGCCCGTGGGACTGGCTGCAAAGCAGTTCGCTGACGAACGACTGGTTCGGCCTGGGCGAAAAGGCTGAACAGCAGGGCGTGACCGTCGAGCTGACCCTCACGCAGGTCTACCAGCGGAACCTGCATGGCGGGCTGAGCACGCACCGCCGCAGCGGGCGCTACACGGGCGCGTACGACCTGGAGATGACGCTGGACCTGGAGAAGATCCTGAAGCTGCCCGGCGCAAGCCTGTACGCCCACGGCGAGGGCGGCTGGTCCGACGGCCTGGGCGACACGTCGGTGGGCGGGCTGTTCGACGTCAACGACTCCGCCGCCGGCTATCGCAGCCTGGACCTGACCGAGTTGTACTATGAGCAGAAACTGCTGGACGGGCGGGTGCAGTTCCGCGTGGGCAAGCTGGACGTCTCGGGCGGGTTCGAATGCCGCGGCTGCCCGGCGAGCTTCGACGGAAACGCCTACGCCAACGACGAGACCACGCAGTTCCTCAACGGCGCGCTGGTGAACAACCCGACGATTCCCTTCCCGTCCAAGGGTCTGGGCGCGGTCGTGCACGTCGAGCCGGTGGACGGGTGGTACGTTTCGGGCGGGCTGGCCGACGCGCAGGCCGACAAGCGCGAGACGGGCTTCCGCACTGCCTTCCACGGGCGCGACGAATACTTCGCCATCTTCGAGACGGGCGTGACGCCCGTTCTGCCGTCGGCGCGCGGGCCGCTCCAGGGCACCTACCGCGCCGGCCTGTGGTACGACCCGCGCGAGAAGGACCGCCTCGACGGCAACGGCTCCGAGCGCGACGACGCGGGATTCTACCTCAGCTTCGACCAGCAGGTCTGGCGCGAGCGCGCCGTCGAAGGCGACTCGCAGGGGCTGGGCGTCTTCGCGCGGTACGGCTGGGCCGACGACGACGTCAACGAGATCAAGTGCTTCTGGTCGACCGGCGCCAGCTACCAGGGCCTGCTGCCCGGGCGCGACGACGACGTGCTGGGCTTCGGTGTGGCGCAAGGGGGTCTGTCCGAACGGGCCGGGCATTCCGCCTCGCACGAAACGGCCATGGAACTGTTCTACAATGTCCAGGTTACACCGTGGTTTCAGATCGGACCGTCGGTGCAGTACGTGTTCAATCCCGGCGGCGACCGGACGGCAGGCGATGCCGTGGTGACGGGTTTGCGGGCATTGATCCGATTCTGACAATTTGCGGGAAATGCAAAATGTTCGAATTTATTGCTTTATAAAAATGATATAATTGCCTTGAAAGGAAGAAGTTATACAACAATTTTCCGCCTATTTCTCCGGTTTTTACGCACTTGGGGGTACGTAGGTCTTTTTTGGGGGCTTACAGGGTTTACCCGACTCCATTTCGCTTGCGGCAGTTTCGGCGTGTGTTTTAGAATTGTGAACAGGGTTGACAGAAATACTAATGAAGCCTTTCTGACCCGATCGCTCGCCTGACGGCCTGGGGGCCAACGGAAAATGATGACTAGTGGGCGGTTGGAGTGTCACATCTGCCAACCGGGGAGTGCAATCGTGGCCGATCAGGGCATTAGGGTGTTTCTTGCGGACGATCACGCGATGGTGCGGGAAGGTCTTTGCGCGGTGATTTCCCGCGAGCCCTCGATGCGGATCGTGGGGCAATGCGGCGACGGTTTGCAGGTTCTCCAACAGGTGCAGGCGCTGAGTCCCGACGTGGTGGTGCTGGATATCACCATGCCCGGGCTGAACGGACTGGACGTCTGCCGGCAACTGACCCGCAAGGGGCACGAGACGGCCGTGCTGATCCTGACGATGCACGACGACGAACAGTTCGTCACGCGGGCGATCGAGTACGGCGCGTCGGGATACCTGCTGAAGGAAGCAGCCGCCGAGCAACTCGCCGAGGCCATCCGGACGGTCTCGCGCGGTGAGCTGTATCTCGGACCGGGCATCCGACGGACCGCCCTCCAGCGCATCGGGCAGCCCGGCGGCGACCCGTACGACCGCCTGACCCTCCGCGAGCGCCAGGTGCTCCAGCAGATCGCCGAGGGAAAGACCAACCGCCAGATCGCCCAGGAGCTGTCGCTGGCGGTCAAGACCGTCGATACCCACCGCAGCCGGCTCATGCGCAAGCTCAACATCCATGACCAGACCTCGCTGGTCAAGTTCGCCCTGCGCCGGGGCATCGTGCCGCTCCAGTGAGGGCGGTCATTTTCGAGTTGGGATTTTGGATTTTCGATCTGGGGTTTGCGAGTGATCAAGGACCGAACCCACCCAGGCCGGGCAGTCCAAAATCCAAAATTTGAAATCTCAAATTTCAAATTCTCCCCACTCTCCACTCTCCACTAAGCACTCCCCACGATGCACTCTTCCTTGATTCACAGCGCGCGGGGCGGCTAAGATGGTTCGCATGGAGCCCAATGCGAAGATTCGACAAGCCGACCTGCCCTCGCTGGAGATTCTGCGGTATCCCGACCCGCGGCTGAAGGAAGTCTGCACGCCGGTGGACGCCGTGGACGAGTCCGTCCGCGCGCTGGTCGAGCGGATGTTCGAGCTGATGTTCGCCTCGCGCGGGGTGGGCCTGGCGGCGCCGCAGGTGGGCGTGTCGGTGCGGCTGTTCGTCGCCTCGCCGACGTTCGAACCGTCCGACCGGCGCGTCTACATCAACCCGCGCCTGACGGCGCTGGAAGGCGCGCAAGAGGGCGACGAGGGCTGCCTGAGCTTCCCGAACATCTACTGCAAGGTCAAGCGGGCCAACGTCGCCACGATCGTCGCGCTCGGCCTGGACGGCGCGGAGTTCCAAGAGACCGGCGAGGGCCTGACGGCGCGGATCTTCCAGCACGAGATGGACCACCTCGACGGCAGGCTGCTGGTGGACCGCATGGGCACGGTGGCCAAACTGGCCAACCGCCGCCTGCTCCATTCGCTCCGGGACCAGTTCGCCGCGCGGTGAACGCGCGGGCAGGGGAGTTTCCATGAGGCGCATCGCGATTCTGCTGGGCGCGGCGATGGTCTGCCTGGCCGTGCCGCCCGGCGCGCCGGCGACCGAACCGGCCTCGCAACCCGCCACCCAGCCGGCGGCGCCGTATCCCCGCATCGCCATGTTCTGGTCCCTCGCCGACAGCCTCGACCCGCCGCTCGAAAAGCCCGACAACTACGCACGACACGCCGTCATCGTCGAGGACCTCTACGACCTGGGCTTCCGCTGGACCTGGCACCGCTTTCACGCGATGGTCGAGACCCTCAAGCCCGAGAGCCTCCCCAACGGCCGGCAGAGCCTCGCCGAAATCCGCCGGCGCAACCCCGCCGCGATCATCCTGCTGGAGGTGTTCTTCTTCGAGGAGCACGCCAAGGGATATCCCGAGGACCATCCCTGGTGGCTGCGCGACAGGCAGGGCAAGCGGGTGCGGTTCTGGCCGGGCACGTGGCGGTGCGACCTGACCCGCGCGGACTACATCGGACACGTCGCCCGGCGGATCGAGGCGGTCCACCAGGCCGCGGGCGGGCAGGCGGGCATCTTCCTGGACAACCTCCGATTCGACGCATCCTCCAAGGCCTCCTGGACCGCGCTGCTCCAGGAGGTCCGCAAGCGCTGCGGCGACGAGATGCCCATCCTCGTCAACGCCGGATGGGACAGCGACGACCTGGAGTGGGTCGCGCCGCTGGTCAACGGAATCCAGTACGAGGACGCCGTGAACCGCAGCGGCAAGAAGGACCCCGAGGCCTTCTACGCGCGGATCGCCAAGTTCGACCGCCTCTGCCGCAAACCGCGATGCGGCGTCAACGAAGTCTACGGCCGGCGCGACGATGCGACCGCGCGGACCCGCGAGCTGTTGCGCACGCTGGTCTACACCGACCTGGCCTACCTTTACGCCGACTCGACGCAGGGGCACAAGCACGCGTGGTACGACCTGTGGAGCGTCCGCCTGGGTTCGCCCGCGGGCGAACCGCCCGCGCCGAAACCCGCTACGCTCGCCCGACGCGAGTTCGAGCACGGCACGGTGCTCTGGCTGCCGGGTGACGCCAAATCGCCCGCCGTCGTCGCGCTCGACGGGCCCCGCGTCGATGCCGTCTCCGGGAAAACCCTCCGCGAAGTCACCCTCGCTCCCGGCAGCGGCGCTATCCTGCTTGCGGCGCCGACTACCGTACCAGCCGCGGGAAAGAACCCGTGACAGTCTGGCAGATCGCCCTCTGCGTCGCAGCCGCCGTCGCCCTGGCGCTGACCCTGGCGAAACTCGCCTACGCTGTCGCCGGAATGGGCTTGCGCTTCTGGCGCTGGCGCGACCGACCCGGCGAGGCCGACCGCGGGCTGCTGGTCTTCGTCCACGGGGTCAAGTTCTTCGGCAAGCTGTGGGATTACGCCCCGTCAGCCGTCGGATTCCGCCGCGCGGGCTTCGACGGGCGGATCGTCCTGTGGGACTGGCACTCGCGCCTCGACGGGCTGGCGATGCTCCCGCCGATCGTGGCCCGCCGGCGGATCGAGGCCGCCGCGGCGCGCCTGGCGGAGTTCCTCGCCGACCGGCGGCGCGAGCGCCCGGGGAGCCCGCTGTACGTGGTGGGTTGCTCGGCCGGGGGATATGTCGCCGTGCGGGCGCTGGAACTGCTTCCGCCGGGCGTGACGGCCGACGGCGCGGCCCTGCTGTCGCCGGCCGTGGACCCGTGGCGCGACCTGTCCGCCGCCGCCTCGCACGTCGCGCGGCCCATCGTCGTGACGTCCAGTCCGCTGGATGTTGTGCTGCTGGGCGCGGGCACGCTGCTGTTCGGCACGGGCGACCGCCGGCACACGCCGTCGATGGGCATGCTGGGCGCGCGGAACCGCGCGTCGAATCCCGCGCCGGCGCAGGTCCGCTGGCGCCCCGCCCTGATGCGCCTGGGGTGGATGGGCGGTCACTCGTCGGCCGTCATGCCCGATTTCCTCGCCCGCCGCGTCGCGCCCCTGCTGGGAATCCGCCCCGCGCAACAAGCCCCCTGCGTCAGCAGGTGATCGTCTCTGTGAGTGGTTTGTCCCCGACAAGACGATTTGCAGGGATGAACACGGATAAACGCAGAGAAGAATGGTTGTCCAATCCAGGAATCCGCGTTCATCTGCGTTCATCCCTGCGGAGTCTTTTGCTTCAAGGCGAGGCAACGGGTCCATCGGTAGGGGATTCGTCGGCCCCAAATCCCGCTTGGCAGGGCGCGGAAATCGGGGTACAATCCGCGACCTTTGAAACCGCCGGGCCGCGGCGAACCCTATCGCACGGCCAACGCAGGCGTTCCGAGGCCGCCATGACCAAAAGCTGCCAAGAAATCCGCAGGGAGTTCATCGAGTTCTTCGAGCAGCGCGGACACACGTTCGTGCCGTCCAGCCCGCTGCTGCCCGGCGACGACCCGACGCTGCTGTTCGCCAACGCCGGGATGAACCAGTTCAAACCGATTTTCCTGGGCCAGGAGAAGCGCCCCTACGTTCGCGCCGCCAACAGCCAGAAGTGCATTCGCGCCGGCGGAAAGCACAACGACCTGGAAGACGTCGGGCGCGACACCTACCACCACACCTTCTTCGAGATGCTGGGCAACTGGAGCTTCGGCGACTATTTCAAGAAGGAAGCCATCTCCTGGGCCTGGGAGCTGCTGACGAAGGTCTGGCGCCTGCCCGCCGACCGCCTGCACGTGACGGTCTTCGAGGGCGATTCGTCGGAAGGCCTCGCGCCCGACGACGAGGCAGCCGAGCTCTGGGCCAGCGAAACCGACATCGATCCCGCCCACATCCACCGCGGGAACAAGAAGGACAACTTCTGGGAGATGGGCGAGACCGGCCCCTGCGGGCCGTGCAGCGAGATCCACATCGACCTGACCGACGACCGCTCCGGCGGAAAGCTCGTCAACGCCGGCGACCCGCGCGTCATGGAGATCTGGAACCTCGTGTTCATGCAGTTCAACCGCGGCCCGGACGGCAAGCTCTCCCCGCTGCCCGCCACCCACGTGGACACCGGCATGGGCCTGGAGCGCATCGGAATGGTGCTCCAGGGCAAGAAGAGCAACTACGCCACCGACCTGTTCGTGCCTATCATAGAGAAGATCGAGACGCTCACGTCGCATCGCTACGGCGCCGGAAAGACCGACGCGCGGTTCGACGCCTGCGACGGGAAAAACCTCCGCGACGTGGCGTTCCGCGCCATCGCCGACCACGCCCGCACGCTCTCGTTCGCCATTGCCGACGGCATCGTGCCCTCCAACGAGGGGCGCGGATACGTCCTGCGGCGCATCCTCCGCCGGGCGGCCCGTTACGGCCGGCAGGAGCTGGGCATCGAGGGCCCGTTCCTCTGCAAGCTCGCGCCCGCCGTCGTCGCGATCATGGGCGACGTCTTCAGCGAGCTGCGCCAGCGGGAGAAGGAAATCGTCCGCATCCTCCGCGAGGAGGAAGAGAGCTTCGCCCGCACGCTGGACCGGGGCATCGACCTGTTCGAGAAGCAGGCAAGCCAGCTCGCCAAGGCGGGCCAAAAGACCCTGCCCGGCGAGGTGGCGTTTGACCTGTACGCGACGTACGGTTTCCCGATCGACCTGACGCAGCTGATGGCGGCGGAGCGCGGGATCACCGTGGACGTCGAGGGCTTCGACCACGCGATGGCCCGCCACCGGGAGCTGAGCGGCGCGGGCGAGGCGTTCAAGGCCGCCACTGCCGTCGCGGGACTGCCCCAGACCGATGACTCGCAGAAGTATTCCACCCGCCGACTGGACGCCAAGGTCCTCGGCTGGGTCGTGGACGGAAAGTTCGTCACCGACGGGCAGCTCAACGCGGGCGAGGAAGCCGCCATCGTCTTGGACCGCACCTGCTTCTACGCCGAGCAGGGCGGGCAGGTGGGCGACGCGGGGCACCTGGAATGGTCCGGCCCCCGAGGCGCGGGCAAGTTCGCCGTGCGCGACACCGCGCCGGCGGGCGGGTGCGTGCTGCACGTCGGCGTCGTTGAGAGCGGCGTGCTCCACCACGCCCAAGCCGTCTCGGCCGAAGTGGACGCCAGCCGCTTGGACACCCGCCGGAACCACACCGCCACGCACCTGCTGAACTGGGCCCTGCGGACCGTCCTGGGCGACCACGTGCACCAGGCGGGCAGCGTCGTCGCGCCCGACCGCCTGCGGTTCGACTTCTCCCACCCGCAGGCCGTCATGCCCGAGCAACTCGCCGAGGTCGAGCGCCTCGTCAACGAGAAAGTCCTCGCCGACGAGCCGGTGCGGACGGCCGAGATGCCCCTGGCCGAGGCGAAGAAGATCCCCGGCGTGCGCGCGGTCTTCGGCGAGAAATACGGCGAGCGCGTCCGCGTGCTGACCGTCGGCGAGGGCGGCAAGGCTTCCGTCGAGTTCTGCGGCGGAACGCACCTGGACCGCACCAGCCAGGTCGGACTGTTCAAGATCGTCTCCGAGGAATCGGTCGCGCGGGGCGTGCGGCGGATCACCGCCGTCACGGGGCGCGGCGCCGTCGAGCACGTGCGGAAGCTCGAGGAGTCGCTCCGGGCCGCGGCGCTGGCGCTCAAGGCGCCGCCCGAGCAGGTTCCCGAGCGGATCGCCGCCATGCAGAAGGAACTCAAGGACCTCCGCAAGCGTCCCGCCGGCTCGCCGGCAGCGGCGGCCGAAACCGGCCAAACGCTGGACACGCCTGCGGGCAAGGTCGTGCTGGTCCGCCTTCCGGGCAGCGCCGACGCGGGCGCGATGCGCCAACTCTGCGACGTCCAGCGGCAGAAGGGCGCCGTGGCCGTCTTCGTCGCCGGAGACGAGGAGGGCAAGGTCACCCTGGTGGCCATGGTCAGCGACGAGCTGGTCCGCGCGGGCAAGCTCAAGGCGGGCGACTGGGTGAAGCACGCCGCAGCGGTCGTCGGCGGCAGCGGGGGCGGAAAGCCCACCCTCGCGCAGGCGGGGGGCAAGCACCCCGAGAAGCTCCCCGAGGCGATGCAGTCCGCCGCCGACTTCGCCCGCAAGGCCCTTGCGTAGCGTCCTGTGAAACGCCTCACAGCCGCGAGGCGAATTGTTTTTTCTTGACAAAACAGGCTTGGGTTTCTAGTTTCCGGCACGCGTTTTTCGCCGGATTACCGGCCGGGAGGGACGATCCGGTCGGTCGAAGGACGAAATCGTCCCGTAACATAAGGTGTGAAATATGCTTCCAGCACAAAAGCTGAGCCGGTCGCGGACACGGCTTCGCCGCAGCCATCACGCGCTGCGCGCGACCAACTATGCCGACTGTCCCCGCTGCAACTCGCCGAAGCTGCCTCACGCAGCCTGCGACAACTGCGGGTACGTTCGTCCGGGATTGAGCCTGAAGATCGACGAAAAGGAAAGCTAAACCGATGCGGATCGGCCTGGATGCCATGGGTGGTGACCGGGCGCCGGTTGCGGAAGTCCGAGGCGCCGTGGCGGCTCGCGAGCACTTGGGCGAAGGCGACAAGATCGTCCTGGTCGGTCGGCGCGACGCGATCGCCGAACAGCTTCGCGGCGCCGAAGGCTGGCAGGACTATATCGAGATTCGCCACGCCGAGCAGGTGATTCGGATGGACGATCCTCCGGTCGAGGCGCTGCGCGCCAAGCCGGACAGTTCGCTGGCGGTCGTCACGCAACTGCACAAGGCCGGCGAGGTGGACGCCTGCATCTCCGCGGGCAACACCGGCGCGTTCGTGGCGGCGGCGCAGATGAACCTGCGGCGCCTGTCCTGCGTGCACCGTCCGGGCATCGCGGTCCTCACGCCCACCTTCCATGGGCCCGTGTCCATCTGCGACGTCGGCGCGAACGTCAGTTGCCGCCCCTCGCACCTGTACCAGTACGGGCTGATGGCCTCGGTGTACGTCCAGTCGATCCACGGGGTGAAGAATCCCCGCGTCGGGCTGCTGTCGGTCGGCGAGGAAGACGCCAAGGGCAACGAGCTGGTCAAGAAGGCCCGCCAGTTGCTGCGGAAGGATCCGAACGTCAACTTCATCGGCAACGTCGAGGGGCGCGACCTGTTCAACGGCTCCTGCGACGTGATGATCTGCGACGGGTTCGTCGGGAACGTGGTGCTCAAGCTCATCGAGGGAATGGCCCAGAGCGTCATCAAGGGCTTGCTGCACGAGGTCGCCACCAAGATGCCGGCGGCTGCGAAAATGGTCGAAATGGGCGCGCGGTCGCTGGCCGAGCGGTGGGATTTCAACGAGTACGGCGGGGCGCCCCTGCTGGGCGTCAACGGAATCTGCATCATTTGCCACGGCGCCAGCAGCGACGTGGGCATCAAGAACGCCGTCCGCTCCGCCAAGCAGTTCGCCGCGACCCACGTAAACGAACAAATCACAAACCTGTTGTCTCAGGGTTCCGAGGTTGCTGATGGCTAAGGGCGCACGCGCGGCGATTACCGGGCTGGGTTCGGCCCTGCCGGACAAGGTGATGACGAACTTCGACTTCGAGAAGATCGTCGACACTTCCGACGAGTGGATCGTCCAGCGGACGGGAATCCGCCAGCGGCGCGTCGCGGGCGACGGCGAATCGACGGCCACCCTCGGAGCGCAGGCCGCCCGCGCGGCGCTCGAAGATGCGGGGATCGCGCCGACCGACCTGGACCTGATCCTCTGCTGCACCATCACCCCCGAGATGATCTTCCCCGCCACCGCGTGCTTCATCCAGCAGGCGCTGGGCGCCACGGACGTGCCCGCGTTCGACATCTCCGCCGCGTGCAGCGGATGGCTGTACGGCCTGACCATCGCCAGCCAGTTCATCGAGAACGGAATGTACCGGCGCATCCTGGTCGTCGGGGCCGAGGCGCTCACCCGCTTCGCCGACTTCACCGACCGGACCAGCTGCATCCTCTTCGGCGACGGGGCGGGGGCCGCCGTCCTGGAAGCCAGCGACGACGACCGCCGCGGAATCCTTTACAACGTCCTCCACGCCGACGGCGCCGGGTGGGACTTCATCCACGTGCCCGCCGGAGGGGCCAAGACCCCCGCCTCCCACCAGACCGTCGATGACCACCAGCACTACATCCACATGCGAGGCCGCGACGTCTACAAGTTCGCGGTCGAAAAAATGCAGTGGCTGCTGGCCGACTGCATGGAAAAGTGCGGGCTGACCGTCGACGACGTCGACCTCGTCGTCCCCCACCAGGTCAACATCCGCATCATCAGTTCCGCCACCGAGAAGCTCAAGTTCCCGATCGACAAGGTCTACGTCAACATCGACCGGTTCGGGAACACCTCGGCCGCGTCGATCCCCATCGCCCTGACCGAGGCGCGGCAGGCCGGCCGGATCGGCAAAGGCTCGCTGGTCGTCCTCGTGGCGTTCGGCGCGGGGCTGACTTGGGCGGGAACCGTCGTACGGCTGTAAGATCGCGGCAATTGGCAGATGCCCAATGCCAATTGCCCATTGGAAAACGACGAAAACCACCATGACGGCCGAGGAAATGCAGCAGCGGACAAACGTTTGAGGCGGAATCCGACACCATGAAAACAGCATTCCTATTTCCGGGACAGGGCGCCCAGGGCGTCGGGATGGGCAAGGACCTGTATGAGGCCTTCGCCGCGGCCAGGGTCATTTTCGACCAGGCCGAGGACATCGCCCGCCTTCCGCTCAAGAAGCTCTGCTTCGAGGGGCCGGAGGACGAGCTGAGTCGCACCGACGTCGCCCAGCCGGCAATTTTCACCGTTTCGGCCGCCGCGCTGGCGTGCCTGGGCAACCTGCTTGCCCCGGAAAAGGTCGCGGCGATGCGCCCGGACTTCATGGCGGGCCTGAGCCTGGGCGAATACACCGCGCTGTACGCGGCCGACAGGATCGACTTCGCCGACGCCCTGCGCCTCGTGACGCTTCGCGGGGCGGCGATGCAGAAGGCGGCCGTCGCCGTGCCCTCGGGCATGGTCGCCGTGATGGGCCTCGACGAGTCGAAGGCGAACGAACTGTGCCAGGCGGCCGCCCAGGGCGAACCGCTGGTGGCCGCCAACTTTAACGCGCCGGGGCAGGTGGTGGTCAGCGGGTCGGCCGGGGCCTGCAAGCGGGCCGAGGCCATGGCCAAGGACTTCGGCGCCAGCGGCGCGGTGGCGTTGAAGGTGGCCGGGGCGTTCCACAGCCCGCTGATGTCGCCGGCCGCCGAGGAACTGCGGGCCGCACTGGACGCCGTGACGTTCCGCGCCCCGCGCGGACCGGCGCCCCGCGCGGACCGGACGGCGCCGGCCGATCCGTCCGACGGGCAGGAGTTCGCGTCGTCCGGCGTGCAGGTGATCGCCAACGTCGACGCCCAGGCGTACGCGTGCCCCGGCTGCATCAAGGGCAAGCTGCTGGCCCAGCTGACCGGCGCGGTCCGCTGGCAGCAGAGCATGGAGGGCCTCCTGGCCTCGGGCGTCGAGAAGTTCTACGAGATCGGACCGGGCAGGGTGCTGGCGGGGCTGATGCGGCGGATCGACCGCAAGGCGGCGGTCGTGAGCGTCAACAGCCGCGAAACCCTCGAAAAACTGGCGGAAAGTTGAAATTTCAGATTTTCACGGCGCGAAACCGCGCCTCCAAGGAGCGATCATGGCAGAGAATGAGAAAGTGGCAATCGTGACCGGCGGGGCCCGCGGAATCGGGCGGGAGATCGTCCGCGAGCTGCTGTCGATGGGCATGACGGTGGTGGCGGTGGATATGAAGGAAGACCTGCTGGCCGAGTTGCCGGCGGCGCTGGGCAACCCGGGCGAGAAGCTCGCGACGGCCGTCTGCGACGTCACCGACAGCGAGAAGTTCACCCAGGTCATCGAGGACGCCGCCGAGAAGTACGGGCGACTCGACGTGCTGGTCAACAACGCGGGCATCACCCGCGACAACATCGTGGTGATGATGGACGACAAGGACTGGGACCTGGTGCTGAAGGTGAACCTGACCAGTGCGTTCATCGGCACGCGGGCGGCGGCGCGGATCATGATGCGGAAGCGCAGCGGGTCGATCGTCAACATGTCCAGCTACAGCGGGATCGAGGGCAACCGCGGGCAGGCGAACTACGCCGCCAGCAAGGCGGGCATGATCGGCATGAGCAAGTCCGCCGCCAAGGAGCTCGCCAAGCGGAACGTCCGGATCAACTGCGTGGCGCCGGGCTTCATCCAGACGGAGATGACCGACGTGCTGCCCCAACAGGCCAAGGACATGGCGCTGGAGCAGATTCCGATGCAGCGGTTCGGAAAGCCCCAGGACATCGCCAAGGCGGTGGGGTTCCTGGCGTCGGACGCGTCGGGTTACATTACCGGCCAGGTGCTCAGCGTCGACGGCGGGATGCACACGTAGGGTTTGTTAGAGTTCCTAAAAGCGAAAATGCCTTGCAGGATGATGTTGCAAGGTCCATGACGCCACGATATAGTACCGCCCGCCCGTGACGGCACGGGCGGCGAACAGGAAAGTCGAACGCGGAAGAGTAACCCTCAGGGAGGTCACGAACGTGGCTGAAGAGATTGAAGAGAAAGTCATCGAGATCGTTGCCGAGCAGATGGGCGTGGACAAGAGCGAGATCACGCGGGAAACGTCGTTCGTCAACGACCTGAACGCCGACTCGCTGGACACGGTCGAGCTGGTGATGGAGTTCGAGGACGAGTTCGAACTCAGCATCCCGGACGAAGAGGCCGAGAAGATCCAGACCGTCGGGCAGGCGATCGACTACATCAAGGAGCACGGCAACAAGGCGTAAGTCTCCAGGCGCGCCCTGGATTCCGCGTTGTTAAGGAACCGCTTGGATGACCAGACGCCGGGTTGTCATCACAGGAGTCGGGACGGTCAACCCGCTCGCCACCGACGTGGGCGGGTTCTGGGACGCCCTGCTTTCGGGCAGGAGCGGAATACGTTCCATCACGAAGTTTGACACCGCGGAGTTCGCCTCCCGCATCGGCGGGGAGGTGGTCGGATGGGGCGACCGCGCCCCGGCGGGCGTGGACGATCGCGAGTGGCGGCGGATGGACCGGTTCTGCCAGTTCGCCGTCGCCTCCGCCCTGGAGGCGGTCGCCGACAGCGGGATCGACTTCGAGACCGAGGACCGCCAGCGCTGCGGCGTGATCGTCGGAAGCGGAATCGGCGGGCTCCAGGAGCTCGAAGAGCAGCACAACCGCATGCTCGATAAGGGCCCCAAGCGCGTCAGCCCGTTCACCGTTCCCAAGCTGATGGCCAACGCCGCGTCGGGCAACATCTCGATCCTCTGGGGCCTGATGGGCCCCAACCACGCGGTGGTCACCGCGTGCGCGTCGGCCGCCAACGCCGTCGGCGACGCCCTGCGCGTCATCCAGCGCGAAGAAGCAGACGTGGTCATCACCGGCGGGTCGGAAGCCGCCCTCACGCCCATCGGTCTGGCGAGCTTCTGCGCCTTGAAGGGACTGAGCACCCGCAACGACGACCCCGAGCACGCCAGCCGGCCGTTCGACAAAGGGCGCGACGGATTCCTGCTGTCCGAGGGCGCCGGAATCGTCGTCGTCGAGGAACTCGAGCGCGCCCGCAAGCGCGGCGCGAAGATTTACTGCGAGCTGATCGGCTTCGGCGCCAGCGGCGACGGATACCACATCACCGCCCCGGACCCCGAGGCCCACGGCGCCGTCCTGGCGATGCGCCGGGCGCTGGCCGACGCGAAAATCGCCCCCGAGGACGTCGGATACATCAACACCCACGGCACCAGCACCGAACTGGGCGACCTGGCCGAAACCCGCGCGATCAAGCGCGTCTTCGGCGACTGGGCCCGCAACGGGCTGGCCGTCTCGTCCACCAAGAGCAGCACCGGACACCTGCTGGGCGCTTCGGGCGGGGTGGAACTGATCGCCTCGGCCTTCGCCATCGCCCAAGGCGTCATTCCGGCCACCCTCAACCTCGAGGAACCCGACGACGAGTGCGACCTCGACTACGTCCCCAAGACCCCGCGCGAGGCGAAGGTGGACATCGTGTTGTCCAACAGCTTCGGCTTCGGCGGGCACAACGCCTGCCTGCTGGTCAAGCGGTTCGAAGGCTGACGGTTGCCCGGGGGAGCGGCGGGCGGGGGAATTGGGGAACTTTTGCCCTTCCCGGACGTTACAATAACAGGCATCTGACGGGGAAGGAGCGCGCGCATGGCCGGCGAAAAGAGCAACAGCGAGCTGTTCCTGGAATACGCCCTGCGGATGACCAAGCATCGTCTGCGCCTGGTGGGCCTGGCCAGCGCGGCGCTTCTGGTGCTGGCGGTGGCGACGGGGATGCTCCTGGCAATCGTCGTGGCGGACCATTTCGTGCCGGGCGGGCTTTCGGGCCCGGCGCGGGCGGCGCTCCGCTGGCTGTTCCTGCTTTCGATCGGGGCCCTGACGGCCTGGACGATCCTCTACCCCCTGGCGCGCCGCATCAACGACCTGTACGTCGCGCGGATGATCGAGCGGGCGCATCCGGATTTCCGCAACGACCTGACGGCATCGCTCCAGCTCGCCGGCGACGCGCGCGTCAGCGGGGCGCTGTTGGCGGCGATCCGCCGGCACGCCGCGCAGGAAGTCGCCGCGACGGACGTGGAGGGCGCGGTAGCGACGCGGGGGATCCGCTGGAGCGCCGTGGTCTGCGGGATCGCGGCGGCCGCGTTCGCGCTATACTGCGCAGTGTCGCCCAAGGCGGTGCTTCCGTCGCTCCAGCGGGCGTTCGGCGACGACGCGGTTTCGCCTCCCACGCGCACGGAGATCCTCTCGCTGGAAAGCGCCTCGGGCGCGGTGGCGGTCTCGGGCCAGCCGGTGGACTTCGTCGCCCGCATCCGCCGCCCCGAGGGGCCCGCCACGCTGAAAATCTCCCGCGACGGCGGAAAGACCTTCCTCCAGCAGGATTCGCTGACGATGCAGGCGGGCGACAGCGACGGCGGTTCGCGGACGTTCGCCGCCCGCTGGTCGGCGGCCGAGGCACACGCCGCCGAAGCCGCCTGCCTCGTTCAGTGCAACGACGCGACCAGCAGGCTCTTCCGCCTGAAGGTCCTGCCCGCCCCGGCCCTGCGCGAGATCACGGTGCGCTATCACTGGCCGGCCTACACCGGACAGGAAGTCTCCGTCAGCACGGACCGGCGCATCGAGGCGCTGCCCGGCATGCGCGTCGAGCTGGAGGCGCTGGCCAACCAGAACGCCGTCCGCGCGTCGCTGGAGTTCCGCAACTCACCGTCACAGGCGATGAAGGTCGCCGGGACGGTCCTGTCGGCGCCCGTGCCCGTCGCCGGGGCGGACCAGTACCGCATCGTCTGGGACGGCGAGCACGAGAGCGTCCACGGCGCGTCGATCTGGTACGACGTCCGCCCGCTGACCGACGAGCCGCCGCGCGTCACGCTCACCGAACCCGCGCGGGACCTGTCGCTGGCGGTCAATGACACGCTGCGGCTGGCCGGCGAGGCGAGCGACCCGCGCTACGGGGTGGCCGAGCTCGCGCTGGTCCTGCGGCCGGTCGGGGGCGGCGCCGAGCGGCGGATCCCGCTGGCGGCCTTCGCCACGCCGGGCGCCAAGGCGCCGCCCGTCGACGGCGCCCTGCCCGTCGAGTCCCTCGGTCGCGCGGGGCAGATCCTCACCTGCTGGGTCGAGGCGAGGGACTTCTGCCCCCTGCCCGACGGGAGCGTCGGACAGGTCGGGCGCAGCGCGAGCTTCGAACTGAAGATCGCGGAGCCCGATCCGCAGATCGCGGCCGCGAAGGAAGCCGCCAGGGAGGCCGCCCGCGGCGAGGAACTCGCCCGCGGCGAATCGCCCGCCAGCGCCCCGGGCCGGCAGGTCGCCGACGCCTCCGCCGCCCGGCAGGCGGCGAAAGAGCTGCTCGACATGATCCAGCGCGACGCGGCCAAGTTGGACGTGCTCACCGGCGACAAGAAACCCGTCGAGGGGCAGCAACCCGCCGAGGAACCGAAGCCCGCGGACGGCGGGGCGCAAAATCCGCCGGCCGACGGTCAGCAACCTGCGGAGGGACAGAAACCAGGTGAGGGGCAGCAACCTGCCGACGGCCAGCAACCTGGCGCGGGCCAACAGCCTGGCGCGGGCCAGCAACCTGGCGCAGGCCAGCAGCTTGGCGCGGGCCAGCAGCCTGGCGCGGGCCAACAGCCTGGCGCAGGCCAGCAACCTGGCGCGGGCGAGCAACCCGGCGCGGGTCAACAGCCTGGCGCAGGCCAGCAGCCTGGCGCAGGGCAGCAACCCGGCGCGGGTCAACAGCCTGGCGCAGGGCAGCAGCCCGGCGCCAGGCTGTTGACCCGCACCGGGTTGCTGCCCTGCGCCAGGCTGCTGGCCTGCGCCAGG
>JAKPKY010000240.1 GCA_029553505.1 Planctomycetota bacterium
CCTTGTCGCGTCAGTGATCGTCTGTGTCGCGCTCAGTCTTGCGACGGCCTCGCCGGTGCTCGCTGAGCCGAAAGACCCGAGCCACGACAAAGTCCTGATCGCCAACCAAGGTGTGCTGGATGACTTCTCCAGTTCCATCGAGAAGAATCCGGGCCTGATCCAGGCCGGCTACATCGCCTCCTTCCATGACGTGGAGAACCGGGCGCTGGAAGTGAAATGGCACAACATGCCCGCGAAGGTTCAGGCGGACCTGACCTCTCAGGCGACCGAACTGGGGGTCAAGTTGACCATCGTTTCCTCGAAGTTCTCCCGGGATGAGCTGGGCCGCGCTCATGCGGCCGTCCAATCCCAAGGGCAGACACTGCGGAGCCTGGGCTTCGATTTGATCGGCCTATCTGATATCAATCGTGACGACGACGGCTTCGTGGCCTTGGTGAAACCCTCTGGAGGGCTGCCCGCCAACGCCTCGATGAAGGCGGCCTCGATGCTAAAGGGAGCTACTGACATTCCTGTCTCTTTGAAGGAGGCGAATGTGGTGGCGGCCGCCACGCGTACAGTTGATTTCCCCAACTTCGCGGCTGGCGGCTTCATGGCCCCGGTCGGCCGGCCGGCCGGACCTGTTGGCATCGCCGCGGCCAAAGGCGACAGTGGGGGTCCGGTGTTGACCTATCGAACAGATGGT
Source organism: Planctomycetota bacterium (assembly GCA_029553505.1). Classification (GTDB taxonomy): domain Bacteria; phylum Planctomycetota; class Phycisphaerae; order SM23-33; family SM23-33; genus UBA12270. The sequence continues at coordinate 683 of JAKPKY010000240.1, forward strand.
CGCGCAGTTTGTTGTCCGAATCTGCCTCCACCCTAGTTGCGAGTTGGGAGAAGATGTGTCTAGTCGCGCTTCGGCCGTGATCTGTGCAGCCTTGATTGCCAGTTCTTTGTTGGGTGGGTGTACTGGCCTGCCGGCGGCGATGTCAACACCTTCGAAAACGTCTCCGTCAAGTCCATCCGGAGGTCTCACCAGGACGCTTGTCCCTGTGCCGACCTATGATCTGTCCTGGCGGAATCCGCACTATCCGTTACCGAGTGGCGCGGTTGCAGCCATGGCATGCGTGGATGCCGTGGACTACACGGCCTTCACCAAGCAGGTCCTGGCGTCCGGGGGAACGATCTTCCGGGGGGTTGCTTCTGTTGTGCCCACGGACTCGATGCTCGTGGAATCCGCGCCGGTCACTCGGGTCCGATTGTCGCAGGTGCAGATTCTGGCTGGGCCCAGACTCGACCTGCGTGAAGGCTGGATTCGGGGTGGGCCGACAAGCGAAGGAACACCAGGGCCGCAGTGGCAGAACGGTAGCCTCTGGGCCCCCGACGGGCAGGTGATTGGCGTCGCGCTGCCTCGCGCAGACAAGGCGCCGGCGGCCCTTCAACTCACCATCACGCCCGTTGTCGGGGATCTCATGATCATCAGCGACGCGGGCTGCTGGTGGGATCAAGCGACGCCCAAGTTCGAGTGGTACGGGCCTTTGGAGGAGCTTCCGGGGGCCCGGACGATCGAAACCGAGGGTTATACGATCGCGGCGATCAAGCTCCAGGCGTTCCTGGACGCCGTCAACAAGGCGTCCAGGTAGGTCACCGGAGCTCGCCGGCGACCGCCTCGGCGGCGTCCACGAGCGCCCCGGACGCGACAAGGCCGACGACGGCTTCGATCTCGGGGGCCATGAACCGGTCGGGTCCGGGCCCGGCGACCAGGGCGCGGATGGCATCCCGCACCGCCGCCGTGGCCGGGGCGGGGGCGTCCGGACGCAGGTCCAGCGCCCGGGCCGCGGTGAGCGCCTCGGCGGCCAGCACCCTTGTCAGGCCGTCGACGCTGCGGCGCAGCTTGCGTCCGGCGTGCCAGCCGAGGGAGACGTGGTCCTCCTGCATGGCCGAGCTCGGGATCGAGTCCACCGAGGCCGGCACAGCCAGCCGCTTCAGCTCGGCGACCACCCCCGCCTGCATGTACTGCACGATCATGTGGCCCGAGTCGACGCCGGGGTCGTCCGCGAGGAACGGCGGCAGGCCGTTGCTGCGCTTGGCGTCCAGGAACCGGTCGCTGCGCCGCTCCGAGATGGACGCCAGGTCCGCGGCCGCGATCGCGAGGAAGTCGAGCACGTAGGCGACCGGCGCCCCGTGGAAGTTCCCGTTCGACTCCACCCGCCCGTCGAGCGTCACGACCGGGTTGTCGATGGCGGACGCCAGCTCCCAGCCGGCGACCCGCCGCGCGTGGTCGAGGGTGTCCCGGACGGCGCCCGCCACCTGCGGCGAGCAGCGCAGCGAGTAGGCGTCCTGGACGATAGGGCAGTCCGGCACCTGGTGACTCGCCATGATCGGCGATCCGGCCAGGACCGCCCGCATGTTGGCCGCGGACGCCGCCTGTCCCGGGTGCGGACGCAGCGCGATCAGGTCGGCCGCGAACACGTGGTCGGTGCCCAGCAGGGCCTCCACGGACATGGACGCGACGATGTCGGCGGTGGTGACGAGGCGTCCCAGGTCGTTCAGCGCGAGCACCAGCATGCCGAGCATGCCGTCGGTGCCGTTGATGAGGGCGAGCCCCTCCTTCTCGACGAGCACGACCGGCTCGATCCCCGCCTCGGCGAGCGTCTCCGCCGCGGGACGCCGGCGTCCGGCCGGGTCGCGGACCACGCCCTCCCCGGTCAGCGCCAGAGCGCAGTGCGCCAACGGCGCCAGGTCGCCCGAGCAGCCCAGCGACCCGTACTCGTGCACGACCGGCGTGATGCCGGTGTTCAGCACCGCCGCGTAGGTCTCGAGCACGATCGGACGCGCCCCGGTGCGTCCGGTGGCCAGGGTCGCCAGCCGGAGCAGCATCATCGCCCGCACGACCTCGCGTTCGACCTCGGGCCCCGAGCCCGCCGCGTGCGACCGGATCAGGCTCTGCTGCAGCTGCGCCCGCTTCTCGGCGGGGATGTGCTTCGTGGCGAGCGCACCGAAGCCGGTCGAGACCCCGTAGTGCGGCTCCTCGGACGCGGCCAGCGCCTCGACGCGGCGCCGGGACTCCGCGACCGGGCCGGCCAGGCAGCCGGGCGCGAACGCGACGCGGGCGTCGTGGCGGGCGACGGCGACGACGGCGTCCAGGGCGAGAGGCCCCTCGCCGATGAGGACGGTTTCGTGGCTGGCGTGGGCGCGCATACGCGCCATCCTGGCACAGCGTCGGGGTGACGAAACGTGCCCCGTCGGGCGGCCTCCTACGCCCGGACGGAGTCGATCCGGCTCAGGAGCGCCAGCGCCTGGCGCATCGTGACCGGCCGGAATCCCGCGGCCAGGGCTCGGCGCTTCAGCTCCGGCTGGGCGCGCCACAGGTCGAGGCCGCGCTGGACCAGCACCGCCGGCGACTTGCGGCGCTCCTGCAGGTCGCGCCGCAGCCGCAGCCACGCCACCAGGGCCGGGGACCTGTCGAGGTACAGCGCCTCGACGGGCAGCCCCTGCGCCCTGGCGACGGGGAGCAGTTCGATCGCGAAGATGCCCTCGGCGATGACGAGTTCATGCCCGTCCAGGTCGAGCCGGTGCCACCCGGTGCGCCGCGACTCCGAGATCGAGTAGTCGGGCAGGTCCGCGAAGCCCTGGCGCAGCAGCGACGAGAGGGCCCCGGCCGCCCCGGCGGCGTCCCAGGTGCGGACGTCGTCCCAGTCGACGAAGCCGTGCGGCGTCCGTGGTAGGCCGGGCGCGTCGGCGTCCACGTAGAAGTCGTCCAGGCGGACGACCAGCGCGTGGGCGGCGCGCGCCAGGCGCGACTTGCCGCTCCCGGACGCTCCGGCGAGCAGGACGATCCGCGTCACAGGCCCAGAACCGCCCTCACGTCGGCGCGCACGCGCTCCATCTTCTCGGACGCCGCCGCCCGCGCAGCCGCC
>JAKPKY010000245.1 GCA_029553505.1 Planctomycetota bacterium
ACCACTTGGTGCACATGTAGTAGAAATGGTCCGAGGTCTGGAGCTTGCGCCAATCGCCGATCAGCGGGATGTCCTCGCTGGCCATCACCTCGTCGGCCAGGGCGTAGACGTCGTGCAGGGCGTTGGCCTGCATGCTGTTGCCCAGCCAGGCCGACAGGTCCCGCTCGGTGTCCGCCCAGGAGATCATGTGCGGCACGTCCACCTCGCCGACGGCGGGGTAGCGGGCGACGGCCTCCGAGACCGTCAGGAAGTCGTTCTTCCGCGTCGCCAGCACGCAGGCGGGCAGCGCCCGGAGGAACTCGAAGATGCCCGTGTCGGCCCACTGGTGCTCGCCGAACGTCTCGTAGTCCATGAACAGGTTGCAGACGTACCCGTTTCCGTTGATCTGGTCGACCCAGTGGGTGAACTTCTCTGCCGTCATGGGCCACTCGGCCCATCCGCGGTTGCCGAACCGGAAGGCGATGTCGTCGGACAGGCGGTAGTTCTTCATCAGCATCCGCAGGCGGGAGCAGTTCGGCGGGTTGTAGAGGAAGTTCGGGCTGCGGTAGCCCAGGATGTGGTCGGCGCCCTCGGTGAGAATGGCGTCGAAGCCCATTTCCTCGACCGCGCCGGCGACGTCGTTGTTGTACGTCAGCTCGGTGTTGCGGAAGACCCGCGGCATCTGCCCGAAGAGGTCCTGCATCAGCTTGCGGTGCATCCGCGCCTGGGCGACGAATTCGTTGCGGTTGTAGAGGAACGCCAGCGAGTGGTAGTACGTCTCGCAGATGAATTCCACGCATCCGGTCTCGGCGAGGCGCTTGAAGCTGTCCAACGCCTCGGGGACCCAGCGCCGGAACTGGTCGATGACGGTGCCGGTCAGGGAATAGCTGACGCGGAAGCGCCCGTCGTGCCGGCGGATGAGGTCCTCGATGACGGCGTTGGCGGGCAGGTAGCACTTGTCGGCGACCTTGCGGGCGATCTCGGCGTTTTTCTTGTCGTCGAAATAGTTCGCGTCGCTGTCGAAAATCGTGTATCGCCGCAGCCGGTAGGGCTGGTGCACCTGGAAATAAAATACCACCGATGCCATAACGCTATAAATCGCCAATCGGGGGCCATGGGGTCAAGGAAAATCGTCCCCAAGAGCGGATTTTCACGCCGGGGCGGCCATCGCCTCGTAGATTCCCTTGAGCTGCTGGGCGCTGTCCCGCCAGGAGAGCTTCCGCAGCTCGATGTGCCCGTGCTGGCGCAGCGTCCGCTGGAGCGGCGGGTGGCGCAGCACCGCCAGGATCTTGTTGGCCATCTCGTCGATGTCCCAGAAATCCACCTTCAGCGCGTGGGTGAGCACCTCGCTGACGCCGGACTGCTTGGAGATGATGACCGGGACGTTGTGGCTGAGCGCCTCGAGCGGGGCGATTCCGAACGGTTCGGACACCGACGGCATGACGTACAGGTCGGCCATCCGGAAGACCTGGTCGACGTCCTTTCCGCGCAGGAAACCGGTGAAGGTGACGTGGCGCCCGATCTTCAGGTCGGCGGCCAGGCGGATCATCCGCGTGATCATGTCCCCGCTGCCGGCCATCACGAACCGCACGTTCTTGAACTTCTGGACCACCTTGGCGGCGGCCTGCAGGAAGTATTCCGGGCCTTTCTGCATCGTCACGCGCCCCAGGAACAGCACGATCCGCTCGGTGTGCCGGATCGGCGTCATCTCCCACTGGTCGCTGTCGGGCAGCTCGACGGCGTTGTAGACGACCTCGGTCTTGGCGGCGGGCACGCCGTAGCGCGACAGGACGATGCTCCGCGTCAGGTAGCTGACGCAGACCACCCGGTCGGCGCCGTGCATTCCCATACGCTCGATGTCGTAGACCTGCTGGTTGATGTTCTCCCCGGAGCGGTCGAACTCGGTGCTGTGAACGTGCACGACGAGGGGCTTCTTGGTGGCGGCCGCCACCGCCAGGCCCGCCGGGTACGTCATCCAGTCGTGCGCGTGGATCACGTCGAACTGGGAGGCCTCGGCGATCTCCGTCGCCATGCGGGCGTAGCGGTAAATCTGCGAGAACAGATCGCCGGCGTAATTGGCTCCCGCGCCGGAGACGAACGTTCCGCTGGGCAGCGCCTGCGGCTGGGGCGCCGCCGCGTGGGGCGGATGCGAGCCCTCGTGCGAATAGTGGTAGAACACGTCTTCGGCCTGGCGGCTCTCCAGGTTGCGGATCGCCTGCTCGAAGCTCTCGGGGGTTCCGTAGGGCTGGAGCACGGCAGGAACGCGGTGGAACTCCACGCGCTCGAACGTCTCGGTGCGGGCCTTGCGCGACGCGCGGACCGCCTGCACCTCGGGCGAGGCCAGGTCTGCCGGCGTGCGGAACGCCACGTGACTGGCCGCGCTGACGGGCACTGCCGTCGGAAGCACGAAGACGACCTGGACGCCGATTTCGTCCAGGCCCTTGGTCATCCCGTAGCAGGCGGTGCCCAGACCGCCACTGATGAACGGGGGGAACTCCCACCCGAGCATGAAGACACGCATAGATTTCTCCGCCGAACGAACCGCTGGCATTATATACGCTGGACCGGGCGGGGGGAAGCGTTAGCGCGGCAATCGCCGGAATTTGCGGAAGATGCGCCCTTCGGACGCTCGGCCCGCCGGACGGGACAGGCGGCGGGGCGCCCCCTTAGGGCGTTTCCAACGCGCCGATGATCTCCCGGACGCTGCGACAGCCGTGCCGGGTGAGGTACTCGGCGATCCCGTCGCGGATGGCTACGAGGCAGGCGGGGTTGACGAACAGGGCGGTCCCGACGGCCAGCCCCGTTGCCCCGGCCAGCAGGAACTCCAGCGCGTCGTGGGCGTACTGGATTCCGCCCATCCCGATGATCGGCACGCCGGCGGGCCTGGCCACGCGGGTGTAGACGCGGTGGACCATGTGCACGGCGACGGGGCGGATGGCGGGCCCGGACAGCCCGCCCGTGACGTTGCCCAGGATCGGGCGGCGCTTCTCCACGTCGATCGCCATCGCGGTGAAGGTGTTGATCAGGCTCAGGGCGTCGGCGCCGCCGGTGACGGCGGCCTCGGCCGTCTGCGTGATGTCCGTCACGTTCGGCGAGAGCTTGACGATCAGGATGTTCTTGCCCGCGACGGACTTGATCTCCCGCGTGATCCGCGTGACCTGCGCCGGGTCCACCCCGAACTGGATGCCCCCGGCCTTGACGTTCGGGCAGGAGATGTTCAACTCCAGCCCGCGGACGATCTTCACGTCGCGCAAGGCCTGGGCCACCGCGACGTAATCGTCGATCGTCGTGCCGGCGACGTTCACAAATACGGGCAGGCCAATGGCTTCCAGCAGCGGAACCTTCTCGGCGACAAACCGCTCCAGCCCCACGTTCGCCAGCCCGATGGCGTTGAGCATTCCCGCGCGGGTCTCGACCACGCGAGGATATTCGTTGCCCGCGCGGGGCTGGCGCGTGATGGACTTCGTCACGAACGCCCCGAGCTGGCGCAGGTCCACGAAGTCGGCGTACTCGTCGGCGTAGCCGCATGTCCCGCTGGCTGTCATCAGCGGATTGGCCAGCTTCACGCCCGCGATCTCCACCGACAGGTCGATTTTCGATTTCGGAGTTTCGATTTCGGATTTCATCGGTTCGAACCTCAGGCTACAGACTAAAGGCTACAGGCTTCAGGGGGCGTCACGGTCAAGCGCTGTTTGCCTGACCGTGCGGAAGACACCCTCAAGCACACGACGCTTGAGGGTGGCACCCGCTCAGTCCGCAGTCCTGTTTTTTCGTGAAATTCGTGTAATTCGTGGACTGTTCTTCGTCACCGCAGGCTCGCGACGGCCTGGCGGACTTCGTCGGGCGAGAGGTCGTCGAAGATCTCCACCTGCCCCATCGCGCGGGCGAGGATCATCCGCACCTTCCCGCCGACGTTCTTCTTGTCGTGCTGCATGATCCGCCAGATTTCGTCGGCGTCGAGCGCGTCGTGCCGGGTGGGCAGTCCGAGGCGTTCCAGCGCCGCGCCGACGCGCTTGGCCGCCGCGGCGTCGAGCATCCCGCGGGCGACGGCGACGTGGTTCGCAGCCGTCATGCCCAGCGCCACGGCCTCGCCGTGGGTGATTTGCCCGTACCCGGCGAACGTCTCGATGGCGTGCCCGATGGTGTGCCCGAAGTTCAGGTGGGCGCGCTCGCCGTGCTCGGTCTCGTCGGCGGCGACGACGGCCGCCTTGATCGCCACGTTCCGCGCGACCAGCTCGATCATCTCGCCCGGCGCGCAGGCCAGCAGCGCCTCGGCCCGGCGCTCGAGGAAGCCCAGCAGGTCCGCGTCGCGGATGACGGCGTGCTTGACGCACTCGGCCAACCCGCTGCGCAGCTCGCGCGCGGGGAGGGTGCGGAGCGTCTCGACGTCGATCAGCACTCCCGCCGGCTGGTGGAACGCGCCGACGAGGTTCTTGCCCGCGGGGTGGTCGACGGCCGTCTTGCCCCCCACGCTGGCGTCCACGTCGGCCAGCAGCGTCGTGGGGCACTGCGCCCAGCGCAGGCCGCGCAGCGCGGTGGCGGCGACGAACCCGGCCAGGTCGCCCGTCACGCCCCCGCCCAGCGCCACCACGAGCGTCCGGCGGTCGATGGGCGGTCCGCCGCCCAGCAGCTCGTCCATCAGTTTGGCGTACGTCGCCAGCGTTTTGTGCTGCTCGCCGGCGGGGAAGGTCAGCAGCCTCGCCGACGCGCCGGCCGACCGCAGCGCCTCCAGCACACCCGCCGCGTACAACTCGGCCACGTGCTTTTCCGAGATCACCGCGACCGTCCGCACGTCCCGCGCGCCCAGCGTTTCGGGGGTCAGCTTGCGCAGCAGGCCCGCGCCCACGCGCACCGCGTAGCTTCGCTCGCCGAGGTTCACCGGGATGGTTCGTTCTGCCGTCATGACGGGTTTTCCTTGCGGAACTGCTCCGCCGCGGCGCGGAGCGCGGGGTCCACCTCGCCCTCGTCGGCGGGGGGTTCGGTCGCCTCGGGCGGGGCGTCCGATTCAAACCGCTGGGGGCGGTAGGCGTCCTCGGGCGTTTTGACCGGCCGGCGGCGGGTCATGCGCTTCAGCATCACGAACCCCGCCAGCAGGATCGCCAGCGCCAGCAGGATGCCCTGCAAGCCCCAGTTGGTCTCGCCGGCGGGCTGGGTCTGGACGGTCTTTTCCATCTGCCAGGCCAGCAGCACGGGGTAGGTCCGCTCGGTGGGAGGGCGGCCTTTTTCGCCGCGGTCGCGGGCGCGAAGATGCCCGTAGAACACCCCCGCGACGCGCGCCTGGCGACCGGGGAGCTTATAGTTCTGCTCCTGGTCGCCGCTGGAGAAGTCCGCCCGCCCCAGCACGCCCGCCGGGTCGCACGTCGTGTAAACCTCCAGCGGTTCGAGCACCGGGCGGTCCGCGTCGGCGTTCATGCATTGCAGCAGCCAGACGGGGCGGTCCTTCGGCCAGTGACGCGAGGGAACCATTCCGTCGTTGACCTCGAGCTTGCGGAAGGCGAACACGATGACGTTCGCTCGGACCGGGCGGGCGAAGTATCGCTCCGGTTCCCGCACGAGGTTCGCATAGGCCGGCTGGTCGAGCGCCGCCCAGTCCGCCGGGGACAGCTCGGGCATCCGCGCGACCTGGGACAGGAGGATGGGAAAGTCCTTGCGGGCGGGGGGCAGGACCCTCGCGGCCGAGTGGGTGAACCGCTCGGGGCGCAGGTCGTCGAGGACCGCCTGCTGCTCGGGCGTGAATTGCAGCGTTTCGTGGAGGGTGGGGGGCGCCGGTTCTGCCGGCGCCGTCGCCGGGGCCGAGTCCGGCTGGCTCGTCGCCTGCCCGCGCGCGCCGAGGGCGCACGCCAGCACCGCCGCGCCGCACAGCCAGACCGTCGCCCGTGTCGCCCGTTTCATGGACGCAATTGTAGAATCCGCGCCGAGGGGTGTCAAAGCGCAGCGGAGCGGGTCTACAAACAAACAGACTCACCGCGGAGGGCCCAGAGAACGCAGAGCGAAGAGAACCAGGAAACCATTTCCTTCTCTGCGGTCTCCGGATTTTGGATAATGCTTTATCTTGTGGTTTTCGGGAAGCCCTTCGGGCTGAATGGAAAAAGAGTTGGCGCCTTTTCGGAGTTAGGCGCTCTTATGCAAAAAAGCTGATTCCTCTGTGTCCTCCGCGGTCTCTGCGGTTCATGTTGTTTTGCTTTATCGTCCGGAGTGGGCGGGCAGCAGGAACGTGTCGGTCGGCCCGCCGGGGGTTTCGGTGCCCTGGTAGTCCCGCACGCCGTTGGCCAGGAAGATGTTGTCTCCCCGGACGCCGGCGTCGGCCGTCGGCTGCCACTGCACGTGCATGTCCAGGTAGAGCACGTTCTGCCCGCGCCCGTCGTGGTTGGGGCTCAGGGGGCTGTCCATCGCCTGGCGCTGGAAGCGCCCGCGCTCGAACAGCGGCGTGCGGTCGGCGAGGATCGCCATCTGCCCCGCCACGTTCGCCAGGACCGGATCGGTGATGCGCAGGGCCGTCGGGCCGATGGCGTGCTGGTAGGAGTAGGCGACCTGCTCCTGCGAGGGGAAGTCGATCATCCCGCTCTCGACGACGAAGCTGCGTCCCGGCACGGCAGGGCACTGGAAGACCACCGGGGAGCCCTCGTACCCGTCGCGGACGAGGCGGAACAGCGCCTGGGAGTTGCTGACGGCGGGCTCGCCGTTTCCGCCGAGCCAGCGATGGCGACCGGTGGAGACGGAGGGGAGCCGGTCGTCGTTGGACAGGGCGAAGTTCTGGAGCGAGGTTCCGATGCGTCCGAGGTTGGACGCGCACTGGGCGACGACCGCCTGCCGGCGCGCCTCGCGGATGGAGGGCACGAAGATGGCGGCCAGCACCACCACGGCGGCCGCCAGCGTGGTCAGTTCCCGCCAGGAGAACGTCGGGCGGACGACCCCGCGGCGGATTTCCTCGCGGGCCAGCAGCGCCTCGGTCCGCCGGGCGCCCCGGACCCGCGCGAGCGTGTCGTTGACGAGCGTCTCCGGCGGCTCGCGTTCCGTCAACAGCCCCAGCGCCCCCAGCGCGCGGGACAGGTCGCCGCGCAGGCCGCGGAACGACTCGTCTTCCGCCAGTCGGCGGCGGACCTGCTCGGCCGTCGCGGCGTCGCAACGGCCCAGCAACTCGTCGATCAGCAGGGCTTCATCCTGGGCGCGATCAATCATGGCGGTCTCGCTCCGCAACGGTCTTCCACCGCTCCGCGAACGTTCTTACCGCGGCGTGCAGCCGCGATTTGACCGTCCCGAGCGGCACGTTCAGCATCTCGGAAATTTCCTGGTACGAAATGTCGTGAAAGTAGCTCAACAGCAGGACGATGCGGAGGTTCTCCGGCATCTCCATCACCACGTTCTGTACGGCCTGGCGGGTCTCCAGGTTCGCCAGGAAATGCTCCGGGGAAGGAATTTCCGAAGGCACCAGGTCGGCGTAGGACCCCCGCTGGTCGTCGGAGACCTGGGCGTCGAGCGGCGCCGCCTGCCTGCGGGAGCGCCCCCGCAGGGCGTCGCGGGCCTTATTGGCGGCGATCGTGAACAGCCAGGGCTTCAGCCGGCGGTCCATGTCGAACGCCCCGGCCGAAAGGTGAACCTGGAGGAACGTCTCCTGGAAGACGTCCTCTGCCAGCGCCGCATCGCCGGTGAACCGGGCCAGGAAGTTGAACAGTTCCTTTCGGTACCGTCCGACGAGCGCGGCGAAGGCCGTCTCGTCGCCTTCCAGGTGGCGCCGGAGCAGTTCGGTGTCGGCGGGTTGCGGGTTGGGTTTCGGCGCCTCGGGCACGGGCTTCGGTTCCTGCGCCCGGCGGGCAGCCGGGCAAGCAATTCATGATAGGCCGCGCTCGTCGGCGCGGTCAATTCTTTCTTGCCGACGGGCGCCCGCGCGAGGATACTCGACGCCCATGGCTGTCGAAGGCACGAGAGACCTGTCGGCCGAGGCGCTCGGCGCCCTGGTGGACGCCTCTGCCGTCATCAACGACGCGCACGGGCTCGAGGAGACCCTTGCCGCCATCGCCCGCGCCGCGGCGGCCGTCCTCAAGGCCGAGGCCTCCAGCGTCATCCTCCTGGACAAGGCGCGGGGCAAGCAGGTATTCATGGCCGCCGTCGGCGACCGCGCCGACCGCCTGCTGGGGGTGGAGTACGACGAGGGGCTGGGCATTTCCGGAAAGGTCATGCGCACCGGGCGGGCGGAGGTGGTCAACGAGGTGGCCTCCGACCGCGCGCACTACAAGGACATCGACCAGATGACGTCGTTCGAGACGCGCAGCCTGGTCGCCGGCCCGCTGGTGCACAAGGGCAAAACGCTGGGCGTGGTGGAGGTGCTCAACCCGGTCCAGGCGACGCACTTTTCCGAGTCCGACCGCCAGCTCATCCGGATTTTCGCGAACCTCGCCGCCATCGCGGTGACCAACGCGCAGTCGTACGACCGACTGGAGCGGGAGAACTGCGGGCTGAAGGCGTCGATGGCGGGCGAGCGGGAACTGCTGGGCGACAGCCCGCCGATGCGCGAGGTGCGCGAGATGATCCGCCGCGTCGCCCGGTCGGGCGCCACCGTGCTGCTGCTGGGCGAGACGGGCACGGGAAAGGATCTCGCCGCCAAGGTGATCCACTCCAACAGCCCGCGCGCGGACCGCGCGTTCATCGCCGTCAACTGCGCCGCGCTGCCCGAGACCCTGCTGGAGAGCGAGCTGTTCGGGCACGAGGCCGGCGCGTTCACCGGCGCGGTCCAGCGGAAGCTCGGGCGGTTCGAGCTGGCCGACGGCGGCACGATCTTCCTCGACGAGATCGGCGAGCTGTCCGGCGGGATCCAGGTCAAGCTCCTGCGCGTCCTCCAGGAACGGGAGATCGTGCGCGTCGGCGGCACGCAGACCATCGGATGCGACGTGCGGATCCTCGCGGCGACGCATCGCGACCTGTCCGCCGCCATGCGCGCGGGGCGCTTCCGCGAGGACCTGTTCTACCGACTGAACGTCTTTCCCATCGAGTTGCCGCCGCTGCGCGACCGGCGCGAGGACGTGCCGTTGCTGGCGGCGCATTTCCTTCGATGCATCCCGGCCGGGCAGAGCGGGCCCGCGCCGGCGCTCTCGGATGAGGCCCTGGCGGCGCTGTCGGCCTACGATTTCCCCGGAAACGTCCGCGAGCTGCGCAACATCCTCGAGCGCGCCTGCCTGCTGTGCTGCGCGGGCGAGTCCGCCGACCGCGTCATCCGCGTGGAGCACCTGCCGAAGGAACTCGGCGGCGCGGGCGAGGCGCCGCCGGCGGGCTCGGCGCTGGCGGCGACGGAGCGGGCGATGGTCCTGCGCGCCCTGGAGCAGGCGGGCTGGAACCAGACCCTCGCCGCCCGCAGCCTGGGCATCACCCGCGACAACGTCCGATACCGGATGCGCAAGTACGGCCTGCGCCGTCCCTGACCGCGGCGCTCCCCTTGCACTCGGGCTCGCGGGGGAATATCCTGAACCACGGACCGAAGTGACGGGCAATCTGTTTTCAGGACGGGATCCATGAAACGCGGAATACTGGCGACGCGGGATGAGCTTTGTTCGCTTCGCGAGCGGATCGCGAAAAAGCATTTCGACACGATCTACGACGCGCTGCGCAAGCGCTGTTCGCTGATCCTGGAATCGGCGCCGGTGACCGAGGCGCAGTGGCGCTCGCTGTACGAGCAGGGGCTCTGGTGCGCCGCCGTCACCGCCGCCCGCACCGCGCAGGGACGCATCATGGACCTGCTGATCGCCCACCACATCGACCGCAACCAGGCGTTCCGCGACCGCGCCATCGAGGAACTCAAGACCCTCGCCGGGTGGAGCACCTGGACCGACCCCTGCCACAAGGGCCTGACGGTGGACCTGTGCACGGCCGAGGCCGCCGTCGGCGCGGTGGTCGGGCTGGACTGGCTGTGGGAAGACCTCGGCGAGGCCGACCGCCTGCGCGTGCTCCAGGCCGTCCGCAAGCGCGCGGTGGAGGGCTACGCCAAGGCCGTCGCGTCGCGCGAGTGGTGGTCGGAGTGCTATCACAGCTGGAACGCCGTGGTCAACAGCGGCTGCGGACTGGCGGCGCTGGCGCTGAGCGACGACGAACCCGCCGCCCGGCAGGCGTACAAGCTCGCGAGATCGCGGCTGAAGCATTTCTTCGACGCCCTCGGGCGCGAGGGCGGATGGGACGAGGGCACCGGCTACTGGGGCTTCGCCCTGCGCTACGTGGTGCTGCTGGCTGAGGCCGCCCGACGTCTCGACGACGACCAGACGATCTATCACGCCCGCGGAATGGACACCACCGGGCTGTTCGGCGTCTACTTCACCCCCAACGGGCATCCGGCGAGTTTCGGGGACAACCCCTCCGTCCCGCTGTTCGGGGCGTTCTACCTGCTGGCGCAGCATTACGGCCTGCGCGAGGTCGCCTGGTGGCTGGACACCTACGCCTTCCACCACGACGTGGCGACCAGCGGATGGGCGTCGGCGGGGCTGGGGCTGCTGTTCCGCCCGGGCGACACCGAACCGCCCGGCGAGCCGGAGCTCCAGACGGTCAAGGTCTTCAACGAGATCGGATGGGCGGCGCTGGCGGACCATTGGCCCCGCCCGCGGATGTACCTGGCCGTCAAGGCGGGCGACCTGTCCGCCAACCACAGCCAGCGGGACATGAACTCCCTCCAGCTCCAGGTGGACGGCGAGATGCTCCTGACCGATCCCGGCGCCGTGCCCCACAGCCTGTCGTATTCCTCGCGCGACCGCGACTCCTTCTACGAGGCTCAGGCGTGCGCCCACAACACGATCATGGTCGCCCAGCGCGATCACGCGATCGACGCGTGCGGGAACATCCTGGACGCGCAGTCGGAGCGGAACTGCCGGTGGGTGGCGTGCGACGCCGCCGACGCGTGCGGGGAGTCCGTCACGTTCCTCCGTCACGCGGTGCTGCTAGTCGGGCCCCCGCGCGGCGACGGGCACGCGCTGGTCGTCGTGGACGAACTGTCCAGCGGCTCGCCGGAGACGGTGGAGCTGTTCTGGCACACGGCCGGGCGACTGAGCCTGGGCGCCACGGGCCTGGACGGAAAGATCGAGGGGCGCAACAGCGCGCTGCATTTCGCCGTCGGCGGGAGCGTCAAACTCCGCGCGGAAATCCTCTCGCGCAAGACGGCCGGCAACGCGACGGACAACGTGTTGCGAGTCACCGGCGGGCTGACCGACCGGGCGCTGCTGGTCAGCGTGTTCACCCGCGCGGCGTCGGCGCAGGCGCCGCAGGTCAAGAAGGGCACCGCCGGGGAAGTGACGGTCCGGGCGGCCGGCGCCGTGCTCAAATTCAAGACCCGCAAGCACCGTCTGCAACTGGTCTCGGTGGAATAGCCCCACAGGGAAACCATGCCCCGGGGAGTGTGCGTGCCTTTCCCCCGGCAGGGCGCGGCGGGACGGGGAGTATTTCGGATTGCGGATGGGTGCCACGGCCAAACGCGGTTTGCTTGGCCGTGCGGAAGACACCCTCAAGCAGACAGCGTTTGAGGGTGGCACCCGGCCGCGGCGCGTGCCTTGGGCTCTTCAATCCGAAATCCCAAATCCGAAATCGAAAATGGGGGTCGTGAAGCTTCTTCTCTTTCCCTTGCACGCCGCGGCCCGGGGGCGTATAGTGGTTCGACCAAGGGAGGCCGATGGATATGTTCGCCCCTGGAGTCACGGCGTTGGACAGCAACGTGCTGGTGCTCAACAGGCATTACGCACCGGTCCGCGTGGTCTCCGCGCGGCGGGCGTTCTGCCTGCTGTTCAAGCGCATCGCCGAGATCGTCCACGTCCAGGACCGCGAATACATCTCCTACGACTTCGACTCGTGGCGCGAGGTCAGCGAGCACCGCGCCCGCTACGAGCGCGAGCACCACGAGTGGATCCGCTGCGTGCGGTTCGAGCTGGCCGTCCCGAAGATCGTCCGCCTGCTGGTCTACGACCGCCTGCCCCGCCAGCCGGTGAAGTTCAACCGGCGCAACATCTACGCCCGCGACGGGAACCGCTGCCAGTACTGCGGGCGCAAGTACGCCACGTCCGAGCTGACGCTCGACCACGTGGTGCCCCGCAGCCGGGGCGGCGGAACCGACTGGACCAACATCGTCTGCTGCTGCGTCAAGTGCAACGTCCACAAGGGCGGACGCACCCCCGGCGAGGCGCGCATGAGGCTCATCGCCGAACCTGTCAAGCCCAAGCGCTCCCCGGTGGTCACCGTCAAGCTCACCAGCGAAAAGTACCAGTCGTGGAAACAGTTCCTCGACGCGGCGTACTGGAACGTCGAGCTGCGCGACTGATCCGGGCGGGCCCCCGACTACTGGCTACGGGCTACGAATCAGATCAGGTCCGCGAGCGTCGTCTTTTCCATCCGCTCGGCGATGGAGTCGCGGATTTCCCGGAACAGTTCGATGAGCTTGGGCTGGCGCTCGATGGGCGTGTGTTCGTAGAAGTACCGGCTGACGGATTCCACCGGCGCCAGCGCGCCGTCCATCAGGCGGAGGATGTCCGCCAGCGAAATCTTCTCGGGCGGCTTGGCCAGGCGGTATCCCCCCTCGGACCCGCGAGTGCTCTGGACGTACCCGGCGTGCTTGAGCAGCAGGAGGATCTGCTCGAGGAACTTCCTGGGAATCTCCTGCCGGCGGCAGATGTCGGCGACCTTGACGAGCCCTTGGGAGTAGTTCTCGGCCAGGTCGATCAGGGCCAGGCACGCATATTCACTCTTTCGGGAGAGCTTCATGTCGGTCCTCGTGGGGAACGTGCAATCGCGTTTCTTGTATCCGCCTGCCGTCGCCGCCGCCAGAGAAAACGCAGCGCCGCAAGAACACGGCTTGCAAGCAAGCCGTGCCACCCCCGCGCGGGGCTTTGCTTGCGCCCGCTCAGAGCCCCTCGACGGTGATTCACGCAGACGGGTGGCACGCTTTGCTCGCAAAGCGTGTTGCTTGAATTCGCAGAGAACACGGCTTGCAAACAAGCCGTGCCACCCTCCGTCTGATTCAATCTTCCCCGGCAGATGGGGCGAGATCGGCCAGCCGGCGGGTGATCTTCTGCCAGTGCGTTCCGCGCCACAGGAGCTTTCCGCATCGCGCGCATCGCCAGAACCGCTCGCAGCGGCGGAAGGCCAGCGGCGGCGCTTCGCCCAGCACGGCGTGGCGGGGCAGCTCGGTCAGTTCCCCGCCGCACGCCATGCACCGCGACGGGCGGAGGGGCAGCCTCAATTCGCGCAGCACGAAGGCGAGCTGGTCGTGCTTGGCCGACTGTTGCGGCACGTACAGGGCGCGCACCTGCCCGCTGCGGATGACGTTCCGCTCGAACAGCGGGCCGTCGCAGCTCAGGATCGTCCTGCCCTCGGCCGCGGCGCGGCGGACCAGATCGCCGTCGTCGATGCCGTATTCGTAGAGGGCGTCGTACCCGGCCGCGCGGAGCCAGCGGGCCAGGCCCCCGAGCATCGCGTCGCAGAAGAACCGCGGACTGTCCGTCTCGTCGCCCACGGAATCATTGTACTGCGCGGGCAGCGGAGCGGGTAGGCGCCGCGGCGCGGTTCGCCCGGACCCGCGTGAAAAATGCGCGGAATTGCGCCACGATTGGACTACAATGCAGGTCGTGGGTCTCGCGGCGCTTACAATCTTGGCCAAGACGGACAACGGGCAATCGGACGTGCTGCTCTGGAGCGGCGTCTTGATTCTGGCCTGCTTGGTGGGTATCCCTATCCTGCTGCGTCTGTGGTCGCGGGCCAACGCCCGGATCGACGAGAAACGGTCGAGTTTTTCCCTCGAGGAGCTTCGGGAGCTTCATCGGGCGGGGCAATTGACCGATGAAGAGTACCGTCGCCTGCGGCACGCGGCGCTGGGACTGGGCGAACCGTCCGCCGGATCGAAATCGCAAGTAACGCCGGCGGCGGGAAATGACGATAAGAATCATGGCGGCAGGGGTCCGGAAGGGCCCTCTGTGCGCCCGGATCGGGAGCGGAAATGAGCGCAACAGACGGCAACGGCGGCGGGGACAACAAGGGCAGGGGCCCGACGACCCCCCGGAAGCGGGCGCGCGTGTGCAGCTTCTGCCAGCGCGGCGGCGACGAGGTCGGACCCATCGTCGAGGGGCCCAACGGCGTGAGCATCTGCTCCAACTGCGTGGAGCTGTGCCACAACATCGTCCGACAGGAGCAGCGAAAGACGTCCCAGGCCAAACCGCTGTTCGCGACGATTCCCACCCCCCGGCAGATCAAGGAATTCCTCGACCAGTACGTCATCGGGCAGGATTTCGCCAAGCGCGTGCTGTCGGTGGCGGTGCATAACCACTACAAGCGGCTCACCCAGGCCGACCGCGACGAGTCCGACGAGGTCGAACTGGACAAGTCCAACGTCCTGCTGCTCGGGCCCACCGGATGCGGAAAGACCCTCCTGGCGCGGACGCTGGCGCGCGTGCTGCACGTGCCGTTCGCCATCGGCGACGCGACCACCCTCACCGAGGCGGGCTACGTCGGAGAGGACGTCGAGAACGTGCTGCTCAAGCTGCTCCAGGCGGCGGACTGGGACCTGGAAGCCGCCGAGCGCGGCATCATCTACATCGACGAGATCGACAAGATCGGAAAGACCAGCCAGAACGTCTCCATCACCCGCGACGTCAGCGGGGAGGGCGTCCAGCAGGCGCTGTTGAAGATGCTCGAGGGCACCGTCGCCAACGTGCCGCCCCAAGGCGGGCGAAAGCACCCCGAGCAGCAGTACATCCAGCTGGACACCACGCACATCCTGTTCATCTGCGGCGGAACGTTCTCCGGGCTGGAGGACATCATCCAGAAGCGCCTCGGCAAGAAGCTCATCGGCTTCGGGTCGGAAGACGCCGCCGACGAGTCGCCCACCGGGCACACCAACGTCCTGGCGCAGGTCCAGCCGGACGACCTCGTGCACTTCGGCATGATCCCGGAGTTCGTGGGGCGCCTGCCGTGCATCACCGCGCTGGACGCGCTGGACGAGGAGGCGATGGTCCGCATCCTCACCGAGCCGCGCAACGCGATGATCCGCCAGTACCAGAAATTTTTCGAGATCGAGAACACGCGCGTGGAGTTCACCGACGAGGCGCTTCGAGCCATCGCGCGCAAGGCCATGGCGCGCGACGTGGGCGCCCGGGCGCTGCGGGCGGAGGTGGAGAACCTCATGCTCTCGATGATGTACGACCTGCCCGAGCACAAGGAAGAGGGCGCGGAGTACAAGATCACGGCCGAGATGGTCGCCGACAAGTCCAAGGCGACTCTCTTCGCCGCCCGCAAGGTCAAGAAGGAATCCGCCTGACGCACGGCGCGGAAATTCATCCTGCACGCATCGACAAGGCCCCGCCCCGCGCGGGGCCTTGCTTTGCGCTACATTCCCTCGACGGTGATTCACGCAGACGGGTGGCACGCCCGTACGGGCGTGTTGCCGGAATGCGTAGAGAACACGGCTTGCAAGCAAGCCGTGCCACCCCCGCGCGGGGCTTTGCTTGCGCCCGCTCAGAGCCCCTCGACGGTGACGCGCGCGGGCTTTCCCGGTGCGCCCTCGACGTGCACCGCCCGCCCCGTCATCCGGCGGACGACCTCGGCGTTGGTCTCCAGGTGGCTCGTGACGCGCTCGGCGGTGAACTGGCTTTCGTGGGGGCACAGCGCCGCCAGCGTGAGCAACTGGTCGGCCGCGTGCGCGTCGAGCGCGGCGCCGCTGCGGAGGAACGCCAGCAAGGCGTCGGTCGCTTCGTCGGCGACGCGCTCGGCGGGCTTGCCTCTCTCGCCCAGCGCGAACGCGCCCCCGACCGACTGCGTGAACACCGCGCGGAGAAAGACGACCGTCCCCGGGCTGCGCGTCTCCCACGACGCCTCCTCGATCGACGCCCGCAGCCCTTCCTTCGCCAGGCGCCCCAGCGCCTGGGCAAGCTGGCGCTCCACGACGTGGCGCGGCAGCTCGGCACTGGCGGCCGACAGGCCCTCCACGTACCGCAGCGTCCCCGGCGACGTCAACCGCAGCGGCGAGAGGTTCTCTACCGACTCCACGCCGCGGACCTGCATCGTCATCTCGCCCCCGCCGGCCGGGTAGAACCCCGCGCGGTCCATCGCGAAATATGCCTGAAGATTCGCGGCCGACGCCGGCAGCGCGAACACGTCGCGCAGGTACTCGAAGCACGGCGCCAGCGGATTGTGCGTCCCGCCGGCGACGGTCACGGTGGAGTCTCCCTCCGTCAGCATCAGCGCGGGCAGGACGGTCTGGCAGACCAGTGCGGCACTGCCGGCAGTGCCCACGTCGAATTCATATCGCCCGCTGCGGGGAGACTGCGGGCGGAAGGTGATCTCGCTCGAGCCGATCTCCGCGCCGAGGCATTCGGCGTCGCAGACGGCGGCAGCGGCGCGGACGGCCGCCAGGTGCTGCGCCCGCAACCCGGGCGGACTGCGGCGCGGACGGATGGCCCGAACGGTCACGGGCGTGCCCAGGGCGGCGGACAGGGCGACGGCGGTCCGGAGAATCTGCCCGCCGCCTTCGCCGACGCCCCCGTCGAGGACCAGTGGTTCCCGTGTCACAGGCGAAATTGTACCCCCGCAGCCGCTGGGCGCACAACGAGATACCGCCAGGGGAAGACGAATTGGCCTGCGAGAGACATGGGGGAGATTTCCCCCCGGCGAAACGCGACAGGCCCTGTCAGTATTTCGGATTGGGTGCCACGGCCAAGCGCTGTTTGCTTGGCCGTGCGGAAGACACCCTCAAGCAGACATCGCTTGAGGGTGGCACCCGGCACCCGGCCGCGCCGCTCGGTGGACCCTTGCCCTGGGCGCGGGAAAGTCTACAATGCCTGCTCGGAAACTGTTGTCCCGCCGCGAGGGCTCACAAGGGGCATTGCGTGAAGACGTTAAGCGATTATCTCGACGAAAAGACGCTCCGGCAGCTTCAGGACGCCTTCTCCGCCGTCGCGCAGGCGCCGGTGCGCATCTGCCGGCCCGACGGAGAGGCGTTCGTGCGGGCCTACACGGTCCGCAGCGACTGGGACGCCTTGTTGGAGGCGGCCGACGGGCAGCGCATCGCCAAGGCCAAGCGCCGCAAGCCTCGCCTGGACAGCGGACTGGACGTCCCGGTCGTGCTTCGCGACGAGGTGGTGGGGCGGGTGCGGATTCCGCCGGAGCAGGTGGCGGCCGCCGGAGAGACGCCCCCCGGACAGGCGGGTCCCGGCGCCGCGCCGTGGACGGCCAGGCTGCTGCGCCTGATGGCCGCCATCGTCGCGCGACTCTGCGACCGCGAGGACCAGCTCCGCACGCGCATCGAGGAACTCGCGACGCTGTATCGCCTGACGTCGGAATTCACAGGCCAGCGCGACCTCCAGGGCTTGCTGGACCTGGTCGCCCAGACGGTCGTCCGCGCGCTGGGGATGAAGGCGTGCTCCATCCGCCTGCTCAGCGAGGACGGGCGCGAGCTGCTGGTCAAGGCCGTCGCCAACCTCTCCAGCGACTACCTCAACAAGGGACCGATCCTGGTCTCCCAGAGCCTCATCGACCAGGAGGCGCTCCGCACGCTCAAACCGGTCTACATCGCCGATGAGCGAACCGACCCGCGCGTGCTCTACCCGGCCGAGGCCCGGCGCGAGGGCATCGTCAGCGCCCTGTGCGCCCCGCTGATTTACCGCGGAAAGCCCGAGGGCATGATCCGCGTCTACTCCAGCCGCAAGCACGTCTTCGACTGGTTCGAGGTCTCGCTGCTCCAGGCCATCGCGGGCGAGGCCGCTGCCGCCATCGTCAACGCGCGGCTCTACCAGGAGGCCATCCGGTCGGCCAACGTGCAGCGGCAGCTGAGCATGGCCGCCGACGTGCAGAAGCGGATGATCCCCAGCCGGCCGCCGCAAATCCCGGGTTTCGAGCTGGCGACGATCTACGTGCCCAGCCTGGAGCTGGGGGGCGACTTCTTCGACTTCATCCACCTGCCCCCGGACAACCACGGTCTGGCCATCTGCGACGTGGTGGGCAAGGGCGTCCGCGCGTCGCTGCTGATGGCGTCGATTCGGGCATCGCTGCGGGCGCACGCGTCGAACATCTACGACATGTCCGAGGTGCTCCGCCGCGTCAACCGCGACCTCTGCAGCGACACGCTCAGCAGCGACTTCGCCACGATGTTCTACGCCGTGCTCGACCAGTCGTCGCGCCGACTGACCTACGCCAACGCCGGGCACATGCCCCCGCTGCTGCTGCGCGGCGGAAAGGTCTGCCACCTCGGCACCGGCGGCGGGGTGCTCGGAATCGACCCGGAAATGCACTTCGGGCACGACGCCTTCGTCCTCCAGGGCGGGGACGTGGTCTTCGCCTACACCGACGGGCTCAGCGAGGCGATGAACTTCGAGGACGTCGCCTTCGGGCGCGAGCGCGTGGAGAAGGCCGCGCTCGCCGCCATCGAGATGGGACGCAACGCCGAGGGAATCGCCAAGCACGTCCTGTGGGAAATGCGCCGCTTCGCAGGCCTCCAGACCCGACTGGACGACCTGACCATCGTTGTCCTGAAGGCGCTGTGATTTTCAGTGGCGAATAGGGCGGGCAGTGGAGTTGCCTGCGGAAGCCCCGTGTTCCCGTGGGCAACGAAGTT
Organism: Planctomycetota bacterium; assembly: GCA_029553505.1. Classification (GTDB taxonomy): domain Bacteria; phylum Planctomycetota; class Phycisphaerae; order SM23-33; family SM23-33; genus UBA12270. Next base: position 18,539 of record JAKPKY010000245.1, read on the forward strand.
GCCCACCCTACGTCGGCTCCGCTTCCCGGAAAACCGTTTCCGCGCGGTAGCTGCTGCGGACGAACGGCCCGGCCGCCACGGACCGGAAACCCATCTCCCGCGCGATCCGCGCCAGCTCGTCGAACTCGCCCGGCGCGACGAACCGCGCGACCGGCACGTGCGCGTCGGAGGGGGCCAGATACTGCCCGACGGTCAAAATGTCGCACCCAGCCGCCCGCAGGTCGGCGAAGACGGCCAGCACCTCGTCGCGCGTTTCGCCCAGGCCCATCATCAGCCCGCTCTTGGTGTGGAGTTTCGCGTCGGCCGCCTGCCTGGCGAAGGCCAGCACGTCGAGGCTGCGGCGGTAATCCGCCTGCGGGCGGACGAGCCCGTAGAGGCGGCTGACCGTCTCGACGTTGTGGTTGAACACGTTGGGACGGGCCCGCACGACCGTCTCGATGGCTGCGTGATCGCCTTGGAAATCGGGCACGAGCACCTCGACGGTCGCGCGGGGGAGCCGCTCGCGCACGGCGTGGATCGTCCGCGCGAAGTGCTCCGCGCCGCCGTCGGGCAGGTCGTCCCGCGTGACGGAGGTGAGCACCACGTGCCGCAGCGCGAGGCGCTGGCAGGCTTCGGCGACGGCCTGCGGCTCGTCGTCGCGCGGCGGGGCGGGCGGACGATGCGAAATCGCGCAGAACCGGCACGAGCGCGTGCAGGCGTCGCCCAAGATCAAAAAGGTAGCCGTCCGGCGCGAGAAGCACTCGTGCTGGTTGGGGCAGCGGGCCGAGGCGCAGACCGTCGAGAGCCCCAGGTCGCGCAGCATCGTCGCCACCTCGTCGGCTGCGGTGCTGCCGCCGATCCGCTTGGTCAGCCACGGCGGAAACCGCCGGCGGGAGGTTTTCCCATCAGAATCCAAACGCGCTTGCCTCCGTCGGAACGAGTCGCTCGAACGCGAACACCTCGGCCAGGCATTCCAGCAGGACGGGTTTGACCTCGGCGGTCCGGACGGCCCGGTCGAGAATACGCTCCATGCTCGTGACGCCCTCGCCCGCCAGCCCGCACGGCACGATGTTCGCGAAGCCCGACAGGTCGGGCGAGACGTTCAGTGCGAACCCGTGATACGCCACCCAACGCCGCACGGCCACCCCGATGGCGGCGAGTTTTTCCCGACCGACCCACACGCCCGTCAGCCCGTCGCGTCGCGCGGCGGAAATTCCGAACCGCGCCGCCGTCCGGAGGATCGCCTCCTCCAGGTCTCGCAGGTATTGTCGCACGTCGTGTCCGCGCCGCGCCAGGCGGACGATCGGGTAGCCCACGATCTGCCCCGGCCCGTGCCAGGTGACGTCGCCGCCCCGGCTGGCGGAGACCACCTCGATGCCCGCGCCCGCCAGCGCCTCTCGCGACGCCAGCACGTTGCCCGCGTCGGCGGAGCGACCCAGCGTGATGACCGGCGGCACGTGCTCGGCGAGCACCAGCGCGGGCGGAAACGTCTCGTCGGCGATGGCGCGATCGACGAGCGCCTCCTGAAGCTTCAGCGCCCTGGCGTAAGGGCACGCCCCGACGTCGATGACCTGCAACTCGCTCATTTCGTTCGGTTGTGCGAGGACACCCTTAATCCCGATACACACCATCGGGATTGAGGGTGGCACCCGGCACCCGTTCGTTTCGTTCAACGGGCCGTCTTGAGCAGTTCCTTCTCGGCCGCGGCGGTCCACATGCCGTGCTCGAGCTTCGCCGCGACGGACGGGTAGCGTTTGCCCAGCTCGTGCAGCGGGATCAGCGGCATCTCGTGCAGCGCGGGGTAGACGAGAATCTTTCCCGCCATCCGGCGGTTCTCGACCGCGGCGATCCCGTCGACCGCGCCGGCCATCCCGCTGACGGCGTCCACCGAGCAGTTCGTGTCGAGCTGCCCCGCGGCCACCTTGTCCAGCACGATCCGCATGTCCTCGATGCGCGAGCCGCTGGTCCCGAACATGAAGCAGCCGTGCGCGATGTACGTGTCCAGGTCCAGTTCGTGTTTCGTGGGCAGGGGGATGCCCGCGAAGATGTTGATGAGCGCGCCGGGGGCGCTGGCGGCGATGGCGTCGGCGACGAGCTGGCCCACCGGGGCCATCAGCGCGAAGTAGCTGAAGGTCTCGCGCAGAGGTGTCTTCTGCGTGTTGACGATGCGAAGCGGCACGCCGCGCGCCGCCGCCTGCGGGGCGGCCTTGGCGCGGAGCGATTCGAGTCGCGCGTCGTCCATGTCGGTGGCGGTGACGGCCAGGTTGTCCGCGCCGCAGCAGAGGATGCGGATGGTGTGCATCTGCCCCATGGGCCCGCCCGCGCCGACGACGATCGCCTGGTCGCCCGCGCGCAGCTCGCCGGTGGGGGGGATGGTGCGGTAGGCGTCGGCGGCGCTGCCGCCGGGCGTGCCGATCCATCGCGTGGCTGCGTAGTGCACGCGCCCGACGCCGACGGAGACCGCCCGGCCGATCTTCCGCCCGCCGAGCACCAGGCAGACGATCCCGCCGACGGCGGCCTTGTCGTTCAGCGCCGCGATGGTCGCCGCGTCAGCGCCGAAGTGGACCACGTCGTCGAACGATTCGTTCTTCAATTCATTGACGCTCGCGACGAACTCAACCGGCGCGCCAAGCGTGGCGAGGGCCCGTTTCTGGGCCTCGTCGGCGCAGCAGGCGGCGACGGCCGCCGGCGCGCCCTCGCGGGCGAAGCACTCCGCCAATCCGGCGATCTTCGCCCCCGCATCGGCAACGACCGCCAGCCTGCCGCCCGCCTTGATCGTCCGCCGCTCCTCGTTGACGTAGGAATTCTCCACGCACGCCCACGGCTCGACCAGCGCCACCGCCGACGCGCTCAGGCCGTCGGGCGCGGGAATCAGGTATCGCTCGCCCGTGTCGGGCTCGATCACGATCCGCTCGTCGAACAGGGCGTATTCCTGGAGCGCGCCCTCGAAGTTGTATCCGAAGGCGCCGTTGGTCTCTGCCGTGCGGACCTTGCGCCAGTCGGCCTGTACGAGAACGCGCTCGCCGATTTTGTGCCGGCGGACGGCGGACCCGACGGCGACGATGCGGCAGACGGCCTCATGCCCCGGCACGGTGGGCTGAGTGCCCGGCCGGTAGGCGGGATACTCCGCCAGCGTCTGTGGCGACAGCCCGCGCACCACCTCGCTCTTGCGCGGATGCGCGGAGAACTGCTTGAGCAGCTTCAGGTCCGAGAAGCACAAACCCACCGCCTCCACGCGGGCGAGAATCTGCGTCGGGCCGGGGCGGTAGACGTCCTTGGCCTGGTTGAGCTTCAACTCGCCCGGGCCCACAAGCTGCACGGCGTACTGCGTGTCGGGAATCGTCGTCTCGGTCATGTGCGTTTCAGCCTTCTGTTATTCGCAGGGGAATGGCGCCGGAACAGAACGGTTTATTTTTGCTGTTCACTTTGGCCTCTGGCCTTCGCCCTTTCCCTTTCGTCGCTCCCAATGACCCCTCCCTCACGGTCGGGGCTCTGTTCACACCACTTACCACTCTCCACTCTCCACTTCTTCTCAACTCAACATCACCTGTCCGCCGGTGACGGGGACGGCCTGGCCGGTCTCGTACTTCTGCTCCAGGACATAATAGACCGCGGCCATCACGTCTTTTGTGGTGCAGCCGCGATGAATCGGGCTCTTGGCCTCGTACGCCTTGCGGACGTCGGCGATGGTTTTCGCGCCGGGCACCTTGCCCGCGCGGAGATACTGCACGAACAGCCCGTGGTCCGGGTCGGACCAGAGCGGGCCGTCGTAGAAGTTGCCCGGGCAGACAGCGTTGACCTTGATGCCGTCGTCGATGAGCTCCAGGGCGAACGACTGGGTCAGCCCCACGCCGCCGAACTTGCTTCCGGCGTAGGCGGCGTTGCGGTTGGAACCCGCCAGCCCGCTCTTGGAGTTGATCTGGACGATGTCGCCCAGGTACGACGGGCAGGCGAGGTGCTGCAAGGCGAGGATCGGCGCGACGTTCTGGACGCAGAGGAAGTAGCCCTTGTAGTTGACGGCGGTGACGAAGTCGAAATCCTTCGCCGGCTGGGTCTTGACGCTCTCGGCCTTCAGGACGCCTGCGTTGGAGACCAGCACGTCCAGCCCGCCGTAGGTCCGCACGACGCGATGGAGGGCGTCGGCGAGGGAGTTTCCGTCGGTGACGTCGACGGTCAGCCCGACGGCCCTGCCGGCGCCGCGCGCCTTGCAGAGATCGTCCGCGGCGGCCTGGACGCCCCGGGCGTTCAGGTCGGCCAGCGCCACGCACGCGCCCTGCGCGGCGAGGTCCTGGGCGATTTCCAACCCGAATCCCTGGGCCGCGCCGGTGACGAAGGCCACCTTGCCCGCCGCTCGTCCGCCCGCGGCCGCAGCCTTGGCGACGGCCTTGCGATACGATTCCACCTCCCACGCCTCGATGAACTCGCGGAAGCGGTCCTCCAGCGCGTGGATTCCCCCGAGCTTCCGGGCGGTCGCCATCACGCGGACGGCGTCGAGGTAGACCTCGCGCGTGGTGCGGGCCGCCTGCACGTCGTCGCCCGCGGTGAACATGCCCAGCCCGCGGACGAGCACCACCAGCGGGTCCGCGCCGCGCTTCTTGCGGAACTCGGCGACGGCCTGCCGCACGCGCGCGACGAGTTGGGCGTCGGTCTCGTCGTCGGCGGGCGATTCCAGCCAGAGCGGCCAGGAGCCGCAGTAGACGATCTGGTCCGGCGTGAGCGGTCCGGTGTCGGTGGCGGACTGCCCGTCGGCGCCGCATGCCAGGGCCGCGGCGAATTCCGAATCGTCGAAGGGGACGATCTTGAGTCGCTCGGCGCCGTCGTCGGCCAGCACGCCGCGCAGCACCGGGCCCAGCCGCGCGACCCACTTCCGCGCCGTCGCAGCGGGGGGCGACTTCATCGCCCCGAACGGGTGCGCGCGGGCCGCGCCGAGCTTCGCCGCCACCTTGCGGATCACCGCGTCGGTCTTGGCGCGGATTTCCTCGCCCGTCGCGCCGCCGACGAACATGCCGTGGTTCTGCATGAGGATGGCCGTCGGGGTCTTTCCGCCGCTGCGGGCGGCGTAGTCCTTCAGCCCCGCCGACACCGCGCGGGCGAGGTTGTAGCCCGGCTCGATGAGCGGAATCCACAGGCACTCGCCGCCGAACAGCTCCTCGACGAGTTGCCCGCCCTTGACGCAGCAGGTCAGCGCGTTGACCAGCGTGGAGTGCGTGTGCACGACCAGCGTGTCGGGAATGAGGTTATGCAGCAGGCTCTCGACGCTGGGCCGCTGGTTCTTTTCCGGCTGGAGGCGTGCGGCCAGGATGCCGGCTTTGAACTTCTCCTCGCGCGGCCCGGCCTGTGCGCCCAGGTCCGACGCCAGCAGCGCGTCGAGCTTCGCGCGGTCCAGCGCGACGAACCCTTCCGGCCCGATGGTCGCCAGGGCGTATCCGCTGGCCTTGACGTACAGCGTGTCAGCCGTCTTGGCCGAGGTGTTCCCCCCGCCGGCCAGCACGTACGACGGGTCGGCTCCGTAGAACCGCGAGACCTCCACGAGCTGGTCGATCAGCGTCGTTGCTGCGGGGGACTTTGCTTTGCGGGACTTCATGTTCGCGATGCTCCTGTTCCTGCGGGGTGTTTTTCGAAATAGGTCTGGATGACGGCCTGTCCGAGGCGGGCGAAGGCGTCGATTCGCTTCTCCGCCGTCGGCCAGGCGGGGTTGGGGCGGCCTTGGGCGTCCACGAACCCGCATTGCCCGTGCAGGCGGAGGAACTGGTGGGCCGCCACGACGCACGCGCCTTCCCAGAAGATGGCCTTCAGGTCCGGGGGAACTTCCGCGCCGCGCAGGCATCGCGGCTCGATGGGCAGCAGTTCGAGCGTGTTGTGCTCGGTGCCGGCGACGACGGCGATCCCCGCCGCCCGCATCGCCCGGACGTATCGGGCCAGCACATCCGGCGTGTTGCGGATGGGGATGAACTCGGCCATCTGGATTCCGGCCTGTTGAAGCTGATCGATGAGCTTCTCCGGCGGCGTCTCGTATTCGCAGATCGGGTTGGCCCCGTCGGCCAGCGTGGGGTAGCAGGGAATCGCGTCGAGGGCGAGGATCAGCTCGCGGGCCTGCTCGAAGCTCAGGAACGTTTCGGCCACGAAGGCGGGCTTGCCCGCTTTCAGCAGGTTCGAGCGGATTTCGCCCTGGACGGCCACCGCGTCGTCGGGAGCGCTCTTGGCGGGCTTTCCGAACAGCGCCGCCATCGCCTCGGCGCGGCGCTCGGCGGGCGACAGGGCGAACAGCGCCTTCTGGAACGCCATGGCGATGTGCCGCTCCTGGATCGTCACGCTGTCGCGCGGGCAGCCGTGGCGGGCGACGATCCCGTCGATGACCTTCCCGGCGTCCAGATGCGTCTCGAAACCCGCCTTGCGGAAGCACGCCGCCGTCTTGTCGGTCATCTCGGCCATCCGGGCCGTGTCGTTGCGGCGGATGACGCCCAGAAGCTCAGCCGCCCGGGCCGACGGCGCCGCCACGCCCAGCGCGCCCTTTCCGCACAGGTACATGCGCCCGGGATTTCCGGGGTCGTTGATGAGCGTGCCCGCGCGCACCAGCGCGTCGAGAAGCGAGATGATCTCCAGCCCGAACAGGGGCAGGACGCCCCGTTTCTTCGCCAGCGCGGCGAATTCGCCGTAGACGCGGTGGTCGTAGTAGTTCGTCACGCCGACGACGCGCACGCCCTGGTCCGCCGCCAGCGTCACCGCCTGCGCGACGCTCTCGAACGCCGAGAAATTCGGCGGCAGGTGGATGTGCGAGTTGGCGCCCGACAGCGGGCGGACCGTTGTCCGGTCCGCGACGGCCTGCATCCGTCCGACCGTGCCCAGCCCGCGAATCGTCTCCAGGGCTTCCTGAATCGTGGCCATTCGTTGCGTTCCTTCCACGCCTTGAGGGTGACACTCCACCCGCCATTTTTGTTGCATGGGCTACTCGGCGGCGACTCGAACCACCTTGCGCGGCGGCAGGTGCAGGGCGGCCTGGAATGAATCCTCCGCCGCCTCCTTGAGTGCCTCGCTGAACGTCGGGTGTGCGAAGACCACTTCGGCGAACTCTTTCGCGCCGACCTTCTGGTGGAGCATCGCGCCGGCCGCGGCGATCACGTCTGTCGCGCGGTCGCCCAGCACGTGCACACCGAGCAGCCTGCCGTCGTCGCGCCCGCGCAGGACCTTCACCCAGCCGTCGGTCTCTCCGACGGCCAGCGCCTTGCCCAGGTGCCCCAGCGGGAAAACGCCCAGCGACACCGGCACGCCCTGTTCCCGCGCCTGTTTGGTGGTCAGGCCCACCGAGCCGATTTCCGGGAACGTGTAGACGCAGTTGGGAACCGGCGCGGCGAATTCGGTCTTGTGGCCGAGGGCGTTCTCGACGGCCGTCACGCCGTGCGCGCTGGCGGCGTGCGCCAGCAGGCAGCGCCCGTTCGCGTCGCCGATGCAGTAGACGCCCTTGGTTTTCGTCTCCATGCGGTCGTTGACGCGCACGAATCCGCGGTCGGTCTCCAGTCCGATCGTCTCCAGGCCGATCTCCGCCGTCGCGGGGCGCCGCCCCGTCGCCACGAGCACCTTGTCCGCCTCGACGGTCTTTCCGCCGCTGACGACGGCGGTCGCCCGACCGTCGGCGACGGAGAGGTCTTCCACCTTCGCGCCGACGAGCACCTCGATGCCTCGTTTGGCGAACACGCCCGCCAGGTGCGCGCCGAATTGCGGCTCCATCTCCGGCAGCAGGGCGGGCAGCATCTCGACGACCATCACCCGCACGCCGTACTGCGCCATCATGCAGGCGAACTCGCAGCCGATCACCCCGCCGCCGACGATCAGCAGGCGCGCGGGAAGCTCCTTCCAGTGCAGCGCCTCGTCGGACGTGCAGACCACGCCGCCGTCGGTCGGCCAGCCGGGGATTCTCGCCGGCGTCGAGCCGACGGCCAGGATGACGTTCTTCGCCGCCAGTTCTTGCGTGCCTGCGTCGGAGGCGACGGCGACCTTTCCCTTGCCCGCCAGCCGGCCCCGCCCGCGGACGAGCGTGACCTTGCGGCTGTCGAACAGGCCCTTGACGCCCCCGCGCAGCGCGGAGAGCACCTTGTCCTTGCGGGACTGGATCTTCGCCCAGTCGAAGCCCACCGTCCCGGACACCGTCACGCCCAGCTCGCTCGCCCGGCCGATGCGGTGCAGCAGCTCCGCCGACGCCAGCAGCGCCTTGGACGGTATGCACCCGACGTTCAGGCACGTGCCGCCCAGCAGCCCCTGCTCGACGACGGCGACTTTCGCGCCCAATTGCGCGCCCTTCAGGGCGGCGATGTATCCGCCCGGGCCCGACCCGATCACGATGATGTCGAATGGTTCGCTCATTGTCCGCCTCGCTGGTAAGACCGAGGACCGAAAACCGGATACCGAAGACCGGGTTCCCGGTTCCCTGCTGTTTCTTCCGAGTCCCTGGTCCCGAGTCCCTTTCTTTTGGGTTACACCAACATCTGCGGCGATTCCAGCACTTCCTTCAGCCTGGCCATGAACTGTGCGGCCTGCATCCCGTCGATGACGCGGTGGTCGCAGCTGAGCGTCATGGTCATCACGCGCCCGGGGCGCATCGCGCCGTCTTTGACGAGGACGGCTTCGCGGATCGCCCCGACGGCCAGGATCGCCGCTTCCGGCGGGTTGATGATCGCGGAGAACTCCTCCGTGCCGAACATGCCCAGGTTGGTGATGGTGAGGTTGCCTTGGCCCATGGCCTCGATTTTTCCGCCGCGTGCGGCCTCGACGATCTGTCGTGTCGTCGCGGCGAGCTGGGGCAGCGCCATCCGGTCCGCGCCGAGCAGCACGGGGACGACCAGGCCCTTGTCCAGGCCCACGGCGATTCCTACGTTGCTCGTCGGATACTCCACCAGTTCCTCGCCCTCCAGGCGGGTGCGGAAGGCGGGGAACTCGCCCATGACCCTCGCGACGGCCGCCAGGAGGAAATCGTTCACGCTGCACTTGAAATGCGCCTTGGCGCGGCGGTAGGTATCGAACAGCGCGCCGGCGTCGATCGTGCCGCGGAGGTAGAAGTGGGGGATGTTCTGCTTGCTGGCGGTGAGGTTTTTGGCGATGGCCTTCCGCATGCCGGCGAGTTTGCGGCGCGTGGGTTGGCCGACGGGCCCGGTGCGAATGGCGGCGGGCCTGACGGTTGGGGCCTGCAGCGATGCCGGCGCGGCGGCGGGGAGATCGGTGCTGAGAATCCGCCCGGCGGGCCCACTGCCCGCGCCGACGGTCGAAAGCTCGATTCCTCGCTGCGCAGCGAGCCGGCGCGCGGCGGGGGAGGCCTTCACGCGACCGGACGGCGCGGTGGCGACAGTTTGCGGCGCGGGTTCGGCGGATGCTGCGGCGGATTCCGGCGCAGTCTCGGCGGTCGGCTGCGCAGGGACCGGTTCAGCCGTCAGCCCGCCGTGGGCAGACAGGTAGGCGTCCACGTCGGCGTCGTGGTCGGCAAGGTACGCCACGGGCGTCTTGACAGGGACCGTTTCGCCTTCGGGAACGACGATCCGCGCGAGCCGTCCGGCGTCCGCGGCCTCGATCTCGATGGTGGCCTTGTCGGTCTCGACCTCGAAGAGAATCTGCCCGGTCTGCACCGCATCGCCCGGCTGGACCTTCCATTCGAGGATCGTGCCTTCCTCCATGCTCTGCCCGGCCTGGGGCATCAGCACGGGGATCACCTTTCCCGCGGGCGGCGCGGTGGGGACCGGATCGCTGGTTTGGGCTGGCGGTTTGACGGGCGCGGGCTTCGGTGCGGCGGGTTTGCCCTCGGCTGTGAGAGCCTCCATCGCTGCCGAAACGTCCTCGCCCTTGGCGCCTACCAGCGCCAAGGGAGAACCGACCGGAAGGACCGTTCCCTCGGCCGCGAGAACCTTCAGCAGCACCCCGTCGGCGGCGGATTCCAACTCCACCATCGCCTCGGGTGTCTCGATTTCCACCAGGACATCGCCTTTGCGGACGGCCTGGCCGGGGTTTTTATGCCAGCAACCGACCGTGCCTTCGGTGGTCGTCCTGGCCGCTTTGGGCATCCGTATCGTGTGCATAAGGGGGCTCCCGGCGGAAGATTGCCTTGATATGACTAAGATAAAACAGAAACGTGCAAGAATCAAGCAAAATAGTGCAACTATTTGGTTGAGTTTGGGACGATAGTATGGTTAAATGAAATCAGATGGCTTCTTCCACACGACAACGACGGGAAACGATCCTCGCCAAGGCCTTTGAGCTTGGCCACGTGGTCGTGCGCGACCTGGCTGGCGAGTTGGCGGTCTCGGAGGCGACGGTCCGCCGCGACCTGCACTCCCTGGCGGCCGAGGGGCGCGTGGAGCTGACCCACGGCGGGGCGTTTGTCGCCCGCAACGGCGATTTCTCCTTCCGTTCCAAGGCCATGCGGAACGTCGAGGCCAAGCGGATCATCGGTCGCCTGGCGGCAGAGCTGGTGCGCGACGGCGAGCAGGTTTTCCTCGATTCCGGCACGACATGCTTCGAGATGGCCCCGCACCTCCGCCGGAAACGCGGCTTGCAGGTGATCGTCAACGCGGTGCGGATCGCCGAGGAACTCGACGCGCCGGGCCTGAGCGTGATCGTCCTGGGTGGGCAGTACCGCCCCGACCGCATGGACACCGTCGGCCCGATGGCCACCGCCGCGCTGGACCAGCTTCGCGGATACAGGGCGTTCGTCGGCACCGACGGGCTGGGCATGGACTTCGGCCTGACCGCGGGCGACATCGAGAGCGCCCACCTGTACCGGCTGGCCGTGCGGAACTCGCGCGAGGCGATTTTGCTGGCCGACCACAGCAAGTTCCGCGCCCCGTCGCTGTACCGGATCGTCGAGTGGGACGCGATTTGCCGCGTGGTGACCGACGTCCAGCCGCCGGCGGAGTGGGGCGAGTTTTTCCGCGCGCGGAACATCGAGGTGATCTGCCCTCCGGGCCCGCCCAGCACGCCCGAGAGTTGAACGCGAGGGATCGCGAATCGCGAAGGAATGACAAGCCCCCGCCGGCAAGCGGGGGGCAATTTTGACGTGGAATGACGCAAGCAAGACCGGGAGTCCGCAGATGCCCAAGTGCCAGATGATCGTGCCGGAAGACGTTCGCAAGCCCGGGATGCTGGAATTCCAGCCGATCCCGCTGAACCAGTACAACAAGACGATCCGGGATGAACTGAAGCGATACGGCAGGGAAGACCTCCTCCGCGTGCAGCGGGACATGGTCATCCTTCGCACGTTCGAGACGATGCTCAACGAGGTGAAGCTGCGCGGGGCGTACCAGGGCATCGAGTACAACCACCGCGGCCCGGCGCACCTGTCGATCGGGCAGGAGTCGGCGGCCGTCGGGCAGGCGATGCACCTCGGCGTGGACGACCACATCTACGGCAGCCACCGCAGCCACAGCGAGATTCTCGCCAAGGGCCTGTCGGCCATCGAGAAACTCTCCGACGACGCGCTGCTGGCGATCATGCGCGGATATTTCGGCGGCGACTGCCTGCGCGTGGTGGAGTCCGACGCGAAGGGCACGGTCAAGGACCTGGCGATCGACTTTTTGGTCTACGGGGCGCTGGCGGAGATTTTCGGTCGTGAGGCGGGCCTGAACAAGGGCATGGGCGGCTCGATGCACGCGTTCTTCCCGCCGTTCGGGGTGTATCCCAACAACGCGATCGTGGGCGGCTCGGGCGACATCAGCGTGGGCGCGGCGATGTTCAAGAAGATCAACCTGCGTCCGGGCATCGTGGTGTGCAACATCGGCGACGCCTCGGCCGCCTGCGGGCCCGTGTGGGAAGGCCTGTGCCTGGCGACGATGGACCAGTACAAGACGCTCTGGGACGAGGCGCACCGCGGCGGGCTGCCGCTGATCATGAACTTCGTGAACAACTTCTACGGTATGGGCGGCCAGCCCGTCGGCGAGACGATGGGCTTCCGCGTGCTCGCCCGGCTGGGCGCGGCGATGAACCCCGAGCAGATGCACGCCGAACGCGTGGACGGGTACAACCCGCTGGCGGTGGCCGACGCCGTGCTCCGCAAGAAGGAAATCCTCGCCCGCGGCGACGGGCCCGTGCTGCTGGACACCGTAACCTACCGCTACAGCGGGCATTCGCCGTCGGACGCCAGCAGCTACCGCGAAAAGTCCGAGGTGGACGCCTGGATGGAAGTGGACCCGCTGCGTCACTACGCCGCGAGCCTGGTGGAGGCGAAAGTCTGCACGAGCGCGGACGTCGAAAAAATGGCGGCCGGCGCCGAGGAAATCGTCCTGAAAGCCTACAAAAAGGCCGTGGATCTGGCGATTTCCCCCCGCGCGGACCTCAAAAAGACCTACTGTCTGCTCGAAAAGACCATGTTCTCCAACGAAACGGTCGAGAGCATGGACCCCGCGCGCACCCCCGAGGTTCTGCTGGCCAAGGAGGACAACCCGCGCGTCGCGGCGTTGGCGAAGCGCAGCCGGTCCGGGCGCGACGAGAGCGGAAAGGAGCTGCCCAAGAGCCGCTGCGTGGGCATCCGCGACGCGATCTTCGAGGCGATCCTCGACCGGTTCCACGAGGACGCCACGTTGGTCGCCTACGGCGAGGAAAACCGCGACTGGGGCGGCGCGTTCGCCGTCTATCGCGGGCTGACCGAGGCGCTGCCGTACCACCGCCTGTTCAACTCGCCCATCAGCGAAGGCGCAATCGTCGGCTCGGCCGTCGGATACGCGCTGGAGGGCGGGCGCGCCCTGGTTGAGCTGATGTACTGCGACTTCCTCGGTCGCGCGGGCGACGAGGTGTTCAACCAGTTGTCCAAGTGGCAGTCGATGTCGGGCGGGCTGCTGAAGATGCCCGTCGTGGTCCGCGTGTCGGTGGGCAGCAAGTACGGCGCCCAGCACAGCCAGGACTGGACCAGCATCTGCGCCCACATCCCCGGGCTGAAGGTCGTCTTCCCCGCCACGCCGTACGACGCCAAGGGGCTGATGTATTCGGCCCTGCTGGGCACGGACCCGGTGATCTTCTTCGAGAGCCAGCGGATATACGACCAGCCGGAACTGTTCGTCCCCGGCGGCGTGCCGGCGGGGCGTTACACCGTGCCGCTGGGCGAGCCCGCCGTCCGCAAGGAAGGCAGCGACCTGACGATCCTGACGATCGGCGCGACGCTCTACCGCGCGCTCGAGGCCGCGAAGGAGCTCGAGGCGAAGCACGGCCTGAGCTGCGAGATCATCGACGCCCGCAGCATCGTTCCCTTCCGGTACGAGAAGGTGATCGAGAGCGTGAAAAAGACGCGGAAGATCCTGCTGGCGTCCGACGCGTGCGAGCGCGGAAGCTTCCTCCACACGCTGGCGGCCAGGATCGCACAGTTCGCCTTCGACGAGTTGGACGCCCCGCCGGTGGTGGTGGGGGCGCGCAACTGGATCACGCCGGCCGACGAGGTCGAGGACGCGTTCTTCCCGTATCCGTCGGACCTGGTGGACGCGGTGCACGAACACATCCTTCCGCTGAAGGGCTACACGCCGCGGCGCGACTGCTCGAATGCGGACCTGCTCCGCCGCAGCCGGGAAGGCATCTGATTGCGGATTGCCAGCCCTGAGGGAAATCGAAGGGCGGATTGAGGAAACCGGAATGGGCCAGCCGGGCAAGACGTTTGTGGGGTTCGGTTTCGGGCCGATCCAGAGCGGGTTGTTCGCCTACGAGGCCTGGCGGTCGGGCAACTTCGCGCGCCTCGTGGTCGCGGAGATCGACGACGCCCTCGTCGGCGCGGTCCGCGCCGGCGGAAACCGCTACGCGGTCAACATCGCTCGCCCGGACCGCATCGATCGGGCGACCGTCCCCGGCGTGGAGTTGTACAACCCGCGCGACGCGCGGGATCGCGGCGCGATCGTCGAGGCGATCGCGCAGGCCGACGAGTTGGCGACGGCCCTGCCCAGCGTGAACGTCTACGGCGCGGGCGGGTCGGCCGCCGTGGTCCAACTGCTGCGGGAGGGCCTGGCGCGGCGCACGGGCCGGGCGGCCGTCCTCTACGCGGCAGAGAACCACAACCACGCCGCCGAAATCCTCACCGAAAAACTCGTGCAGGCCGACGCCAACCTCGCGGCATTCCAGGCCGTCAACACCGTCATCGGAAAGATGAGCGGAATCCTCGGCGACGCCCGCGAGATCGCCCGCCTGAACCTCGCGCCCCTGACGGCCGGCGCGGGCAAGGCAGTCCTCGTCGAGCAGTTCAACCGCATCCTCATCGAGCGAATTCGCCTGCCGGGCTTCCGACGCGGCATCGAGGTTTTCCAGGAGAAGCCCGACCTGCTTCCGTTCGAGGAGGCCAAGCTGTTCGGGCACAACGCCATCCATGCGACCCTCGCCTACCTGTCCGAGTGGCGCGGGCTGGAGACCATCGCCCAGGCTGCCGACGACGCGCGGGTGATGGCCGTCGCGCGAGAGGCCTTCCTCGGCGAATCGGGCCCGGCGCTGATCCGTCGCCACGGCCGGCTGGGAGACGACCTGTTTACCGATGCCGGCTGGCGGAACTACGCCGAGGACCTGCTGGAGCGGATGGTCTGCCCCAACCTGTGCGACCGCGTGGCGCGCGTGGGGCGCGATCACCTTCGCAAACTGGCGTACGGCGACCGCCTGTTCGGGGCGATGCGCCTGGCGCTGAGCGCGGGCGTGACGCCGCGCTGCCTGGCGCTGGGGGCCGCGGCGGGAGTGGTCTCGCTGGTCCGTCGCCAGGAGGAACTGCCCGACGCGCCGGAATGCTTGCCGCGAGCCGTCGAATCCCTCGACCGCCAATCGCTGGAGGCGACGCTGCGGGCCCTCTGGGCCGGACAGGCCGACGAGCAGGCCCCGCGCCTGATCGACCTGACGGCCGAGGCGCTCGACCAACTGCGTGAAGACCGGTGGGAATAATCGTTCCCATCCGATAGCATACGGATGCTGTTGAACAGGATAAGGAGCACGTCGCGTGAAAACGCCGCAGGCAGTCGTGGCCGGGCACATCTGCCTGGACATCCTCCCCGCCATGGGCGACATCCGCTGCGCGCCGGAGGAACTGCTGGTCCCGGGCAAGCTGGTCAACGTCGGACCACCGCTGTTGGCCACCGGCGGGGCGGTCTCCAACACCGGGGTGGCGATGCACCGGCTGGGCGTGCCCGTGCGGCTGGTCGGAAAGGTCGGCAACGACCTGTTCGGGCACGCTGTCCTGGAACTGCTGAACCGCGCCGGGGCCGGGCTGGCCGACGGAATGGTCGTCGCCGACGGCGAGCACACCTCCTACACCGTGGTCATCAACCCGCCCGAAATCGACCGGATTTTCCTGCACTGCCCCGGCGCCAACGACACCTTCCGGGCCGCCGACGTGACGACCACCGCCGTTCGCGGCGCCAGGCTGTTCCACTTCGGGTATCCGCCCCTGATGCGTCGGATGTTCCTGGACGAGGGGCGAGAGCTGGTGGAGATGCTCGCCCGCGTCCGCTCGCTGGGCCCGGCCGTCTCGCTGGACCTGTCCCTGCCGGACCCGGCGTCCGAGGCGGGGCGCGTCGAATGGCAGACCGTGCTCGAAAAGGCACTGCCCCACGTGGATGTCTTCCTGCCCAGCCTGGACGAGATTCTCTTCATGCTCGACCGCCCGCGCTGGGAACAGATGCGCCGCGCGGGGGAAATCCTTCCGCAGGTGGACGACAAGCTACTGAGCGAACTGGCGGACCGCCTGATCGCGATGGGCGCTGCCGTCGTGGGCCTGAAGCTGGGCGAGCAGGGCCTGTACCTGCGCACCGCAGGCGACGCGGGGCGGATTCGCGCCGCGAAGCTGCTCGCTAGGGAATCCGCCTGGCGCGAGCGCGAGCTGCTGGCGCCGTGCCTGGAGGTTCGGGTGGCCGGCACGACCGGCGCGGGCGACTGCACGATCGCGGGCTTCCTGGCGGCATTGCTGCACGGCCTGGGGCCCGAGCAGGCAGCCGGCGCGGCGGTGGCCACCGGCGCGTTCAACGTCGAGGCGCCCGACGCAACGAGCGGAATCCCCCCGTGGGATCGGGTGCAGGCGCGACTCGACTCGCGCCCTGCGCGCCGCGCGGTCCGGCTGAAACTGGCGGGTTGGCGCGAGGACAAGAAACGCGGGCTGCGACTCTCCCCGCGCGACGCGAGGTAATGGATTCGGGCGAAAGACAGCGAGGTGAACCGATGATCAAGCGAAGCGAAGTGCGCCGTCTCCAGGAACGGGCGGCCGAGATGATCCGCCGCGCGGGTATCGTGCTGACGGACAAGGAGCGCGGGCAGATTGAGGTGGCGGAGTTCGGCCTGGGCGAGGTGGAGAACACGGGCCTGGAACTGGTCGTCTACGTCAACACCGACCGCTACTGCGCCAAGGAACTGGTGCTGCTTCCCCGCCAGACGTGCCCGGAGCACCGCCACCCGCCGGTGGCCGGCGAATCGGGCAAGATGGAGACCTTCCGCTGCCGGTGGGGCAAGGTCTGGCTGTACGTGCCGGGCAAGCCCTCGCGCCCCATGCAAGGCCGGCCGCCCAAGGGCTCCGAGGCGCACTACACCGTCTTCCACGAGATCGAACTGAACCCCGGCGAGCAATACACCATCCCCTCCGACACGCTGCACTGGTTCCAGTCGGGCGACGAGGGGGCGGTTGTCTCGGAGTTCTCCAGCACCAGCCGCGACGAGAGCGACATCTTCACCGATCCCCGCATCCAGCGTATCCCGGAGATCGTCGAAGACTGATCCCGTGCGATTCGAAACGGTTCCACTCGGTTGAAAAACATCTGTTCACTGGACGGGTGGCACGCTTTGCTCGCAAAGCGTGTTGCCGAATTCCCCAGAACACGGCTTGCAAGCAAGCCGTGCCACCCGCCGTCGAAGACTGATCCCGCGCGATTCGAGAGGATTCCGCAAAACAAACGCGGCAGTCCGCAAAGGACCGCCGCGCTGGTTTTCTCTTTCGTTTCGCGTCTATTTCGCCACGACGGGCTTTGCCATGGCGCGGTAGGTTCCATCGACGTTGGGCGGCGCGGAAGGATTGGCGATGAACTCCTCCAGCAACTCCAGCGCCTGGGCGTCGGTGAACTGCCGGGGCGGGTGCTTCATCGTGAAGGCGCTGATCGCCTCCAGCGGCCCGGCGATGCCCCGGTCGCGGGCGATCTTGCAGACGCGAATCGCGTCGATCGTCTCGCCGGCGGAGTTGGGGGAGTCTTCCACGCTCAGGCGTGCCTCGAGGTGCAGCGGCACGCCGCCGAACCCCCGCGCCTCGATCCGCAGGAAGCACACCTTGTTGTCGAGTTGCCAGGGCACGTAGTCGGCCGGGCCGATGTGCACCTGGTCGGCCGGCAGGGGCACGTCGAGCTGGCTCTGGACGGCCTCGGTCTTGGAGATCTTCTTGCTGCCCAGGCGAGAGCGATCGAGCATGTTCAAAAAGTCGGTGTTGCCCGCGGTGTTGAGCTGGTAGGTGGCGTCGATGGTCGCGCCGCGGTCGTGCATCATGCGGGCGAGCACGCGGTGGGTGATGGTGGCGCCGACCTGGGCCTTGATGTCGTCGCCCACGCAGGGAATCCCCGCGTCGGCGAACCGCTTGCCCCATTTCGGGTTGGACACGATGAACACCGGCATGCAGTTGATCAGGCTCACGCCCGTCGCCAGGCACGCCTCGGCGTAAAACTCGACGGCCTTCTGCGACCCGACGGGCAGGTAGTTCATCAGGATTTCCGCGCCGCTGTCGGTCAGGAGCTTCTCGATGTCCTTCCTGCCGGCGGAAGGCTCATCGGCGACGATGAAGCGCCGGTCGTCGCTGAATTCTTTCATGTGGGCGGCCACGCCGTCCAGCACGTTGCCCATCCGCACGGTCACGTCGTCATAGCGGAACTTGTCGAAGAAGACTTTGGTGCAATTGGGCTTCGCGAAAACCGCCTCGTGCAGGGGGCGCCCGACCTTTCGCTTGTCCACGTCGATGGCGGCGACGATGCGGATGTCGCCCGCCCGCAGCCCGCCCAGCACCGGGTGCGCCAGCCCGACGGGCTGAGCGCTCCGGGCGGAGACGTCCCGGTAATAATGAATGCCCTGAATCAGCGATGACGCGCAGTTCCCGATCCCTGCGACGGCCACACGAATCTCGCTCATCTGGTCCTTCCGTCCTTTCCGCTGTACGGCAAAACAAATCGCGCCAAGCGTACCGTTGGACCGGCGGAACTACAAGGGCTTTTCCGGGCCGATGCGGGGGGCTGTTCCTTTCGCGAAACCGCGCGTACAATAAAGCAAACCGTGCAACATTGGGCTTGTGGGAACGGCGCGCTTCCAGTAAAAAAATCGCGTGGATTGGCGCTCCCGCCAGGGTGGTTTCGCGGAGAACCGCCGTCGCGGAGCGGCACGAAATCAGAGATGTGTTTCAGGAAAGGCACGATGGGCCACTTCTGCCTGCTTAGCGACCCCGGCAGCTACGTTCCTCTCGACTGGGATCTCGCCTCCGACCCGACGGCACTGGGCGAATGGCTGGACGTTTTCGAGAAAGTCTTCACCGAAATCCTCCAGCACGCCAAGACCTCCTACGGGCGCAAGGCGGAAAAGAACATCGCCGCGGCGGCGGAGCAGTTCCGGCGGCAGATCGAGTCGATCCGGTCCGACCCCGCTTCCTTCGGCGATGGGCAGTTGAACGTCATCGCCCTGGACCGCATGCGGGATCGCATCCTGCGCGACAACCATATCGGCGATCCGTTCGGGCCGGTCAAGGATCGGGAGAACGCCCTGGCGCTGGAGAGGTATCCCCAGGTGGTCCGCGAGTTGCACGCGATGGACGGCGTGGACCGGTGGCAGCACCTGGTGCAGTGCGTCTTCGCGGGGAACATCTTCGACATGGGCGCGACGTCCACCCTGCACACCGGGCGGGACGGGGCGGACTTCCTTGCCGCCGTGGAGGAAAGCAAACCGCGCCCCTGGCTGGTGGACGACTTCGACGCGCTGGCGGAAAGGCTCGTCGCCGCGCCGCCCGCCCCGTGGGCCAAGGCGGTCGTCTTCGTCGATAACGCCGGGAGCGATTTCATCCTGGGCGTGCTGCCCCTCGTCCGCGAGCTGGCGCTGTGCGGAACGCAGATCGTGCTGGCCGCCAACGAGAAGCCGAGCCTCAACGACATCACCGCCTTCGAGATCACCCAGTTGGGGCGTCACCTGGCCGCCGCCGACGACGACCTGGGCGCGCTCGCCCAGGCGGGAATGCTCGAGGTCGTCTCCACCGGAACCGACCTGCCCATGATCGACCTGTCGGACGTCTCCGACGAGTTGAACGACGCGTCGGCCGACGCCGACCTGGTGATCCTCGAAGGCATGGGCCGCGCGGTCGAAACCAACTTCGACGCGAAGTTCAAGGTCGACACCCTCCGCTTGGCGCTGCTCAAGAACGAGACGGTCGCCCGGCGCCTGGGCGGCGGACTGTTCGACTGCGTCTGCAAATTCACCCCGGCCGGCTCATGAAATACGAACTGCTGGCCCTGGACGTGGACGGAACGCTGGCCGGACCGGACAGCAAGGTTTCCCCCGAAGTCATCGACGCGGTCGCCGAGGCCCAACGGGCCGGGCTGCGCGTCTGCATCGCCACCGGGCGGTCCTTCATCGAGACGATCCCTGTCTGGCGGCAGCTCCGCCTCCGTCCGCCGTACGACCCGATGGTCCTCATCGGCGGGGCGCTGGTCGCCGAGCCCCACACCGGGCGCACGCTCTGGCAGCGCGTCATCTCGCCGGTGCTGGCCGCCGAGTATTCCGACGAACTGCTGCACGCGGGCCACTCCGCCATCGCCATCGTCGACGCCTGGCGGTGGGGGTTCGACTACTACATCGCCGAGGGCCCCGACGCCGAGACCGTCCACCGGCGCTGGTTCGCGCAGATGAACGTGCAGGTCCGCCGAGTGGACAGGCTGGCGCCGGCCGAGAGCGACCCGCCCCCGCTGCGGATCAACGCGGTGGT
>JAKPKY010000020.1 GCA_029553505.1 Planctomycetota bacterium
CGCGGCGTGGTGGAGGGGTTCGTCGCGGGGCGCCACCGCAGCCCGTACAAGGGGTTCTCGGTGGAGTTCGCCGAGCACCGCCAGTACGCCCCGGGCGACGACCTGCGCGACCTGGACTGGCGCGTGCTGGCCAAGAGCGACCGCTACTACATCAAGCAGTACGTCGAGGAAACCAACCTCCGCACGACGATCCTGCTGGACGCCTCCGGTTCGATGAAGTACGCCGGGCGACAGGCGGCGCCCTACCAGGGCGAGACGCTCAGCAAGTTCCAGTACGGGCAATACCTGGCCGCGTCGCTGACGCACATGCTCATCCACCAGCAGGACGCGGTGGGGCTGGTGACGTTCGACACGAAGATCCGGCGCTACATTCCCGCCCGCAGCCGGGCCAACCACCTGCGCGTCATCCTCCAGGAACTCGCCGACACCGCCCCGGGAGAGGAAACCTCCCTTGCGCCGATCTTCCACGACGTGGCCGAACGCGCCCACCGGCGCGGGCTGGTCGTCATCATCTCCGACCTGTTCGACGACCCGGAGGACCTCCTCGGCGCGCTGCACCACTTCCGCTACCGCAAGCACGAGGTGCTGCTGCTGCACGTGATGGCGGAAGAGGAGCTGACGTTCCCGTTCGAGCGGTGGTGCGAGTTCCGCGACCTGGAAGTGGCGGGGCGTCGCGTGGAGATGGACCCGCGGTCGATCCGCTCGGAATACCTCGACAGCGTGCGACGCTTCCTCCGCCGCATCGAGCTGGGCTGCGGGCAGATGGAGATCGACTACGTTCCGCTTTCGACGCGCCAGAGCTTTGACGTGGCGCTCGCCCGTTACCTGGCCAACCGAAGGACCCGAGGCCGATGACATTCCTCGAATCCATCATGCTGCTGGGGCTGGCGGCGGTGTCCGTGCCCGTGATCATCCACCTGCTGAACCGCCACAAGGCCAAGGTCGTCGAGTGGGGCGCGATGCGCTTCCTGCTGGACTCGCTGGCCATCCGGAACCGGCGCATCCTCGTCGAGGAGATCATCCTGCTGGTGCTGCGGAGCCTGCTGGTGGCGCTGCTGGTGCTGGCGATGGCTAGACCGTTCCTTCCGAGCACGTCGGTGATCCCCTGGCCGATCGTCCTTCCGGCGCTGCTGGCGGCGGCGGTCTGCGCCGCGATCGCCGGGGCGATGTGGAATTTCCGCCGGCGGCGCTGGATCCTGCTGGGAATCGCCGGCGGGCTGGTGGCGATCTCCGCCGCGTTGTCGATCGTCGAGCAGGTTCTCCAGCACCGGCGCTGGCGCGCCGGCGGCGGGGCCAAGGACGTGGTGATCGTCCTGGACGCCTCGATGTCGATGAAGCGCGTCGTCGGCGACAAGACGCAGTTCCAGCGGGCCCTGGGCGAGGTGCGCGAGGCGATCCAGGCGTGCCAGCCGTCCGACTCCATCGGCCTGATCCTGGCGGGGTCCGTGCCCCGCAGGCTCACCGACTCGCCGACGGCCGACCGCAAGGACCTTCAGGCGCTGCTTTCCGACGAGCGCCTGGTCGCGCCGACGGACGGGTCGCTGCGCGTCCCCGACGCGCTGAACGCCGCCGCCGAACTGCTGGCCAAGGGGCACAACGCCGGAAAGAAGATCGTCCTGGTGACCGACGGGCAATCCGTCGGATGGGACGTGCGGAACCAGGCGCGCTGGGACTACCTCGCCAAGTCGCTGCGCGGCTTCCTCCACCCGCCGCAGGTCATTTGCCGCGTGCTGGACATGCCGGAGGGCTTCCGCAACCTGGCCGTGACGGACATCGCGCTGAGCCACCGGGTGGTCGGCCCGGACCGGCCGGTCTTCCTCGACGTGCAGATCGCCAACACGGGCACGACGCCCATGCCCGCGGCGTCGCTGGAGCTGGTGCTGGACGACGGGCAGGTGGTGCAGCGCGAGGTGGGGGAAATCGCCTCGGGCGCGGTGGAGACGGTGCGGTTCGAGCACCGCTTCACGCGGAGCGGGCCGAACCAGCTGACCGCGCGACTGCGGGCCAACGACGAGCTTCCGGCGGATGACGCCCTGGTGCGGGTGGTGAACGTGATTTCGCGGCTTCCGGCGCTGGTGGTGGACGGATCGCCGTCGCCGCGCCCGCTGGAAGGGGCGGGCGAATTTCTCCGCTACGCGCTGTCGCCGGAGGAGGACGGCGGGTCCGTCGCCGGCGAAGGCGACGAAGAGGACGTGCCGTTCCTGATCGAGCCGGACGTGATCGACGCGCTGAACCTGACGACGGTCGAGGATTTGGACAAGTACCGCCTGGTGGTGCTGGCCAACGTGCCGCGCCTGCCGGCGGCGTTCGCGGCCCGGCTGGAGCACTTCGTCCGGCGCGGCGGGGGGTTGCTGATCGCCGCGGGCGGAAGGATCGAGACGAGTTTTTATAACCTCTGGACCGGCCCGGCGGGCGAGCCGGTCTGCCCGGCCAAGCTCGGCGAGCGCAAGACGCACACCGAAGCGCCCGCGCGCCTGGCGATTGCGACCTTCAACCACCCGGCGCTGGCGCTGATGGCCGACGCGAGCAAGTCCGACGCGGCGGCGGCCGCCGTCACGTCGTACTGGACCGTCACGACCGACGCGGCCGACCCGTCGGTGCGCATCGCGGCACAGCTGGAGACGGGCGACCCGTTCCTCGTCGAGCGTCACCTGGGGCGGGGATTCGTGATGCTCTCGACCGAGGCCCTGGACGGGCGCGACAGCAACCTGCCGCGCCTGAAGTGCTTCGTGTCGCTGGTGCAGGAGGCGGCGCGGCACCTGGCGGCCCCGCTGATGGCGGAGATGAACGTTCCGCCCGCGCGGGAGCTGTCGGTGGAGATTCCCGCAGCCGTCGCCGCCGGCGGGGCCGATCGCGGGTTGCTGGGGCAGTACTTCCGCGGGACGGACCTGCGGGACCTGAAGCTGACGCGCGTGGACGCGGCGGTGGACTTCCAGTGGGGCTTCGCAGGCCCGGACCGCCAGTTGCCGCCCGACGGATTCTCCGTGCGGTGGTCCGGCAGCGTCCAGGCGCCGCGGAAGGGGCAATACACGTTCTACGTGTCCGCCGACGACGGCGTGCGGATGTACGTCAAGGGCAAGAAGGTCATCGACGACTGGCGCGACACCGCCACGGTCGAGCGTCGCGCGAACGTCTCGCTGAATGCGGGCCAGCCGGTGGACCTCGTCGTGGAATATTACGAAGCCACCAACGACGCCCAGGTGAAGCTGATGTGGTCGGGCCCGAACCTGCCCAAGCAGGTGGTTCCGGCCGCGAGCCTCTGTCCCTACAGCGCGAAGCTGCCCGGCGGCGTCAAGCGGACGGAAGCGCCTCCGCCGCCGCGGACCGACTCGTGGGTCGAGGCGCCCGACGGGCAGCGCCGCCCGGCCAGGCTGGCGGTCGCGGACGGGGCGTGGCGAATCTCCTTCGAGGGCGGCGCCGAGCCCGGGCTGTATCACGCGGTCCTCGGCAGCGGCGCGCGGGTTCCGTTCGTCGTGCTGGGCAACAGCGAGGAAAGCCGCCTGTCCGTCCTGGACGCGGCGGAATTCCAGCGGGCGTCGGAGCGGACGGGCCTGTTCCGCGCCCGGACCACCAGCGAGATGACCACCGCCATCGCCGGGGGCGTGCCTGGCGAGGAACTCTGGAAATACCTGGCCCTGGGCGCGCTGGCGTGCCTGGTGGGCGAGATCGCCCTGTCGCGGTGGATCACCATCCGCCGCCGCGGGCACGTGGACGAGACGGTGTCGTTCGGGTCCGACGCGACGGCCGACGTGCAGGCGTACCGCGCCCGCGCGAGGGAGATGCTGAAGGTTCCCGCCGCGCCGGCGGCGACCGCGGGGTCGAAGAAATGATCGCGAACATCGAAACCAACCTCCTGCTGCCCGCGGCCGTACCCACCTGGGCCGCCTGCCTGCTGGCGCTCGTCGCGCTGGGCGCTTGGGCGGCCAGCCACCTGCTCAAGCGATATTTCCCCACACGGATCGGGCGCGTCGTGCTGTTCGTCGTCCGCGTGGCGGTGGGCACGGCCGCGCTGCTGGCCGTCGCCGCGGCGATGCAGCGCGGGCTGACCCTCGCGACGAACTGGCCCCTCTGGCCGATCGCCCTGCTGGGCGCGGGCGGCGCCGAGGGCGTCTTCTCCCTGTACAAGCTGGAGCGGCGCGGCGTCTCGCGCCGCACGGGCGTGCTGATGGCCGCACTCCGCGCCGCCCTGGTGCTGCTGGCGGTGGGGATGCTCACCCAGCCGACCAAGACCATCGAGTCGGGCGTGGCGCTGCGCCCCATTATCGCGGTGCTGGTGGACGATTCGGCCTCCATGCACATCGCCGATACCGCCCTGGGCGGCGCCGAGAAGGTGCGCCTGGCGGAGCTGTTCGGCGCGATCGGCGACGACCGCCCCGTGCGCCTGGACGAGACGGCGCGGGCGGTGTTGCGGCTCCAGAAGCGCCTGGCCGACAACGCCGAATGGCTGGCGGGCCTGCGCGACGCCGACGCCGAGTCGCGCAAGGGCCAACTGGACCGGCGGCGCAAGGACCTGCGGGAGTTCGCCGAGGACGCCGTCGCCCAACTGACGGCGGCCATGGAGACCGTCTCCCGCGCGTTGAAGCCCGACGCCCCCAAGGCGGACAACGGCACGGCGGTCAAGCTCCAGGACGTCCGCGGAAAGCTCGGCGCGCACGGGGTGGACCGCCTCAACGAGGCGGTCTCGCTGCTGAAGCAGCGGGACGCGGCGCAGCTGGCGGGCGAGCTGGACCGCCTGGTCGATTCGCTGCGTCGCGCGGCGGCCGTCTGCGCCGTCGCGGGCCCGGAGCTCGACGCCCTCGGCCAAGCGCTGGACGGTCGGTACTACGAGCAGTTGCCCGCCGAGCGGCGCAAGCGCGTGGACGAACTGGCCGCCCGGACGCGCACGGAAATCGCGCGGGCGGCGCTGCGCGGAAAGGACGATGCCGACGCCGCCGCCCAGTGGGGCCTGCTCCGCCGCCTGCGGGAGAACTACGAGGTTCGGGCGTATTCGTTCGCGTCCCAGCCGTCGGAACTGGACCTTCGGCAGTGGATGGACGCCGCGCCGACGCCCCAGCCGGCCGGCGAGGCCCGCCCCGCGGCGCAGTTGACGACGGACCTGGCCGCCGCGCTGAAGAAGGTGATGACCGACGTTCCGCCGGAGCAGTTGGCGGGCGTGGTGCTGGTGACGGACGGGCGGCACAACGCGTCCGAGCCCGTCGAACCGCTCGCCCGGCAGTTGGGCCTGCGGAACGTCTCGATCAGCGCGGTGGTGCTGGGCGCCGCCCGCGCCCCGCTCGACGCCGCCGTCGTCGCCGTCGACGCGCCGGACACCGTCTTCACGCAGGACCAGCTCGTGGTGGCCGCCGACCTGAAGCTCGACGGGCTCGCCGGGCGCGAGGTCTCCGTCGCGCTGAAGGACGGCGACAAGACCGTCGCGTCCACGAAGCTGCGGATCCCCAACGACGCCTTCCGCACCCGCGTGGAGCTGTCCGACACGCCCCAGCAGACGGGCATGAAGGAATACCGCGTCGTCGTGGACAAGTTCGACGGCGAGGTGTTCGCCACGAACAACGAGTACCCCGTCGCCGTGCGGGTGACCGACGACCGGATCAAGGTGCTGCTGGTCGGCGGGCATCCGAGCTGGGAGTTCCGCTACCTGCGGAACCTCTTCGCGTCGCGCGACCGGACGGTGCAGTTGCAGTATTACCTGGCCGACCCGGACCGGATCGAGGGCGAGCCGGCGCGGCGGTTCGAACCGGCGTCGGTCTCCCGTCCGCGCGAGCAGCCGGAGGCGTCGGCCCTGCCCGGCGCGGTGACGCCGGAGATGCCCCCCGAGGCGGCGACGGCGGAGATCGTCTCCCAGTGGCTGAAGTTCGACGTTGTGATCCTGGGCGACATCGACCCGAAGGTGCTGCGCCCCGCCGACTACGGGGCGATCCGCAAGCTGGTGATGGACCGGGGCGGCACGCTGGTGGTCATCGCCGGGGCGCACCACATGCCCCACGCCTACTCCGACACGCCCCTGGACGAGCTGCTGCCCGTCAGTTACGCCCCGTCGATGGGCGCCGTGACCGTCTCGCCCGAGCCGCGGTTCCGCATCGCGCTGACGGGCGAGGGGCGCGACAGCGTCCTGATGCGCCTGGACTCCCGCGAGCAGGTCAACCAGGAGCTCTGGAACTCGTTCCCGGAGATCGCCTGGCGGCACCCGATCCAATCGGCCAAGCCCGGCGCGACGGTGCTGGCGTACGCCCTGCCCCCCTCGCCGCCGGAGTTTGTCACGCTGGCCGAGTCCGGACAGGCCCTCAGCGAGCAGGCCCTCCGCGACCGCGAGACGTTCCAGCGGGAGCACGCACTGATCGTCTCGCAGAACGTGGCGCTGGGGCGGGTGCTGTTCCTGGCGTTCGACCGCACGTGGCGGCTGCGATACCTCGCCGGCGACACCTACCACCACCGCTTCTGGGGGCAGGTGCTCCGCTGGGCGACGGGCAACCGGCTCGCGGGCCCCAATGAGTTCGTGCGGTTCGGGACCGACCGGGTGCGATACGCCTCGGGCGCGTCGGTGGAGGTCCGCGCCCGGCTGCTGCGGAACGACTACTCGACCTTCCAGGCCGACGACGTCTACGCGACGGTCTACTCCGGGCCCCGCGCGGTGCTGCGCAAAAAGCTGGAGCCCGTGCCGGACCAGCCGGGCACGTACGGCGCGGAGCTGGGCGCGTTGCCGGCGGGCACGTATCGCGCCGAGCTGGAAAGCCCGACGGTGCGGGCGGAACTGCTGGGCCCGGCCGGCGTCGATAAGGTGACGGCGCCGTTCTCTGTGGACCGCCCCGGCGTGCTGGAGGAGACGGAGCTTTCTGCCGACCGGGGCCTGCTGGGGCAGTTGGCCTCGCTGACGGGCGGGACGCTGGCCGAACCGCTCCAGGCGGCGCAGATCGCCGACCGACTGGGCAAGCGCGAGCTGATCCGCCCCGAGGGGCGCGAGCTGCGCATCTGGAATTCGTGGGCGCTGCTGGCGGCGATGGTGGCGCTGGCGGCGGGGGAGTGGGTGCTGCGGAAGAAAGAAGGTCTGGTATGAGCGACAGGAAACCTTTCGCGGGCTCGAGCGCCGTTCCCGAACCGATTGTCCGGAAGCTGCGGGGCGTGATCCGCCGCGTGCGCCTGGTGACGGCGGCGCGGGGCGTGCTGGCGGTGGCCGCCGTCGCCGTGGGGTCGCTGCTGGCGGCGATGGGCGTCCAGGCGGCGCTCGACGCGGCGCGCAGCGAACTGATTTTCTCGGCCTGGCCCCGCTGGGCGCTGATGGCCCTGACGGCGCTGGCGACGGTCGGCGCGGCATACTGGCTGCTGCTCCGCCCCCTGGCGCGCACGTTCACGCTGGCGGGCATCGCCCGCGTCGTCGAGAAGCGCCACCCCGAGCTCCAGGAGCGCATCAGCTCCGCCGTCGAGCTGATCGCCTCGGGCGAGGCCGAGGAGTTCCGCGGCTCCAACGAGCTGATCGGCGTGCTGGTGGAAGAGGCGGCGCTGGAAGTGCACAAGGTGCTCCCGAAGCGCGAGGTGCGGTTCCGCGCGGTGCGTCCGTTCCTGATCGCGGCCGCGGCGACCGTGCTCGTGCTGGGCGCGCTGCTGGCGATCTGGCCGTCGGAGGCGTCGCTGCTGCTGGCGCGGACGGTCGTGCCGTTCTCGAACCTGGGCAACGCGCTGGAGGGCGACCTGTCGATTTCGCCGGGCGACGTGGTGTTGCAGCACGGCCAGTCGCTGCGCATCGAGGCGACGGTGCGCCACGGGAGCGTGACGTCGGCGGACCTGCTGGTCGCCGGCGCCAAGGGCGGCGAGGTGCGCAACCCGATGCGCTACCTGGGCCCGCTGGACGACGGGCAGAGGCAGCACCTGGAATTCACGATCCCCGCGGTGACGGAAGGCTTCCGCTACCGGGTGTATGCGGGCGGGGCGCTGAGCCGGTACTACCGCGTGAAGGTGGTCCCGCGTCCGGAGGTCCGGGCCGTGTCGGTGCGGTACGAGTATCCCGACTACACGCGCCTGCCGCCGGACGTGGAGGAAAACGGCGTGGGCGACATCCGCGCGGTCGCCGGCACGGTGGCGACGGTGACGGCCGCCACCAACAAGACGATGCGCGGCGCGAAGTTCCTGCTGGACGGAAAGCCCGCGAAGGACATTCCGACGGAGCTGGTCCCCTCGGGCGA
This sequence comes from Planctomycetota bacterium, assembly GCA_029553505.1. Classification (GTDB taxonomy): domain Bacteria; phylum Planctomycetota; class Phycisphaerae; order SM23-33; family SM23-33; genus UBA12270. The sequence continues at coordinate 8,175 of JAKPKY010000020.1, forward strand.
CGGGACGACAAGTTGCGTCTTCCGCGTGCCGCTGCGGGCGGAGCTGAACGCGCAGTGGTCGATCCTTCTGCACGACGGCGACGACAAGACGAACGTTTCGGAATCGGCGGCGATCGAGGCGCTGTCCGACGCCAAGCCGACCGCCCGCGTGATCCTTCCGGCGGCGACCGACGCGGCGGGCAAGCAGCTCTCGTCGGACCCGCGGCGGCTGAAGATGAAGCCCGACGACAAGCTGGCCTTCGGGTACGAACTGACCGACGATTTCGGCGTGTCCGAGGCGTCGCTGCTGGTATCGGTGGACGGGCGCAAACAGCCGGACCGCCCGCTGGACCTTTCCGCCGCCAAGGGCGGCGCGACGCGCCTGGTGGGCGCCGCCGCGTTGGACCTGGGCGATCTGGACCTGTCCGGGGCGCGGACGGTGACGTTCCAGCTTCGCGCCCGCGACCGCCTGCCCGCCCCGCAGGGCCCGCAGGAGGCGCTCAGCGAGCAATACACCATCGACCTGGACGTCAAGGCCATCTCCCGCGCCGAGTCGGTGCTGCTGGCGCAGGAACTGCACATCCGCCAGGAACTGGAGCGGATCCTCGCGGAACTGACGGACGTGAAGAAGGACACCTCGGAGGTGCGTCGCCTGGCGGAACAGGTGACCGGCAAGTACGAGGCGGCCCAGAAGGCGGACGACAAGGGGCTGATGGCCAAGCTGTCCGCGGCGAGCACCAAGGCGGCCACCGCCATCGCCGGGCGAATCGACGGGATCACCACGCGCCTCCGCGCGACGACCTCGCGGACGCGCGACCTGGCGGCCTTCGTCACCGAGGGCACCTACGCGGGCATGGCGCCGCGCCTGACGGACCTGGCGGACAATCACATCGCCAAGGCCGAAACCCTCGCCGTCCAACTCAAGCTCGCCGAGGACGTCAAGGCCCGCGGCGCCTACGCCGACGAGTCGGACTTCCAGGTGGACCGCTCCATCGCGATCGTCAAGGAACTGCTCCAGGACTTCGACGGCATGACCGAGCTGGTGCGCAAGGCGCTGAAGTTCGAGGAGCTTTCCGACACGCAGAAAGACCTGGCCGAGATGGTCCGCGAGGCGGCGACGGCGCCGGCGGAATTCGACCTCGAGAAGTGGCGCAAGGAGCAGCAGGAAGTCGCCAAGGACCTTGCCGGCGAAATGCGCAAGGACCCGCAGGCGGCCGCCGAGCAGTTCAAAAAGGACAGCGAAAAGGCCAAGGACCTCGCCGCCGAAGCCGCCAAGCTCGCCGAAAAACAGGCCGAGACGATGGAGCAGACGAAAAAGCTCGAGGAACTCAAGAAGATCGACGAGGAACTCAAGGACGTCGCCAAGCGGCAGAAGGAGCTTTCGGAGAAGGCGGCGGCGCAGCCGAAGACGGCCGAACAGGCCAGGCCGATGGCGTCGGCCGCCAAGGACATCGAGGCGGGCAGGCTTCCCGAGGCCGTCGAAAAGCAGGTCGGCGCGGAAAAGGCCCTTGACCAGAGCGGTCAGAAGCCGATGGCCCAGGAGCAGGCCGACCTCCGCAAGGAGACCGCCGAACTGATGGCCAAGCGCGGCGAACTGGCCGAGGCGCTCCGCCAGGAGCAGTTGGCGCGTCTGGCGGCAGAGCAGAAGAGCCTCGCGTCCGAGATCGGAAGGCTCTCCGACCAGGTCAAGTCCAAATCGCCCCAGGAAGACCGGTCCGACACGCAGGCGGCCCGCGCCGCGACAGAAGCGGCCGAGCAACTCGCCAAGGCGGAGGTTCCGCAAGCCGCCCAAAGCGCGCAGCAGGCGAGCAAGAACATGCAGCAGCTCGCCAAGAACCTCGCCCAGCAGGCGGCCCAACAGGCCCCGGCCCAGCCGCAGGGCGAGCCGCCCGCCGGCGAAAACCCCACGCCTGAGCAACTGGCGCAAAAGGCCGGAGACCTGTCGGAAAAGCAGGAAAAACTCGCGGAAAAGATCGATCAGCTGGCGAAAAAGGACGCGGCGGAACTCGTCGCCGCCGAACAGGCGCAGCTGGCGCAGGAAGCGGCGGAGCTGGCGGCCGACGCGGCCCTCGTCAGTCAGCATGGGCAGGACATGGGCCTCACGCCGGAAGCCCAGAAGCAGGCGCAGCAGGCGGCGGGTCAGGCGGCCGAGGCCAAGCAGTCCGCCGCCAGCGCCGCCGAGCAGATGAAGGGCGAGGCGAAGGGCCAGCCGTCGCCCCCGCCGGCGCCGGGCCAGCCGATGGCGGCCCAGCCGCAGCCCGGCACGCCCGGTCCGCCTTCGGAACCCGGCCCCGGTCCCGGCCAGCCGATGCCCGGTCCGACTGGCGCGCAGCAGGCCGCCGCACAGAAACTCCAGGAGACGTCCAAGAGCCTCCAGGAACTGGGCAAGATGCTCGCGCAGGCCGCGGAAAACGCCCCCGAGGGCTCGCCCGACGCGCCCGCGCTCGCCGAGGCCTTTGAAAACGCCGAGCAGGCGGCGGAAAGCGGCTCGCCCTCGGCGGCGCAGCAGGCGGCGGCCATGCTCGCGGCGCTGGCGGCGTCGGCGGCGCAGCAGGCGCAGGCGGCAGGAACCAACCCCTTCGGGCTGCCCGGCGAAGGCATGCCCATGCCCATGATGGGAACCGGCGACGGCGGGACGAAAATGCAGCCGACGATCCTGTCGCGCGCGGAGCTTCAGAAGATGGGAATCTCCACCGTGGACTGGACGCTGCTGAAGGGCGAACTGAAGGACGAAATCCTCCAGGCGGCGGCCGAGTCCGGACCGAAGGAATACCGCCGCTACGTGCGGGAATACTTCCGGATCCTGTCGAAAAAGGCGGCCCAGCAGCCGGAAAAGGCCCCGAAATGAACCGAAACCTGACGAATATTCCCCGCAAGATCCTGTCCGTGGCGCTCTGCCTGGCCCTGCTGGCGCCGTCGGCGGCGCCGGCCGACACCGGCGCCCAGGGCGCCGGAAAATACGCCAAGCAGGTGGACGAGTCCGTCGACCGCGCGCTGGAATACCTTGTCGCCAGCCAGGAATCCAACGGCGCGATGAAGGACGCCAGCCATGGCGTGACGGGAATCACGTCGCTGGCGGTCATGGCCTTCCTGGCCAAGGGATACACGCCCGGGCAGGGCAAGTACGGCGAGGTCATCAACAAGGGAATCGACTTCGTGCTGTCCCAGCAGCAGAAAAACGGGCTGCTGCTGGCGGGCGGAAAGGCGCAGGGCGCGATGTACTGCCACGGGATCAGCACGCTGATGCTGTCGGAAGTGTCCGGGATGGTCGATCCGGCCAGGCAGGAGCGCATCGACGAGGCGCTGGCCAAGGCGCTGAAGCTGATCCTGTCGGCGCAGGAGGTCCGCAAGGCCGGTCCGCACCAGGGCGGGTGGCGCTACCAGTCCAACAGCCGCGACAGCGACATCTCCTGCACCGGATGGCAACTGATGGCCCTGCGCTCGGCGCGGAGCAACGGCGCGCAGGTGCCCAAGGAGGCCATCGACAACGCGCTGGAATTCATCATGAACTGCCGCCACGAGGCCAGCGGGGGGTTCTGCTACCAGCCGACGCAGCAGGGCCCGGGCCTGGGCCGGACCGGCACGGCGCTGCTGTGCCTGGCGCTGGCCGGGCGCCACGACCAGAAACCCGCCATCGGCGCCGGCGAGTTCATCCTCCGCTCGATCACCAAGGGCGACCGGAAAATCATCCAGGACGGGCAGTTCCCCTACGCCGTCTACTACTGCTCGCAGGGGATGTTCCAGCTCGGCGGCAAGTACTGGGACCACTGGGCCGAGGCCATGTACCCCACGCTGCTGGGCACGCAGAAGAACGACGGCTCCTGGGCCGACCGATACGGTTCGACCTACGGAACCTCGATGGCCGTGCTGGCCATGAGCGTCATCTATCGCCAGTTGCCCATCTATCAGCGGTGAGAAGAGTGAAGAGTGCATAGTGGCCAGTGGAGAGTGGGGAGCAACAGAGCCCCGACCGTGAGGGAGGGGTCACCGCAAGCCGCAAGGGGGAAGGGTGAAGGGCGAAGGGGGAAGTGAGAAGCGGAGAAAATCCGAAACTCGGAGCACGAAATCCGAAACAAGCACGAAACCGCAAACGGCAAACTCGAAAACGAAATCCCAACTCACGCTAATTGTTTTGGATTTGTCGTTTGCGGTGTTTGGATTTGTTTCGGATTTCGTGCTTCGGATTTCGAATTTCATTTTTTGGGAGGTCGTTTGGATCGCGGGGGGGCGTCGGTCCCGAGCGTCGCGCGGCGGCGCAGGATGTGGTGGTAATGCTGGGCGAAGCGGTGGGCCTCGTCGCGCACCGACTGGAGCAGGCGCAGCGCCGGGTCGCGCCGCGCCAGGCGCACCGGCCCGGAGACCTGCCCCGCGCGGCAGAGGAACAGTTCCTCCTCCTTCTTGGCCAGCGAGACCAGCAGGGGCGGTTCGGTCTCCAGGCCGTCGAACGCCGCGTGGGCGGCCGAGAGCTGCCCCCGCCCGCCGTCGATCAAAATCACGTCGGGAAACAGCGCCTCGCCCATGCCCGCCTGGCGGTACCGCCGCCAGACCACCTCGCGGATCGACGCGAAATCGTCGTTGCGGTCGTGGCTCTTGATCCTGTAACGCCGGTAGCCGTCCTTGAAGGGCTTTCCGTCGATGAAGCAGACCATCGACCCGCACGACTCGCCCCCGGCCAGATGCGCGATGTCCACGCCCTCGATCGTCCGCGGAGCGGCGGGCAGCTCGAGCGCCTCGGCCAGCCGGGCCAGCCCCTCGGCCGGATCGACGAAGAACACCTCCGGCTGGACGTGCTCATGCACGAGCCCGCGCTTCTGGAGGCCTTCCAGGGCCCGCAGCTCGTCGCGGAGGGCGGCGGCCTGCTCGAACTCGAGCCGCTCGGCCGCTTGCTTCATCCGCGCCTCCAGGTCGCGCCGGACGGCGGCGCCCTTGGACTCCAGGAACTGGCGCAGGCGGCGGATCCGCGCGGCGTAGTCGGCCCGCGTCACCCGCGCCGCGCACGGCGCGGAGCACTGGCGGATGTTCCACAGGATGCACGGGCGGAAATCGCGGCGCGACTCGTCGCCGTCGGAGAGGTCCAGGTTGCACGTGCGGAACTTGAAGACGCGCTGCATCCGCGGCAGGGCCGCCCGCAGCTCCGCCACCGAGACGAACGGCCCGTACAGCTTCGCGCCCCGCGCCTTGGGCGACCGCGTGATCGACACCCGCGGAAAGTCCTCGTCCGTCGCGATCTGCAAGTACGGGAAGCTCTTTCCATCCTTCAGGTCGGCGTTGTACGGCGGGTGGATGTCCTTGATCAGGCGGTTCTCCCGCAGCAGGGCGTCCACCTCGCTGTCGCATTCCAGCACGTCGATCTGCTCGACGAGCTCGCGGACCATGCGGTCGATCCGCTCCCCGCGCGAGGCGGCGAGGTTCGCCGACGGCTGAAAGTAGCTCGCCACGCGGCTGCGGAGGCTCTTGGCCTTTCCGACGTACAGCACGACGCCCTTGGCGTCCTTGAACAGGTAGACCCCGGGCCCGGCCGGCAACTGCCCGACCGCCTCCCGCAGGCGTTCCATCCTGGCGGCATGAGGTTCCATGACGCGCCCAGTATAACAAATCCTGCCGCAGTCCCCGAAGAGACTCCAACGACGGCCGCAGAGTCGCAGAGACGCAGAGGAAAGGGGATTGGGGGGATTGAATCGAGGTCTTCTCCGCGTCCTCTGCGTCTCTGTGGCTGTTGTTCGCGGTCGATGGGCTCCGTTCGTGAAAAAATCCGCAATGCGTTATTTCATAACGCCTTCCGGAATCTCCTTGCGGAAACAATAGTTGCGCGTTATGCTGATTACACATTTTCATGAAACTCCATAAATCGCTTCGGCCATGGGGGGCCGGAGTGTTTGTTGCAGAATGGGTTGCAATTTCACGTCGCGAAAAAAGGCAGTGCAAATCCGGGATTGTCTTTCTTGTTGATCGTAAAGGTGGAGAACGTACATGGCGAAGGGCACCGTGAAGTGGTTTGACAATTCCAAGGGGTACGGGTTCGTTCGGGCCGAGGGCGAAGACAAGGACATCTTCGTCCACCATTCCTGCATCCAGGCCGAGGGCTTCCGCACCCTGAAGGAAGGCGAGAGCGTCCAGTTCGAGGTCGTCCAGGGCCCCAAGGGACTCAAAGCGGAAAACGTCATCCGCCTGGAAGCCGCCGCCCAGCCGTCACAACAGCCGCAGGCCTGAGGGCAACCCGCGCCGCATTTTCCCGTCGCGCCGGAAGGAATCTCCGCGCGCAGACCCCGCAGAAAAACTCAGCAGGGATAAACACAGATGAACGCGGAGGAAGACTGTTGTCTCTTCAGCAATCCGCGTGTATCCGTGTTTATCCCTGCGAAAAACCCCCGCGTGACCGCGGGGGCTTGTCGGAAACGCGAGGGATCGCCCCTGCGCGTCAGAGGCAGTATTCCTGGATGAGGAAGAGGGCGACAGCCAGCGCCGCCAGTCCCGCCAGCATGTAGGCCACGGCGAAGGGGATTTCGATCCACAGGCGCCGCAGGCTCTGCGCGCGGACGGTCTTGTAGACGACGGCCACCGACACGCACAGCGGGATCACCAGGTACAGCACCAGCCCCGACGGCAGCGTCATGGGGTTCAGGAACATCTGCCAGGCGATCATGGGGCGCCCTCCTCGGCGGGCTGCTTCCGCCGGGCGCCGCCCGGTTCGCCGGTGACGCCCATGATGGAGAGGATGACCGCGTCGAAGACGCACAGGAGGTTCAGCAGCCCGGCCACCCCCGCGTAGGCCCGCGCGACGTTGTCGGTGGGGTACGGCAGGTAGACGCCCTCGGCGTTCAGCAGGGCGTTCCACTCGTCGAGGTTTTCGACGGGGCCTTTGTCCGCGGCCAGGCGGTCGGTGAAGCTCTTGGACTGATGCCACGCCACCAGTCCGTGGATTCCGGTGAACATCTCGGCGACGAACCACCAACGCTCGTTCTGGCTGTCGACGGTCATCACGCCGCCGACGGCCAGCCCCGCCCAGAACGTCGCGGAGATGGTCACGAAGATCACCAGCCCGCGGAGGGTCCGCCCGAGGTAGACGTGCCCCGCGCCGGGCACCAGCCAGGCGATGAACAGCGCCAGCAGGGGAATGGGTCTGGTTTTGCGGGTCGTGGCCATGCGTTCTCGCCGCGCCGCCGGCTCGCGCGAGCCTCCGGCGACGCGAGGCATGAATGTCGCCGAACGCCCCGCGACTGTCAAGGACTACTCCCCAGCGCCGGCCTGTCAACGCGCCGTGGAAAGGAGGAGAGACAATCGAATGGAATCGTTCCGAATCCTTTTTCTTGTCTTTTGGTTTCGCCCCGCCAGGGGCGTTTTCTTTAGCCCAGGGCGGAAGCCCTGGGTGTGAAAGGCGGTATGGTACAAAGCCCCGTCAGGGGCGTCATGAGACGCAAGGCGCTCCTGGCGGAGCTTGAATTCTCCCCATCGCCGGAGACCCAGGGCTCGCCTTCGGCTTCGACCTGGGCTGACAAAGGCGGCCCTGCGGGCCTCCGGGAACACGCAAGATGGGCACATCGTGGGACTTCGCAAACCACGGCGCCCGCATTTCCCAAACAGCAAATCCGAAGCACGAAATCCGAAACAAATCTCCAAACGGCAAATCCAAAATCCAAACCGTGACGTGCGGTGGACGTTTTGTGTTTCGTGCTTTCTTACAGGCGGCTATGATGGCCGGGCGTGAAGGCTGCCCGCAACATCCGGCTGCTCTACGGCAGGGAGGGCATGGAGCTGACCGTCCCGGCGACGGCGACGATCCTGGCCGGGCGGCACGCGCCCGGTCTTCCGCAGCCCGCCCGGGCCCTCCGCGACGCCCTGCGCAATCCCATCGGCTCGCCCCCGCTGGCCGAACTGCTGCGCCGGCGCAGGCCCCGCTCGGTGGCCGTCACCCTCAGCGACATCACCCGCCCCGTGCCCAACGCGGAGATTCTCCATGCCGTCCTGGAGACGCTCAACGCCGAGGGCGTCTCCGACGACCAGGTGACGCTCCTGATCGGCACGGGGATGCACCGGCCCAGCACGCCGACCGAACGTCTCGAACTGCTCGGCGAGGACCTGCTGCGCCGCTGCCGCGTGGTGGACCATCGCGCCGACGACGCCGGATCGCTGGTCCGCGTGGCCGACGACCCGCCGGTGTCCGTCAACGCCCTCTTCGCGCGGGCGGATTTCCGGATCGTCACGGGGCTGATCGAGCCGCACTTCATGGCCGGGTTCTCCGGCGGGCGCAAGGGCGTCTGCCCGGCCCTGGTGGACCTTCAGACCGTCCAACGGTTCCACGGCTATTCGCTGCTGAGCGACGCCCGCTCCACGGCCGGGCGCCTGGACGGCAACCCCTGCCACGCCGAGAGCCTGCGGATCGCCCGCTTGGTAGGCGTGGATTTTCTCGTCAACGTGGCCGTCAACGCCGACCGGCGGATGTGCGGCGTCTACGCGGGCGACATGGAGCAGGCGCATCTGACCGGTGCGCGGGACGTGGCCGCGTGGACCAGCGCCCGCGTGGACGAACCGTACGACCTGGTCGTCACCTGCGGCGGGGGATACCCGCTCGACCAGACCTTCTACCAGACGGTCAAGGGCATGGTGGCGGCATTGCCCGCCTGCCGCGAGGACTCGCTGCTCCTGCTGGCCAGCGATTGCGGCGGGGGGATCGGCTCGGAATCCTACGCCGAGCTGATGTTCGCGCACGCGGACTGGCGGGCGTTCCTCGACAAAATCGCCGCCGACCCGCGCGTCCGCAAGGACCAGTGGCAGGCGCAGATGCACTGCCGCATGCTGGAGAAGCTCGGCGTCGAGCGGATTCGCCTGGCCTGCGACGGCCTGTCCCCCGACGTGCTGGCGAAACTCTGGGTCACGCCGCTGCGGGGCCCCGGCCCGGCAGGGCAACGATGCCAGCGGGCGATCGACGAGTTCCTCGCCGCGCGGCCAAACGCCCGCGTCGCCGTCATCCCCGACGGACCCTATACGTTCCTGAAGGCAGGGACTAGGGACTAGGGACCAGGAACCAGGGACTCGGCTTCAAATTGTCAATTGACAATTGTCGATTGACAATTGCTCTCCACTCTGCACTCTCCACTCGCCACTCTTCCTCGGCAGCGCGCGCGTCGCCGGTTTTTCGCGCGAGGCGTGGGAATCTGAAAATTATTTTCGCCCGCTCCAGCCGCGGGTCGCGTCGCGGCCTGCGCGGTTTTCGCGCGGCAGAAGGGCAGCGCACCGCCGAGCGCGCCGGGA
>JAKPKY010000058.1 GCA_029553505.1 Planctomycetota bacterium
GCGGCCGCGACGGGATACGACGGCGGCGACCCGAAGACGGCGACCGAGGCGTACCTCGCGGCCTACCCCTCCACGCGCTCGCGCGACGCGGCGCGGGCGAACGCGGCGAGGCTGGCGGCCCGGCCCGACGTGGCGGCGCGCTGCGCCTGGATGCGGCGGCAGCTCGCGGAGAAGGGTCTCATGGACGCGCACGCGATCCGCGCGCGGATCGTCAAGCTGAGGCTCGACGTGATCGACAAGACCGCGAACACCTGCCACAAGAAACTCGCGCTGGAGGCCGCGCGCGACCTGGACCGCATGGGCTACGCGGACGCGGGGTCCGGCGGCGGGGAGGGCGTCGGCCCGGGCGGCGGGGGCGCGGTCGAATCGGTCACGATCAACATCCGCAAGCTGCTTGCGGGGGAGGCGCGGCGCGATGACTGACGCGGCCGACATCCGCAGGCTGGACATGGACGGTGCCCGCAGGCTCTACGCGCGCGTCGCCGAGACGGGCGACGCCGCGCTGGTCCGCTGGATGTGCCTCAACGACCGCTTTTTTCTGCTGACGTGCGCGCTCGGGCTCACGCACATGAACAATGCGTGGTGCTACGCGAGGTGCCGCGAGGTCGAGGAATCGCCGGACGGCTGGCTCGACCTCTGGAGCCGCGGCCACTACAAGAGCACGATCATAACTCTCGGGGGCATCGTGCAGGAGGTGCTGCGCGATCCCGAGATCACCTGCTGCGTGCTCAGCTACAACAGCCCCACCGCCCAGAAGTTCGTCAACCAGATCAAGCAGGCGCTGGAGAACGCCGCGCTGCGCGAGCTGTTCCCCGAGATCCTCCACTCCAAGCCGCCCAAAGAGAACTGGAGCGTGCAGAAGGGCTTGTACGTCAAACGCGCGTCCATCGGCAAGGAGCCCACGGTCATGGGCTCGGGACTCGTCGACGGCATGCCGACCGGCATGCACTTCCGTCTGCGCGTCTACGACGACGTGGTGACGCAGGAGTCGGTCGGCACGCCCGACCAGATCCGCAAGACGACCGACGCCTTCGGGCTCAGCGACGCGCTGGGGACCGGCGACGGGCAGCGCGTCTGGATGGTCGGCACGCGCTACCACCCGATGGACACGTACAGCGAGATCCTCAAGCGCGGCACGGCCCGGGAGCGCCGGCGCGTGTGCGTGGACGCCGAGGGCCGCCCGCTGCTGCTCTCGCCCGAGGCGCTGGACGCCAAGCGGCGCGACATGGGCGCGCGGATCTACGCGGCGCAGATGATGCAGGACCCGGTCGGCGAGGGCGTGCGGCTCTTCCGCGACGATTGGCTCATGTACTACGACCGGCAGCCGGAGCGGCGCGGGCTCAACGTGTACGTGATCATCGACAGCGCGAACGCCAAGCGCAAGCAGAACGACTACACGAACATGTGGGCTGTCGGGCTCGGGGCGGACCGCAACTACTACGTGCTCGACATCGTGCGCGACAGGCTCAACCTGGTGGAGCGCACGGATGCACTCTTCGCGCTGCACCGCAAATGGCGGCCGCTCTGCTGCTACTGGGAGCAGGTGGGGGCCATGAGCGACACGGCGCACGTCCGGGACATCCAGGAGCGCGAGAACTACCGCTTCCGCATCGTGGACGTGCCGCAGAAGGTGCCCAAGGCCGACCGCATCGGCTGGCTGGTGCCGCTCTTCGAGGCGGCCCGTATCTGGTTCCCCCGGCGGCTGCTCTACACGGCGGTGTCCGGGGACACGCGCGACCTGGTCCAGGATTTCATCACGGACGAATATTCCGTTTATCCGGTGGTGCCGCACGACGACGTGCTGGACAGCCTGGCGAACGTCGCGCACCCGGCCTGCGCCGGCATGCGGTTTCCCTCGGCGGGCACTGACGCCGCGTCTGGGAGCAAGGCCGCGCGGGCGAATGCGGATTGGGATCCGTACGGGTAAAAACAGTAAAAAAAAAGGA
>JAKPKY010000069.1 GCA_029553505.1 Planctomycetota bacterium
GCAGATCGCCGAGGCGGTTTCGCAGGCGCGCCAGGTCGATGCCGTCATCGTCGGAACGGTCAATGCCATCCTCCACCCCCAACAAGTCGAGTTGGTTCGCAGGCTGGCGGACGTGGGCAAGCCTCTGGCGACCGTCGCGATCGAATCGCCATACGACGTGCTGGAATGTCCGCAGGGGATCGAAAGTGCTTGCACATTCGGCGCCGCCAGCGACGCGATGATGGTTGCGGCGGAGGTGATTTTCGGCCGGGCCGAGGCGCGCGGCAAACCGCCCGTGGAACTGGCGCAATAAGAGAAACGCACACCATATTTGAAACCATAACCATCGTTCTTGCAAGAGATTACAAGGAAGACGCGGAAGGTTTTTTCCTTGTCGGATCGGGAGAAAGCTTTTCCGGGAATGCGATTGACAAAAAGGGGAAACGGGGTATACTGACACAAGAGGTGTAAGCGGTTACAAGATGTGAGAAAGCAAGACGGAGGAGTCTTGGTTTCTTTCAGGCATTTCCGGTGAACTCTTGCGGCAAGAAGGAGAAAGGCAATGACAACTCGTACCATCAGTTCCATTGTGCTTTGCATTGTGCTGGGACTCGCTGCCGCGGCTCAGGCGGCGACGGATACGGTCTATTACTGGGACAAGAATGCTTCCGGCAACTGGAGTGACTACCAGGACAGCACCGTGGTGCCGGCTGACACGACCGGATGGTCGGACATCACCTCCGACGGCATCGGAGACATTCCGGACGACTTGAACTTGAGCGACGGCGTCAACGCCATCGCTCGCTTTGCACCCATGACTGGCAGAACCATTACACTGGACAGCAGCCGGACGGTCGCCTGTGTCTGGTTCAACTGGAATGGTACGACGGGCGCCACCGCCTCCGGTGGCATGACGCTCAATTCCAGCGGCGGCAGCATTCTGACGCTGGCCAGAGAGGGTGGAACTCCTGAGATCCACATCGGCTACCGGTACACCTCCGGTAACTACAACATTGGCATGACCATCAATACCGTCCTCGCCGGAACCCAGGGTTTCACGATCGGAAGCCCGAGCACGGACTCGTACGGCGGATTCGGATTGGTCCTTGGCGCCGCCAACACCGTCAGCGGAACGGTTTCCGGCGGCAGGCGGCTGACCCTGACGAATGTCGCGGCGCTTCGTTACGCGACTCGCAATTTCGGCACCAGCACGTTCGGTTTAAGAAACGATACCGATAACGCGACATTCGTGCTGGGCGAAGGCGCTTCTTACGGTCTGACACAGTCGACCACCAACGCGACGGTCACCATCAACGTCGATCAGGCCACGGCGGCCGGGGACACCGGACATACGCTGAAACTCGATGCGGACTATTACACCGATTCGGGTAACGGCGACAAGACGTGGAACATTACCGGCGGCAACGACTACAAGTTTGAGATGATGGGGACGATGACCAATGCCCACGCGACAGCGGCTTTGGTCGTCAACGCCAACTCGGCGAACACGAAGCTGTCGGGCGACATTGCCGTTGGCAACGGCGGCATGAAGCTGGGCGGACTGGCGGCGACCGGCGTGAACGAAGTCAGCGGCATCATGAGCGGCGACGGCGGCGTGACGAAGTCCGGCGACTCGACGTGGAAGCTCTCCGGCAACAACACCTACACGGGCGCGACCACGATTTCCGACGGCACGCTGCTGGTGACCGGCACGACGTCCGGGCAGGGCGACTTCGGGTTCGGGACGCTGTCGGCCGACGCCACCCTGGGCGGAACGGGCACGATCGGACTGGCGGCCGACAAGAACCTGACGGTTGTGGGCGTTTCGGACGACGCCAAGGCGATCGTCGCGCCCGGCGCCAGCGTCGGCACGTTGAACGTCAGCACCAGCGGGACCGGCACGACCACCTTCGGCGACTACAGCGTGTTGAGCATCGAGCTGACCGACGATACGGTCGATCTTCTGTCGGTCGGCGCGCTGGACCTGTCCAGCACGTTGGACACGCTGCAACTGACGGTGACGGGAACGCAGACCCAGATGCGGTACGTCTTCGTGCAGTACACCGGCTCGCTGAACAGCGAGACCTTCGACCTGAGCGACTTCTCGGGCCTGCCGGTCGGCGCGTCGATCGATTACGGCACGGCCGGGGAAATCGCGGTGGTTCTGATTCCCGAGCCGGCCACGCTGACGTTGCTGGGATTGGGCGCGTGCGGGGTCTTGCTGCGTCGTCGTCGGAACCGGTAGAATCGGATTCCTTGGATCGGACAATCGGCGGGCCGGAATCCCCGGCCCGCCGGTTGGAGCACCACGATGGGCGATGAATCCAAAACCACGTCGCAGGGGTTTCGCTCTGCCACGATCTACGAGGTGGCCAAGCGGGCCGGGGTGTCGGCCGCCACGGTTTCCCGCGTCCTCAGCGGCGCCACGAAAGGCACCTGGAAACGGACCGCGCGGCGCATCGACGAGATCCGGCGGATCGCGGCGGAACTCGGATACGAGCCCAGCTGGAAGGCCCGCGCGCTGGCCAGGGGGCGAACCGGAACGATCTGCCTGCTGCATCGCTGCGAAAGCCCGCTGCTGATTTCCGAATTCTGGCAGGGGATCATCGCGCAGGTGTATTCGGCCCTGGAAGGGGTGAAGCTGGACGTGCAGCTTCTGTTCTTCCCGGACGCGCTCGAAAGCCTCCAGGCCAACCGGCGCAAGCTGATGGATCAGCGGTTCGACGGATGCATCGTCCTGGAGCGGATCGACCCGGACCTGGACGCGGTGCTGCGCGAAAGCGCCATGCCGGTGGTGCTGCTCAACGGGGCGGAGAAAGGCTGGCCGAAGGTCCGCCCGGACGATTTCGGCGGCGCGGTCAAGGCCACGGAGCACCTGATCGCGCTGGGGCACCGTCGCCTGGCGTTTCTCAGCCAGCCGATCGTCGGGGAAGGTCACTTCAGCTTCTGGGCCCGCATGGAAGGGGTGCAGCACGCCCTGAAGCAGGCCGGTCTGGAACCTCCGACGATGTTCCAGAGCGATCCCGCCGAGGTCGTCGCCCGGATGTTCTCCCCGGAGTGCGAATCCCGCCCGACGGCGCTGGTGGTCTACCACACCCAGTGGGCGATCCGGTGCCTTCAGGCGCTCTGGCGGCGCGGGCTGCGAGTTCCGCAGGACGTCAGCGTGGTGACATTCGACGACGTGATCTCGGCCCGCATCAGCATTCCCCCGCTGACGACGGTGGACGTGCCTGGCGGGCAGATGGCCCGAAAGGCGACCGACCTGCTTCTGGAACTCATGGAGAAGCCGACGGTCGCGCATGAATCCGACGTGGTCCTTCCGGAACGACTGATTGTCCGGGAATCGACGGCGGTTGCGCCCCATTGATGCCGGGGAAGGCGAGCCGCCCGTAGGGATCAGGATGCCCGACGTGTTGCAGACCCAACTGTCTGCCTTGCCCGGCAGGAGGGGGCTTCTTCCTGCCCGGCGATGGATCCAGCCTGGTTGTTTTCCTGAATGACCTCACCCCAGCTTGAGAAGGAAAAAAAGATGAAAACGCTTACGAAACGATTCCTGCCGGCCATGGCGGTTCTGGCCCTGACCGGTTCGTCCCTGTGGGCGCAGGTCTCCATCGAGACCCAGGAGCAGGAAGCGCGGATCACGCTGAAGGGAAAGAATTCCGGCATCACGCTGGAAGGGCTGGAAATCTCGTCCGGCGCCAAGTTCCTTGCGTTTGGCGGGCAATCCGCCACCACCTCGCAAACCCTCACCTGCGAGATTTCCGCCAAGACGGAGTGGACGCCGTTCAGCATTCGGTTCAAGCCCGACAAGAGTGGAAAGGTCCTGATTTACCTGCGTGGGTCCTGGCACAAGGAAGCGGCGATCTGGGTCCTGTTCGACGGCTTGGAAGCCAAGGGCGCCTGGCTGGGCAACGGGAGCTTTGAAGAAGGCGACGCCGCGCCGGCGTACTGGTCGTTCGTCAAGCCGTCGGCCGGCGCGCAGGGGCTGGTCGTGAAGGACGAGGGCGTCGCCAAGGACGGAAAGGCGTGCTTGCAGGTCTGGCATGACGCGCCGGCGGTGCAGAATCTCAAGGTGACCGGCGGGACGGAAGTGACGCTGACGGGGTACGTGCGGTTCGTGGCGGCGGCGGAGAAGTCCGCCAGCGCCGCGCCGAAAGCGACGGGCGGCGCTGCTGCCGCCACCGCGCCCGCCAGCGCGCCGGCTCCGGCGACGGCGCCGGCCTCGAAGGCGCCAGACGCGAAAACTCCCGCCACCCAACCCGCCAAAGCCGCGCCCGCCGCCGCCGACAGCCCGACCAGGCTCCGCATCCAGCTCAAGGGCGGCAAGGAGGGGATCACCCTGGAAGCGCTGGAGGTTTCCGGCGGCGGGACGTTCGTCGCCGCGGGTGACAAGAAGGATCAATCCGGGCAAACCCTCACCGGCGAGCTGGCCGTGCGGAACGACCAGTGGACGCCGTTCACGTTCCGATTCAAGCCCGACAAGAGTGGAAAGGTGCTGCTGTACTACCGCAGCAATTCCACCGGGGGCAAGAAGGTCTGGGTGCTCTACGACGGCCTGGAGGCCAAGGGCGCCTGGCTGGGCAACGGCGGGTTCGAGGACCTTTCCGACGGAGGGATTCCGACGTACTGGTCCCTGCCGAAGTACAAGGAAGAGCAGGCCCAGGTGGTCAAGGACAAGTCCGTCGCCAAGGACGGAGAGGCGTGCCTGAAGGTCTGGCACAACTGCCCGGGGATCCAGAGCCTGAAGGTGACCGGCGGGACGGAGGTGACGCTGACCGGCTACGCCCGGCTTCTCGAGGTGACGGATCAGTAAGCCTGCGGCACGGCAGGGAGTCGGAATGCGAGTCTGACGTCAAGCCGGCCCGGCGGAACGGGGATGCTTGCAGAACGCATGGTTTTCTCCGAAACATACGGAAGTGCCTGGATAAAGGAAACATCGATGTCCCGACTGTCGCGCGTCGTCCTGGTGATGGTGGTCTTTGGCTTGTGGAACTCCCCGGCGCGGGCCCAGGCGCCGGTCAGCGAGCCGATCGACCTTTCCGCAGCCGCCAATCGCGGATTCGCCGACGAGACCGCCTGGGACGGACAGGGCGGGTGGACCGACGAGGGGCCCAACAACGACCTGGGCAGCCTCGAACCGGGCGAAAAGGTGTTCTCGGGCGTGCGGTTCCGGGTGATCGACCCCGCCGCCAACGGCGGCAAAAGCTGCGTGGTGCTGATGGATCCAGGGTACGAGCGCCGCGGGAAGAAGTTCGTCAAGCCGCAGGCGAGCGCCTCGATTGCCATGAACGGCCAGCGCTACCGGTTCCTCTACCTGCTGCACGCGATGGGTTGGGCGCCCGACGACGAGCTGGTCATCGGGCGAATGATCCTCCACTTCGCCGACGGCACGAGCGAGACCGTCGAGGTGCGCTCGACGGTGGACGTGACCAACTGGCACAAACCCCAGGCGTTGCGCAATGCCGCGCCCGTCTGGACGGGGCGGAACCGCACGTCGGACATCGGCCTGTTCCTGTCGAAATTCGCCGTGCCCGACAAGCCGATCCAGCGCCTGGAACTGAAGGTCGCCGAACGGGCCTGGGGCATCGTGGCGATCTCGGGCAGCCGGGACGACATTGCCATGCCGGCCTACGAGGCCGTGTCGTTCGACTTCTCCTTTCCGGCGATGAAGAAGGACTATCCCGCCGTCACGTGGGCGCCGAAGATCCTCGAGGCGATGAAGGACGTTGCGCCTCTCGAGCCCCGCGTCGGCGCGCAGGACGGTTTGGCGAAGGCCTGGCTGCACGGGCAGTGGAAAATCCTGCCCGTCCTGAATCCGTCCTCGCAGCAGCCCAGGGAAATCACCAAGGCGGAGCTGTTCGTCCCGTCGTTCTTCGGGGCGTCCAAGGACTACCAGCGGGCCGCCTACGCGCCCCAGCCGGCGGCCTGGTCCAAGGCGACGCAGGTGTGGTACTCGGCCAACGTGCGCGTGCCCGAGGCCCTGAAAGGCTCGCCGGTGATGCTGCACTTCGACGGGGTGGATTTCCTGGGCGCCGTCTTCGCCGACGGGCAACTGCTCAAGATACACACCTCGCGGTTCAATGGATTCGACGTGGAGCTGCCGGAGTCGGTCCAGGCGGGAAAGACGGTCAACCTCTCGGTGTTCTGCCTGAAGATCGGCGAGGCCATCCGCAACCAGAAGTGCCCGTTCATGCAGGGCACGAAGGGCGGGTATGAACTCGGCGGAATCAACGCGCCGGTGTACCTGTATGCGGGCACGCCGCTGGGGCTGAACCGGCTGAAGATCGAAACCTCGGTTGCCCGGAAGCAGATTTCATTCACCGTCGCGGCGGGGCGCGTCCGGCAGGGCTATCGGGTCCAGCCGGTGATTACGGACTACGAGGGGCGCCCGGTCGAGGCGCCCGCGCTGGAGGCCAAGCCGGCGGCCGCGTCGATGCAGTGGTCGGCCGACTGGCCCAACCCGCGCCTCTGGTCGCAGGACGATCCGTACCTGTACCGCTTGAGCCTGAACGTGCTGGACGAGGCGGGCAACGTCGTCGGAACGCACCCGCAGCATTTCGGATTCCGCGAGGTCAGCCTCCGCGGAAACGAGCTGTGCCTCAACGGCGTGCCGGCGCGGATGTTCGGCGTGTCGTGCAACCACCAGACGGTTGACTCCTGGGCCCGTACGGACGAGGAGTACAACTACCGCCTGTTCCGCGCCTACCGGGAGCACTTCGGCGTCAACGCCGCCCGCTTCCACCACATGCCGATCTATCCGGCGCAGCTCCGCGCCGCCGACCGCGCCGGGCTGCTGACGATCAACCAGAGCGGCCTGTGGACCTTCGGGCGGTTCGCCAACTACCGCGCGAAGGACGAGTTCCTGCGGAACATGAAGACGGAACTGGCTGAGTGGGTCTGGCGCGACGTCAACTCGCCCGCCACGATGATCTGGGACGTGGAGAACGAATACGTCTCCGGAAGCCCGGAATGGCAGGACGTCTGGCTGAAGCTGGACGAGATCGTCAAGACCGTCGACACCACGCGCCCGACCGAGCATTCCGGCGCGGGCCCGTATCTCAGGAAGCCCCAGCCGATCATGCATTACCACTGCCGCGAGAACTACGACGAAGTGTTCGAGAAGATGGATACCGGCAAATGGCCGGTGACGATCTTCGGCGAATACTGGATCGGAACGCGCGGGGGAAAGAGCGTCCTGACGCTGCCGCGCGAGACGTTCACCGTCGAGCAGTTCGACCGCCTCTGGCTGCGGTGCCTGGAGGAGAAGGTCGTGCTCCAGCGCATCCACGGGGCGGCGGGCATGTTCCCGTTCTTCCAGATCGAGAACGGCACGCGGGTGGGCGACCTGGACATTCCCGCCAACGCGAAGTTCGACGCGTCCTCGTTCAACCCCATCCGGATCACCGACCGGCACGAGCTGAACACGCTGCGGGAGATCGAACCCCAGATCAATCCGCTGTTCTCCGAGACGTGCCGGCGGATGTACGCGCCGGTGGCGGGGCTGTGGCGGGAGCGGTCGCACAGCTTCGAGGCGGGCAAGCCCGCCCGGCGGACGCTCTACCTGGCCAATGACACCATGAGCCCGAAACGCCTCAGCGTGTCGGTGACGCTCAAGATCGCCGGGCAGGAACAGACCGCCCTGACGCTGGACGAGACGTTCGCGCCCGGACAGACGCGCGACGTCGAGGTGACCATCCCCGCCTGCCAGACGCCCGGGCGCGGCGAGCTGGTCGTCACGATCGGCTACGACGGCGGGAAGTTCGTCAACGCCAAGCCGGCGCAGGTGATCGCGGTCCCGGCCGAGGGCAAGGGGCGGACCGTCCGCGTCTACGGCGGGGGCGAGGCGCTGGCCGGGGCGCTCCAGGCGGCCGGCTGGCAGGTCACGCCGGTGCGCGACATCGCCGCGGGCGACAGCGTGCTGGTGATCGGCGAGAACGCACTGACGCCGGCCGACAGCGTGCCAGTCCAGGACGTGCTGCGGGCCAAGGGGCAGCGGGTGCTCGTGCTGGCCCAGAAGAACGTTTCCTTCGAGGACACGCTCGGGCTGGCCTTCAACACCCCCGGGGCGCGGGAGTACAGCTTCTTCGCCTCCGCACACAACCGCGCGCTGCTCAAGGGGCAATCGCCCGATTACGACTATCCCGGCGGGTACGGGCGGTCCTACAACGGAACCTACACCCTGCCGCTGCCCGGCGCGCTGATGCCGCCGGCCGTCGAACGCCTCTTCGCCGGCACGCGCTTTGAAGACATGCCCTGCGTCCGGTACGAGCTGCCCGAAGGAAACGCCATCTTCTGCCAGCTCAACCTCCAGGCGAACTTCGAGACCGACGCCCGCTCCCGCGCGCTGCTGGGAGAGTTGCTGCACCTGCTGGACGACAAACCCACCCGCAAGGAAGGCGCCCTCTACGTCCGCAACGAGAAGTTCCGCGAGGCGCTGGCCGGGCGGGGATTCGCCGTCGCCGACAAGCCGGAAGGGGCGGCGCTGGCCGTCGTCGAGGAACGCGAGTATCTCCAGTCGCCCGCGCTCCAGCAGGCGGCAAACGTCCTGGTGTTCAACGTCTCCGGGCGCGAAGCGATCGACGGGCGCGCCGTGCGGCGCTCGCCGACCAGGCACTTCACGACGTTCCTGGTCTCCCCGACCGTCCCGGGCCTGTGGGACCTGACCACCGGCACGTTCCACGAGATCATGGAGGCCGGAAAGTTCGGCCATTCCATCAACCCGCCGGTGCTCCCGCAGTTGAAGATGGATCGCAGCGCCCCGGCCGTCGTGGGCAAGACCGCTTCCGTCAACTACGACGTGTTCGAGCCGAACAATTACCGCGCGGTGGCGTGTTTCTACGAGGATGGCGGAAAGCGGCGCTGGATCACCGGCTTCGACGATTCGCAGAACCTGGTTCCGGCGATGGCGCTTTCGATCGCGCGGGAGATGTCGCTGGCGTTCAGCCGCCGCGCGGCGCACCGCATTTACACCGTCGCGACGGCCCGCGAGGTGGAGATCGACGGGAACCTCCAGGACTGGACGTACGAGGGCGACGTGAACCTGCGCAACTGGGCCCGCGCCCTGCCCCTGATGTTCGGCGAGGGCCCGTCCCTGGGCATCCTCTACGCGATGGCGGACAAGGAGACCTTCTACCTGGCGTTCGCCGCCAACGAAAAGACGCTCTCGGCCGGCGGCGACGACTCGCTGACGTTGACGATGGGCGAGAACCGCATCGAGCTGACTCGCCAGCCCGACGGAAAGGCGGCGCTGACGCTCAACGGGAAGCCCGTGCCCGAGGCCCGGGTCGCCTGGGCGGCGCTGAGCGAGCCCTTCGGCGACGCCGGGACCCGCGCGGCGGCCCTGACGCCCGGCGTGGCGATCGAGGCGTGCCTCCCCCGCGCCAGGCTGTCGCTCGGTTCGGCGATGAAGTCGCGGATCGCGATCCGCAGCGGCGGGAAGACGTACTCCTATCCGCAGGCAGAAAACGGCGACGAGAAGGAAGCCTACTTCACCATGAAGATGGACGGCGCCGCCAAGAAGTGGGACGCCCGCGTCGACATCAGCAGCCGGGACCGCAAGGTGCCCCTGGAGCCCATCGGCGCCACGCCGGGAACGTCCTTCGGGCACCCGACGTGGGGACAGGGCGATGCCAGGAATTACTCCCTCGTCGGGCAGTGGAAGGTCGGGCCTGTGGACTGGGAGACCACGACGATGCGGTTCCGCGCCAAGGCCGACGGCGAAATCCGCCTGACGCTCCGCAGCCAGTACAAGACGGTCAACGGCAAGCCGCTGGCGGTCTGGATTTTCTACGACCGCATCGAGGCCAAGGGCATGACCGTCGCCAACGGCGACTTTGAAAAGGCTTCGGGCGACCAGCCGGTCGGCTGGCAGCTGTGGTCCGGCGCGGAAAGCGGAAAGGCGCAATACCTGCGGGACGGCACGGCCCTGTCGGGCCAGGCGTGCGTGAAGCTCTGGCACAACACGCCAGCCGTCCAGAACCTCACCGTCAAGAAGGACCAGGAGATCGCGCTGACGGTCTCCGCCAAACTCGCGGAGGCTCCCGAGTGACGCTCCGGCCGAACCTCGGGACAGCGGGAAGGAGTCGTGCCATGAAACGCGCGGATAGCGGTTTCACCCTGATCGAACTGCTCGTCGTCATCGCCATCCTGGCGCTGCTGGTGAGCATCCTGTTGCCGTCGCTCCAGCAGGCGCGGAACCTGGCGCGGTCGGTGGTCTGCGTGAGCAATCTCCGCAATCTCCAGGTCGCCAACCAGTATTACGCCGCCGACTGGGACGGGGCGTACGCGCCCGATTTCATCGGCGTGTCCATGGCCAGGAAATGGTACTCCACGCTGGACTTCCGCAAGTACATGGGCCTGGAATACGTCTCGCCCCCGGCGGGCGGAACGCGCTGGCCGGCGGACAAGCTCTGCCCGATGAGCGAGTACGGCTTGGGGGACGTGACGGTCGATGGCGTCAAGCCCGGAAAATTTTACGGGTACAACATGACGGGGTTGACCAGCATCATGCCCCAGAGCGGGACCTATCGAGGCGTGAAGCAGTCGGACATCCGCCTGCCTGCGGAAAACCTGGCCTGGGCCGACGGCCTCGACTGGCAGGTCTGGATCAACAGCGCCGACCTCTACATCGACGATTTCCACATCGTCACCACCGGAATGGTCTCCTACCGCCATCGGGAGGGGCTGAACCTCGTCTATTTCGACGGGCACGCGGGGTACCTGCCCCAGGCGGCCGTGATCCCCAAGCCCGGAACGATGACCAATCCCGCCCTGAACCCGTTGTGGTACTTCTACCAGCCCGGCGCGGGAATGTGAGAGGGGAAGCTACGCCCTGGCCGGCGGCACGAGCGCCACGACCTGTCCCGGCGGCACGTCGACCAGCTGCCCATCGACGTTCACCGTCACCGCCAGCGCGCTGGGGTTGAACGCCGTGCGCCGGTTCGCGCCGACCACCAGCCGCTGCCGCGCCGCGTGGTAGTCCCACAGCTCGATGTTGGTGCAGTACCACACGTCGGGCTTGCCCGCCAGCGGGGCGAAGAGCTTCTCCAGCCGGTCCCAGCAGTTGGCGCGGTCGAATTCGTAGCTGTGCCCCCAGACGAAGAACAACCCGTTTTGGCGCGGGTTGCCGTAGTACGTTTCCCAGCGCTGCGGCAGGGGGGCGGGGGAGTCGGCGAACATGTGCATGGTGGCCGGCCAGGCCAGCGGCTCGTCCACGGGAAAGCAGTTCGGCGTCGCCTCGGTCGTGCGGCTGTAGACGATGCCCATCGCCCGCAGCAGGTCGATGAACGCCCGGTTGTACCGCCCGAAGGGATACGCCATCCCCCGGACGGGGTATCCCACGAGGTCTTCGAGCGCCTGGCGGTCCTCCAGCACCTCGGCCGCGAGCTGGATGGGCGTCAGCAGCAGCGGCTGGGGGTGCGTCGCCATGTGGAGGGCCACCTCGTGCCCGGCGTACCGATCGGCCACCTCGCACGCGTCCAGGTGGCCCTTGCCGTCCCTCGGCGCGGGCTTTCCGGTGCGCGCCAGGGACCGCGAGTTCAGGTTGAAGGTTCCCTTGAGCCCCCAGGCGTTGAAGGCCTCGACGATCCGGCGGTCGAACACGAGCCCGTCATCCCAGCTGGTGGTGACGGCGATCCGCTTTCCGCGGGGGAACAGGGGAATCTCGACCTTCTTTGGCGCGGGTTGGTCCTGCATGGAAAACCTCCGTGGCGGCGGGCCTTTCGCCCCAGCCGCCTTCGCGAATCAGGCCGGAAATTCTACAACCCGCCAAGGGGCGATGCATCTTTTTTCGCGACGGCGCGGTGAAGGAACGGAAAGGGCAATGACCAATAACTAATGACCAATGTCTAATGACGAAGGCCTGAGGTCGATGCCATCTGACGGCATGGGGCGCTGCGAGCGGCGTCGTTTTCCGCGCCGAACTTCCGCAGGCGGAATCACTTGACGCCCACAGGCCGCAGACTTACGGTATCGCCATATCGGGAGGCGGGGCACGATGGACGAAACCTGCGATTCTTCGATTCGTCACGTCAACGGCTGGGCAGTCAGCCGAAAATCGAAACAAAACGTTCTCTCTCAACAATATCGCAATTTTTCGGATCTGGTTTGCTCACAAGGAGCCCCCCCATGACTTCTGAACCCGTGTCGCCGGACACGAAACCGCCGCTTGCGAGACAGATTTTCAAGGGAGTTCTGCTGATCCTGTTGGCGGCGTGGTTATGCCTGGGTGCCTGGGCGGAGATACCCCATCCATATGAGGTCACCCACCAGTCGGGAAACCAGGTTTCCACGACGATCGAGCCGGCCCGGGCCATGACGGCCGGCGAAACGGTTGTGGTCTGGTCGCTGGCGGGCGTTGCGTCCCTTCTGCTGGTTTGCGGCGTCGCCTTGGCGGCCGGCGGGGCAAAGGTTCAGAAACTCGCGGCACGGGCGGGCCTGGGCCCGATTCCGGAGACCGTGCGCAAGGACATTGGGACGGCGCTGCTGGTGCTCGTGATGCGCCTGGCGGCCTTCTGGCGGCTGGGCCTCGGCGCCTATCTGTACTTCCTGGACGGAAAGACGCCTCGCAGTCATTTCCACTTCCTCCTGTTCTTCTGGGTAGGGGGGCTGGCGATGCTCGCGTTGAGCCTGTACGTGGCCCGTCGCCGCCCATGGTCGTTATGGGTCACCGCCGCCTTGTCGGCCGGGTTGTCCTTGCCCGTCCTGGCGGAGCGTTGGGAATTCCTGAACTGGTTTCTCCACCAGTCGCTTCTCAGCGGCGTGGCGATTGCCGATTGGGTCCTGAACGGCCTGCTGTTGCTTCTGTCCGTTTCCGTCTTGGTTCTCCAGTGGCGACGGCAGGAGAACGCGCCGGGAAATCGGTTCCGGCTGGCGGTTCCGGCTGTCGGGTTTCTGCTCGTGCTGGCCGGCGCGGCGACGGCGCTGTTCCTGACGCGCCCGGCGAGCTGGTATCTTGGCCGCTGGACGCTGGACGACGGTCAGTCCGATACGCGTCAGGTGGGCGGCGCCGTTTTCAAGGCGCCGTGGATGCTGGAGTTTTCTCCGGAAACGGTCGTGCTTCGCTACGGCTCCCGAAGCGATCCGCTGGTTGCCGTCTACCGCGTCAAGGAGCGCCGCGTGGACGCGCCCAGCGGAACCTTTCTGATTGAAGCCGAATGCGACACGCCGGATCCCCGGATATCGCCTGAGCGTCGGTTCTCTTTCCAGAAGGAAGGAACCCGCCTGCGGGCGGTCGATCCGCAAGGCGACCAGTGGCAAAAAGCGGCAATCTACAATCGGATGGTGGAATAGGGCGCTCCGTTCCCTACAAAGGAGAGAATCGGATGATTCGTTACCCCTGTCCCCAATGCGGCGCGCAACTGGAAAGTCCCGCGAGCCTGGCCGGCCGGTCGGACGCCTGTCCGGTGTGCGGGACGGTCTGTGAGGTTCCCGCGACGGCCAGCCGGAAGCCCGTGATTGTCGCGTGCGTCCTGTCGGCCGTCGTGGCGGCGGGCGTCGCCGTGGCGGTGGTCCTGCTCACGCGTCCGCCGGCGGCGCCCGTGCCGCAGGCAACCCCCGCTCCGCAGGCGAACCCCGCCCCCGCCCCGGCTGTGCAAGGGGAATCCCCGTCCGCCGCCCGTCCGGCGGACGCCGCCAAGCCCGCGCCGCCCCAGACGCCCGTTCCCGCCCTGAAGGACTACCTGGGCCGGTGGGTCGGGCAGTTCGGCGACCTGCGCGTTGCCTTGACCGTCCGGCCGGGCGGAACCGCCACGGTGGATTGGCAGGACAACGGCGAGACTCCCGAAGGTTTCGTCTACACCAATCCCTACACGTACGATTCGCGGACGGGCACGGTCCGGCTCAAGGACGGACAGGCCATCCTGCGAGAGGACGGCACGCTGCGCCTGATCTGCCGCGATCCGCCGCTGAAGATCGACCATACCCTTGCCCGGGCCCAGCCCACGCCGCCCGCGGTCGCCAGGAAACCTGTCCCGGCCGCGCCTCCTCCCGCCGCCCGGCCGGACAACCCCCCGGCGCCGGCCCCAGCGCCGGCCGTTGTACCCGCCGTTGCGCCCGCCGTCGCCCTGGTGGGCGACAACCGGGTCCGCGTCATGCAGCCGGATGGAGGCTGGCCGAAGTCCGAGTGGGCCTCGCTCCGGATCAGCCTGTTGAAGTCGGACCATGTCGGGCACGACGAACACCACATGCTCGTCTGGGGCGAGAAATTCAACGAGTTGTCGATCGCCGTGGGCATGACCCGCGCGATGGGCCGCAAGATGGGGGCCACCCGGAACAAATACGGCGACCTGGAAGTGCTCTCCGCCCGGACGCCCGTGAAGAAAGACGGCGTGATTGTCTGCGGGTTCCTGAACCGCAAGCAGGCAGGGGACGAGTCGCTCCGCGTCGGGACGGTCCTGGCGTATTTCTCGCTCGAGGACTGGATGGACGAGCAGGGAAACGTCGTCCTGCAACTGCCGGACGATTATTGGGACGGAAG
Source organism: Planctomycetota bacterium (assembly GCA_029553505.1). Taxonomy (GTDB): domain Bacteria; phylum Planctomycetota; class Phycisphaerae; order SM23-33; family SM23-33; genus UBA12270. The sequence goes on from JAKPKY010000069.1 coordinate 14,456, forward strand.
CGGTCAGGCCAGGATTTTCCTTTGCGACGAAAAGGAAAAGGTCCTGGCGACGCACCTGCTGACGATTCCGGCGGCGAAGGCTGCCTCTCCGGTGACGCCGGCTGTGACGGAGAAAACACCGCCCGCCGTCGCCGAAAAATCCCCCGAAATCCTCAAACTGGAAGACAACCTGAAGCGCGTGCCGGTGGAATTTCTCGCCGTGTACCGCGAGGCCTCGCGCATTCTCCAGGCCGAAGGCAAGGACGGTTCGTACACCTATGCGCCGAGCCGCAACCGCCCGGACCTCGAGATCCGCCTGCCGGCCCCGCCGCCCGCGGAGGTCCTGCCGCTGATCGAGTCTCGCCTGAAGGAGTTCCGGGCGGGCCAGGCCCCGGACTACGTCCTGGCGGTCTGGGCCGGCAGGGGCGACAAGCCGGATTCCACGGCAGTGCATGCGGGCGACGTCTGGAAACGGGCCGTGGCAAAAGTCTACGGGCGCAATTGATCGCGGCGGATTTGCTGTTCTCCGCTTGACCGCGGGGGCTTGTAAAAACAGCGGGTCAATTACGGCGAGACAAAAACGACAAGCCCCCTGCGTGAGCAGGGGGACGAATGCGGCGTGATTGTGGAATGCCATAAGGACGGCGGCCATGAGCGAACCGCTTGCCTATTTACTCACGTGGACGACCTACGGAACTTGGTTGCCTGGCGATGCACGCGGATGGGTGGACCGCCATCGCAGGCACGGCGAGATCGTCGATCCCCCTGACGCGCTTCGGGAAAATCGGGCGAAGGCAAGAATGACGGAGGACGCGGTGATTCTGGATGTGCCCGTTCGCCATGCCGCCGATGAGGCCATCCGGACGGTCTGCCAATACAAGGAATGGTTTGTTCACGCCTTGGAGGTGCGTTCCAATCACGTTCATATTGTGGTTTCAGCCGGCGACGTTTCGCCGGGGGAAGTGATGAGAGCGCTGAAGGCCTATGCGACACGGGCGATGAATGCTTTGTGTCAGACGAAGCCTCGTCGGCATTGGTGGACGAGGGACGGAAGCAAGCGATATTTGAATACGGAACAATCCCTTCATGCTGCGATCGAGTACGTTCTTCATCAGGATGTTTCGTGGCGGAAGGAATGAACGCATATTGACCATTTGCGACGGGGGTTTTTACAAGCCCCCTGCGTGAGCAGGGGGTCGAATGTGGCGCAACGAAAAACAGCAGGAACCCCCGCGTAACCGCGGGGGCTTGTAAAAACACCAAGAAACGGCAGGAACCCCCGCTTTACAGCGGGGGCTTGTAAAACAGGGGACAGGCGGGACGCCAGTCCTGCGACGAAACAATTGCTCTGCGCCTCTGCGTCTCCGCGGCCATCGTTTCGGGGTATTCCCTACGCCGTTTCTTCCGGCGTGTCGGGGGTTTCGTCGTCGGCTGAGGCGGCGGGTTCGGCGCCGGCTGGTTCGCCCAGGGCGCGGGGTTTTTCCTGCTCGGCCACGTCGGACCCGTCCAGGTGCTTCAGGGCGGAAACGGGATTGGCCTTTTCGTGGTTCATCAGGAGCAGTTCGAGGGCCTTGCGTTTCTCTTCGTCCAGGCCGGTCCAGGCCGCGCGCCCCCGGCACTTGGGGAACTTCGAGCAGCTCAGCCAGGGCCCGCGCCGCGACCGGCGGAGGTTCATGTTCGCGCCGCACTTGGGGCAGGGCACGTCCACCTCCAGCGCCGGCGGCGTGGGGTGTTTTATAAAACCCTTGCGGTCGAGGTTGACCACGCCCTTGCAGTCGGGGTACTTCTCGCAGCTCAGGAACGGCCCGAACCGCCCGCGCCGCAGCACCATCGGCCCGGAGCAGTTCGGGCAGGCCAGGTCCACGTGGACGGCTTCGATTTTCTTTCCGTCCTTGTCCACCGGGTGCGTCTGCTTGCAGTCGGGGTATCCGGTGCAGGCGAGGTATCGCCCGTTGCGGCTGAAGCGGTAGACCATCGGCTTGCCGCACTCGGGGCAGGTGTATTCGCTGGGGCTGGTCTCGGCGCGGGCGTGGGTCATCTCCTCGCCGGCGCGGACGAGCCGCTCGTGGAAGGGCCCGTAGAACTCGCGGAGCAGGCGCACCCAGTCGGCGTGCGTTTCCTCGACCTGGTCGAGGCGGTCTTCCAGGTCGGCGGTGAATCGCACGTCGAAGACGACGGGGAAGGCCTTGACCAGTTTCTCGGTGACGACGATGCCGAGGTCCGTCGGGTGGAACGCGCGTTCGAGGAGTCGGACGTACTCGCGGTCCTGGATGGTCTGGATGATGGAGGCGTAGGTGCTGGGCCGGCCGATGCCGTCGGCCTCCAGCGCCTTGACGAGCGAGGTCTCGGTGTATCGCGGCGGCGCCTGGGTGAAGTGCTGCGTCGGCAGCAGCTCGACCGGCGCGACGCGCCCGCCGGTTTGCAGCGGCGGGAGGATCTGCTCGCCGCTGGAGGGCACTCCGGCGACCTTGAGGAACCCGTCGAAGGCGAGGGTGCGTCCCAGGGCGCGGAAGACTCCCCGCCCGGCCGGCGTGTCGGCGAGAATGTCGGCCTCGGTGACCTTCCAGACCGCGGGCGGCATCTGGCAGGAGACGAAGCGCGTCCAGATCAGTTCGTAGAGCTTGTATTGCTCGTCGCTCAGCGCGCCGCGGACGTCCTGCGGGCGGCGGGCGGCGTCGGTGGGGCGGATGGCTTCGTGGGCCTCCTGCGCCCGCTCCGACGAGGAGTAGAAGTTCGGCTTCTCGGGCACGTACTTCGGGCCCCATGTGGCGTCGATGAGCTTGCGGACGTGGGCGACCGCCTCGGCCGACAGGTGCCGGCTGTCCGTTCGCATGTAGGTGATCAGGCCGACGCTGCCCTCGCCGGGAAGTTCCACGCCCTCGTAGAGCTGCTGGGCGATGCGCATGGTGCGGCTGGCGGAGAACCGCAACTGCACGGAGGCCGCCTGCTGGAGCGAGGCGGTGGTGAACGGGGCGTACGGGCGCGAGCGGGTCTCGCGCTGCTTGATGTCACCGAGGACGAACGGCGGGGCGTCGTCGCCGGGCCGGCCGACCACCGTCGCGCGGTTGCGGGCCAGGCCCTTGCCCTTGGGGTCCTCGGCGCGGTCGATCCGCTCAACGGACAGGCCCAGCGCGCGGGCGACCTCGAGCGCCTGGCGCTCGTCGTCGGGCTTGAACCGCTGGCCCTTCCACGTCGCCAGCTCCGCGCGGAACGCGCCGCGCTCGGCGAGGAACGCCTGCTGTCGGTCGCGCGTCGGGCCGTTTCCACGCGCGTCGCGCGTGGCGAGCAGCGCCGCCCAGTCGGCGGAAAGGCTCGCCGCGCCGGCGAGATCGGGCGTGAACACGCCGCCGATCCGCCAGTATTCCTCCGGCTGGAACGCGTCGATCTCGCGCTCGCGCTCGACGATCAGGCGGACCGCGACGGTCTGCACGCGCCCTGCCGACAGGCCCCGCGCCACCTTGCGCCACAGCAGCGGGCTGACCTCGTACCCGACGATGCGGTCGAGAATCCGCCGCGCCTGCTGCGCGTTGACCTTGTCCATGTCGATCTGGCGCGGATGCGCGAAAGCCTCGCGGATGGCGCCGGCAGTGATCTCGTTGAACAGCACGCGGCGGATTCGCTCCGCCGGCACGCCGAGGCTCTCGGCCAGGTGCCAGGCGATGGCCTCGCCCTCGCGGTCGAGGTCGGTCGCCAGGAACACTTCGGGACTGCGCCGCGCGATCTGCTTGAGTTCGGCCAGCACCTTTCGGCGTGAGGCCAGCGGCTCGTAGGTGGGCGTGAAGTCGTGCTCCAGATCGACGCCCATTTTGTTGCCGGGCAGGTCGCGCACGTGGCCCATCGACGCCTTGACGATGAAGTCGGTCCCGAGGTATCGGTTGATGGTCTTGGCCTTGGCGGGGGACTCGACGACGACCAGTTTTTTGCCTTCCGGAGCGCGAGAAGCGCGGACTTTTCGCTCTCCCGCAGTTCTTTTCGCGGGCGTGGGAGAACTTTTCTCGCTCTTTTTCGCCGCTTTCGCCATGGGTTTTGCCTGCTTTTTCGCCGCACGGCCGGACACGCCGGCGCGAGATATCTCGCCGCCACGCGGGGCACCATGATTCGTATGCGGCGGGCCGGTTGTCAAGCCCGCGCAGTGACTTTTTCGGACGGAAAGGGGGGCGAGATTGAGAAGAATTGGCGATTCCGCGGCCGGAGCCGCTTGGAAAACAAGAGGTTACGGCCGCTCGCCCGCGTGCGGCGCGCTGACGGTTTCGGCTTGCACCGCTTCCATCATTCGGCGCGAGAGGATGATTTTCCGCACGTACAGCAGGTCGCGGAGTTCCTGCCCCGGCTCGCCCTGCTGCCGCTCGTGCAGCACGTACGGTCCGTGGCGCCGGCCGGCGCTCTCGCACCAGATCGGCTGGCCCTTGATCGTGCCGGAAAGCTCCGACCCGTCGATCAGGCGGAGCTTCCATAACAGGCGGCGGTAGGGGTACTTCTGACCGGTGTAGACGCGTTCGGGCTCGCCCATGGCCTTCCATCGCCAGTACAGTTCCATCCGCTCCTCGACGATCTCGGGCGTGATGCTCAGCACCGCGATCAGCGGCACGCGCCGCCAGCTTTGTCGCTCCTCCACGTATACCAGCAGCGGCTGCTCGCGCGTGGTGAAGATCGTCCCGGCCAGCAGCGTGCCGTCGGACAGCAGCATCGCGCCGGGCAGGGCGTCCTCGCGCGGCGGCGCTTGGGCGAAGGGGTCGCGTCCCGCGTCGGCCGGAGCGCCCGCCGGCGCGGTCGTCGTGGCCGGCGCGGCGTCGGATTGCCGCTCCAGCCAGGCGTCGAAGTCGCCGCGCGGCTTGGCGCGCGTGGCGGGTTGATCGCCCGCGGCAATTCCCGCCGCCAGCGCCGCCAACACGCAGATTCTCATCGCTGTGCCCATGGTCCGCTCCGCGCCGTCCAATATCGCCTGCCGCCGCCGGCCGGGCAAGACTCTTTCGAACGGCAGGCTGCTCTGTTGAAAACATCTGTTCCCGGGATGGGTGGCACGCTTTGCTCGCAAAGCGTGTTGCTGAATTCGCAAAGAACACGGCTTGCAAGCAAGCCGTGCCACCCTTTTCAGATGTTTTCCACAGAGCAGCGGCAGGCTTCAGGAAAAGCGGCCCGAGGCGCCCTGCGGCCGGTAGCCTGTAGTCAGTAGCCGGTAGCCTGTAGTCATTTGAGGGAAGAAATGCGATGATGGTGCGGGCGGGCGACACTTGGGCGCGGCAACTCCCTGGGCGGCCGCCGGGGCAAGCAGGGAACACTCCCATGCCGCTGAACGTCCTGTTCATCGCCGGGTGCGGACGGTCCGGCAGCACGCTGCTGTCGCGGATGCTCGGGCAGGTCGGCGGCTTCTGCGACATCGGCGAGCTGCACTATCTCTGGAAGGCCGGCTACGGGCGGAACTACCCCTGCGGCTGCGGAAAGGCGTTCCGCGAGTGCGAGTTCTGGACGGCCGTCACGCGCGCCGCCCTGGGCGACCTGGCGGAGCGCGACGTCCTGGCCATTCGCGGGCGACTGCACCGGATCGCGCGGGTCCGCCGCCGGCCGCGAATCCTCCAGCCGCTGCTGAAGACGCCCGCCTGGCGCGCCGACCTCCGCGCCTACGGCGGGCTTCTCCGCGAGATCCTCTCCGAGGTCCAGGCGCGGACGAGTTGCCGCGTGATCGTCGATTCCTCCAAGGTTCCGCCGCACGGGCTGGCGCTGGCGGCCGCCGGCGACGTGCGGCTGCACGTCGTCCACCTCGTCCGCGACCCGCGCGCGATGGCCTTCTCCTGGCAGCGACGCAAGACGATCCCCAACCCCGGCGGCGAGCCCATCGAGATGTACCGCATGGGCTACGCCAAGAGCGCCCGCTACTGGAACCGCGACAACCATGCCGCGGCCGAACTGGAGGATCGCGCCGAGTCCTACCTGCTGCTGCGCTACGAGGACCTGGTGGCCGCCCCGGGCGCGACGATGCGCACAATCCTCGCGCCGCTCGGCGCGCCCGACGCCGATTTGGGCTTCCTCGCCGGCGGCGAGGTGGCGCTTCCGCCGTCGCATTCCATCTCGGGCAACCCGATGCGGTTCGAATCCGGCGCGATCCCCATCCGCCCGGACACGGAATGGCAGGACGCCATCGACCCCGCAGGCCGCCGCACCGTCACGCGCATCACCCGCCGCCTCCGCGAACGGTACGGCTACGCCGACTAGCGCCGAGACGCGGAGCGCGGTTTTTACACGCCCCCTGTGTCAACAGGGGCCGATTGCGCCGTGACTCACAACAGCAGGAACCCCCGCGTGACCGCGGGGGCTTGTTAAATCCACTCCCCCTGCGCCTGAAGCCGGGTGTTTTACTTTGACTTTTCGCCCCCGTCGGATAGCATGGAACCATGCTGTGGGGACAACGAACCATTCCGGGTGGAACCGCGCATCCTCTCCTCAATCGCGCCGCCGCGCGACGGCGGGCGCTTATGACACATAAGAATTCCTGCCCCGTTTCCCCCCACGAATGGAAACTTGCGGAGAACTGGATATGCAACGCGCAGTGACGGCCGGTCTCGTGCTCCTGTGCCTCTGGGCTCCGGCGCGCGGGGCCGACGACGCGGAAGCCGTGCACAAGCTCCTGGATGCCGTCGAGCAGGCCTGGGCCGGGCACGACAGGAAGTCCCTGGAATCCTGCTGCGCGGATCGCATGCTGGCGATCGTCTCCCGCCCGGGCAGTCCGCTGGGGGCCTTCGTGGGCGGAAAGAAGGAGGTTTTGGCCCAGACGGCCAAGGTGTGGACCCGCGTGGTCAGCCACCAGTTTGTCGAACGGAAGATCGTCGTCGAGGGCGGCATGGCCTGGATGTGGCTGACGGTCGCCGACAAGCTGGACGACGGCAATGGCAGGCTCGCTCACGTCCTGAACGTCGCGGTGCGGGAGGGGGAATCGTGGAAGCTGTGTTTGAGCATGCCGCAACTGTTTCGTCCCGGCGTGGTCGTGGGCGAAGTGCCCGACGGCACGCCGGCGGCTCGCGCCGACCTGCGCCCCGGCGATGTGATCCTGACCGTCAACGGGAGCGAACCGGCGGTCCCCGGCGACGGGCGGAACGCGACCAGTCCGCCTTCCGGCGGCACGCGCGTGGTCGTGCGGCGCGGCGGGCGGAGCCTGGAACTGTCCGTCGGGCAATGGCCGGGCGGCGCGACGCTGGTTCCTCAAGGCGTGCCGGTGGAGCCGGCCGTCCTCTTGGACCCGGAAAAGCCTCACGGGGTGAAGGCCCGCCTGAAGGAGGAGTTCGCGGCAATTGTCACGAACGATCCGGAGCGGTTTCAGAAGGTCTGGTGCCCGGCCGGGCTGCTGGCGATCATTCCTCCCGATCCCCGGGATCGGCGCGCCAGGCTGCTGGACAGTCAGTCCTATCGCACCTGGTCGGACGAGCAGATGCGGAACCTTCGCCGGGACTACGATCTGGCGGCAACGTCGCTGGCGGACGTTCAGGCCATTTGCGGAGACGACGTCGCCGTGGCGACGGGGCGTTTCCGGTCCGTCCGCCGGGACGCCGAAAAGACGCCGGTGTCCTTTCCCGTCGGCATCAAGGTCTACGTGCGGCAGGGCGAGGAGTGGTATTTTGCGGCCGCCATTCCGTTGCAAACGGTATTCGGACCGCTTGCGCCACCCGCCCACGCGACGGACAATGCCAGGAAGGGGCAGGGGGGATAAGAATAATGACGTTCAGGAACTTTCGCCATAAGGCGACAGTCTAATAGACATCAGGCTACAGACATCAGGCTTCAGTGAAAACGGCCCGAGGCGCCCTGATGCCTGAAGCCTTTCGCCTGTGGTCTGAAACCTGGAGCCGTGGGAATAATAGGGCAGGCATCTTTTCATCACAGTGACGGGAAATGAAGGAGTTTTGTCATGGCCGTCGAATTCCGCTGTGAGAAGTGCGGCAAGATCCTGAACGTCAACGCGGAACCCGGCAGCGCGACCCGCTGCCCGCACTGCGGCAGGAAGGTCGTGACGCCGGCGGGGCTGGCGTCGCTTCCCCGCCCGCAAGTGCCCCCCGAACGACGGATCGCCTCCCCGGCCGCGGCGCCTGCCCCGCGGGAATGCTACGAGGAAGAGAGCGCCGTCCTGGGCGCGATGGCGGGCGTCATGCCCTGGGTCATCAGCCTTTTCTTCCACGTCGGCCTGGGGCTGATCATGGCCTTCGTGACGCTGTTCGTCGTCGAGAGCCGGAATCCCGAAAACGTGGTGATTCCCAACCTTTATCGGGGAGAACTGCGCGGCGCCGCCCTCACACCGCCCGCCAGCGACCCGACACACGAGAAGACCCCGCGGCCGTCGCAGAGCGCCCAATACAGCCGGCAGGAAACGAACATCCCGCGGAACATGGCGCAGACGAAGACGCCGGTTCGCCTGATCGGCGCGGGGGCCGGGGCGATGGGCATTGCCACGCCGCCGGGGTTGTCGATGGGCAGGCCCAGCGGGCCGCGCAGCGTGTTGCTCGAGCAGGGGGGGAATGGCCACCACGTCGTCTACGTCGTGGATCGCAGCGGGTCGATGAGCGAGTCGTTCGGCTTCGTCCGAAACCAGATCATCCGGTCCATTTCGGAACTGGGCAAGCGTCAGTACTTTCACGTGATCCTCTTTTCCGACGGCCCGCCGCTGGAGAATCCGCCGGGAAGCCTGCTGTCCGCCACGGACGCCAACAAGATGGCGACGGCCGATTTCCTCCGCTCGGTCGAGGCGCAAGGACAGACCAACCCCGTGCCGGCTCTGAACGCCGCCTTCCGGGCGCTCCAGGGCGCCACGCCGTTGCCCGGCAAACTGATCTACCTCCTGACGGACGGGCGGTTCCCCGACAACGACGCCGTGCTGAAACTCATCGAGGCCAACAACCGCGACCGGTCGGTGCACTTTTTCACCTACCTGTACGGCCCGCCGGACCCGCAGTTCGAGAAGATTCTCGAGCGGATTGCCTCGGAGAACGGCGGACGATACAGACGCGTCAGCCAGGATGAATAGGGGAGAGCAGGCGGCAGGCGAAAGGGCTCAGGCTACAGGCCGTCGGAGAGGGTGGGTCATGAAACCATATCTGGTGGGCGTGAACGGATTTTTCATGGCTGCGGTTCTCGTGCTGGCGTTTCTGGTCGATGGCAACGGAAACTTCCCGGGATTGAACGACGCGGCATCGACGGCCGTGAGCGTGGGGGTGTTCGTTGCGGCGTTTCTTTCGGCCGGCTTGCTGATACTCCGAGGCCGCGGCAGGGCGCGCGGGCTGGGGGCCGCACTGGCAATCCTGTACGTCGCGATGCTCCTGCCGCTGGTCTTGCCCTGAGGGGAAAAAAGGCGATAGGGCTCAAACTACAGGCGACAGATTCCTGATCGCCGCGGGCTTCTTTCCCTGAAGCCTGAAGTCTGTAGCCTTTGGTCTGAGGCCTGTCGCCTGCTGTCTGTCGCCTGTCGCCTGCTTTACATCTGGGACTGCGGCGGCTGGGGGCCTTTCTTCCTGGATTTGGCGACAACGGCCGCCACGGCGGCGCCGACTCCGCCCACGACGGCACACACGATGATCAGCCACCATACGGGAGCAAGGTCCGCTAGCATGTTGTGCCCTTTCCAATGACCGGCCGTCGCCACAGGCGCCGGTCATTGTGTCCACGAAGGTTCCAGGGGACTTCACGCTGACGACCGCCGCCAGCAGTTTCCTCATTATTCGCTGCCCTGGGCGCCAGGGGACCGATCTTGTCGGCAGGCCCGGCGTCGCGGAAGCATCTAACCGGCGTCGAGACCGGCGATTATGGGCTTGCGAGGTCGTCGACTGTCCCGCGCGGGGACAGATAGCCTCCGTGTCCGAACCTCAGGCTCCAGGCATCAGGCATCAGGCTGCAGGCTTCAGGAAAAACAGCCCGAGGCGCCCTCATGACTGTAGCCTGAGGTCTGGAGCCTGTAGCCCGTACAAGATGATGCAAAAGCCTCTGATGGGCACGACTCGGTTGGTGAGTTCGAAGATCGTAGGTCGGAGTTCGTAGGTCGAATGCCCAAAATCGCTTCGAACTTCGCACTCCGACCTTTCGACCTTGCTTTAGCTTTCAGCCTTTCCCCTGGTTCCGTGTTCCCCTGTTCCCGGTTCCTTCTTGAGCCATTGGCATTTGCCGCGCGAATCGGGTATGGTTTTCGCGTGGGGCGGGGCGCGAGCGCGAACGGCAGGGCGAGAGATGAACCGGGTCTGCGTGATCGACATTGCGGGTCTGAGCCTGACGCTGGCGGGGCGCGACGATTCGCTGTGGGTGCGCTCGCTTCCGGGCGCGCTGCGGGCGATGCGGGCGACGTTCCCCGCGGTGACGCCCAGCGTGCAGGCGTCGATGACGACGGGCGTCGCGCCGGGCTTGCACGGGGTGGTGGCCGGGGCGATCTATCGCCGGCAGGCGCAGTCCGTCAGCCTGGACGAGCGATCCAACACTCTATTGACCAAGAAGCGCTTCTGGCACGCGCGGGCCTTGCCGGCGCGCCCGAAGGTGGGCCTGGTGATGTGGACCAACCCGCTGGCGGGCGCCGCCGACGCCGTCCTCGGCGCGACCACCTACGGAAAGGCCTGCGCCGGCCTGGCCGAGATGCCCGTGGGACTCTACCGCCAGGCCGCGGCGAGCGCGGGCGAACTGGACACGCGCCTGCTACGCGGCCCGCGGGCCGACTGGCGCGCGAGCGAGTGGATCGTCCGTGCGGCAGGGCGCCTGTGGGACGACTGCGCCTGCGACCTGCTGTGGGTCTACCTGCCGGGCGTGAACTTCGCGGCGCAGCGGTACGGCCTGTCCGACGCCCGCACGCGCGACGCCCTGCGCGGCGTCGACGCGCTGGCGGGCGAGCTGTCGCAAACCATCACGGCCGGCGGCGGACGCGTGCTCGTGGTCTCCAGCGGCGGGCTGGTGGACGTCTCGCGCGTCTGCTGGCCGAACGTACTGCTCCGCGAGGCGGGCCTGCTCCAGGTCCGCCGCGGGCCCGACGGCGAGGAGGTGGATTTCCCCGCCAGCCGAGCGTTCGCCCTCGTCGATCACCAGGTGGCGCACCTGTTCTGCCGCGACGAGGCGACGGCCGACGATGCCGCCGCCGTCCTGCGCGAGCATCCTGCCGTGGGCGCGGTGCTTCCGCGCGACGAGCTGTTCTGCCCGGGCCTGGGGCATGACCGCGCGGGCGAGCGCGTGGCGCTGGCGGCGACCGACGCGTGGTTCAGCTACGCCTGGTGGTCCGAGCCGGACGACACGCCCCAGTCCGCCCTGCGACTCGACGACGGCGGAAAGTGCGGATACGACCCGTGCGAACTGCTGGCCGGGACGGGCGAGGGGCTGATCGCCCCCGAGCCGCTGCGCATCCGCGCCAGCCGGGGGCTCGTGTCCGTGCCCGTCGAGGACCAGTGCGTCCTGGGCGCCACGTGCGAGCTGCCGGCCGGGCTCGGCGGCGTCGTCACCGACGTGCCCGAAATCCTCCGCCGACTGCTGTTCGAGTAAGAAACCGCACCAAGAATGAACCGCAGAGTGCGCGGAGACCGCAGAGATGAGATTGGTTTATTCTTTGCTCTGTTGAAAACAGCATACACCGGGTGGCACGGCTTGCTTGCAAGCCGTGTTCTGGGCGAATTCGGCAACACGCTTTGCAAGCAAAGCGTGCCACCCATCCCGTGAATGGATGTTTTCAACAGAGCATTTATTCTTCAAAACTCCGCGGTCTCTGCGTCCTCTGCGGTGAGTTTTATTTGTTATTCGTGGAATTCGTGAAATTCGTGGACAGTTATTTGCAGTGGACGGATCGGTCTTTCGGGAGCGGCGATGCTGGCGATAGGGTTTCTGATCCCGGGCGTGCTGGCGGCGGCGTGGGCGTGCGCGCTGCCCGTCATCATCCACCTGATCCTGCGGACCAAGCCCCGCAAGATGGTCTTTCCCGCGCTGCGGTTCGTGCGCAAGACGCACCAAGCGAACATCTCCAAGCTGCGCCTCAAGCACCTGCTCCTGCTGCTGATGCGGATGGCGGCGATCGTGCTGGTGGTGGCGCTGTTCGCGCGGGCGCAGCAGGCGGACTGGCGCGCGTCGACCGAGCTGGACCAGCCGGTCGCCGCGGCGATCGTCGTGGACAACAGCGGGTCGATGGACTACCGCGGGCAGAAGGGCACCAGCCTGGGCCAGGCCAAGTCCGTCGCGGAGGAGTTGCTGGCCAAGCTTCCCGGCGGGTCGCGCGTGGCGGTGGTGGCGTCGGCAATGCCCAACGCGCCCGTGACGTTCCACAGCGACCTGCGCCTGGCGGGCGAGGCGGTCCAGCGCGTCGAGCAGACGAGCGCCCACACCGGCCTGGCCGCCGCGCTGGCCCGCGCGACGACGCTGCTGTCCGGCGTGGACATTCCGCGCAAGGTCGTCTACGTGCTGACCGACATGACCGCGCAGGCGTGGCGCGACGTGCCCCGCACCGGCGAGGACACGAGCGCGAACTTCGCGATCGTGCAGTGCGGCGGGGGCGAGGCCGCCAACCGCGCGCTGGGGGCCGTCGAACTGGCGTCCTCGGCGGCGTCGCGGTCGGCCGACGTCGTCGTCCAGACCACCGTCGCCAGCGTGCGACTCGGCGGCGACGTGAAGGTGCAGGCCGAACTCGGCGGTAAGACGCTCGACGCCGCCACCTGCCGCCTGGCCCAGGACGGCTGGGCCGAGGTCGCCCTCACCGTCCGCCCCCAGACCGAGGGCGTCGTCCACGGGCGGATCGCCCTGGCCGAGGCGGATTTCCTGGCGCTGGACAACGAGCGGTTCTTCACGCTGCACGTGGGGCCGCCGCCGGAGGTGCTGATCGTCCGCGAGGGCGCCACCGTCGGCGCCGGCGACGAGACGACGCGCCTGATGTCCTTCGCCATCGCCCCGCCCGGCGCGGAAGGGTGGGTGCTCCGCCGGACCGTCACCACGGGCAACCTCGACGCGCAGGACCTCTCGGCCGTCCGACTGATCGTGCTGGCCGACGTCGCCGCCCTGGGCGAGACGCAGTGGCGGCGGATGGAGGAATTCGTCCGCGCGGGCGGCAGGCTGTGGATCGTCGCCGGGTCGCTGATGTCCGTCGCGTCGTACAACGCGCCCGACGCCCAGCGCGTCCTGCCCGCGCCGCTCAAACCCCTCGAGGACCTGCCCGAGGCGATCGGCTGGAACGGCGACGACCTCCCCCAGCCGATGCTCCGCCCCCTGCGGGACGAAAAAAGCACGCCCCTGGGCGCCCTGAAGTTCCACCGGCGGTTTGCCATCGACCCGGCGGCGCTGGCGCCCGACGCCGCCGTCGCCGTCCGATACGCCGACGGCGCGCCGGCCATCCTCACCCGGAAACTCGGCGACGGGCTCGTGCTGATGTGGAACTTCTCGCCCGCGCGCGGGTTCTCCAACCTCTCCGACAGCCGCAACATCCACTTTCCCATCCTCGCGCTGCACACCGCGCGATCCCTGACCGAGCGCGGCGGCGAGTCCGCCACGCACACCTGGGGGCAGACGGTCTCGCTGCCGCTGCCGAAGGGAATGACCAATCCGCGCGTGACGGTCCGCCGTCCCGGCCAGCCGACCGGGCAGACGGTGGCGGCGCAACTGCTCCAGCGCGTCGTGACCGTCGTCGCTGATTCGGTGGGGCCCTGGGACGTGACCTTCACCGAAGGCGCCCAGGCGCAGGAGACGGGCTTCAGCGTCAACGCCGACCCGTCGGAGAGCGACCTGACGCCGCTCGCCCTCGACGCGGTGCGCAGCCTGTTCCCCGCCGACCGCCTGACGCTCGCGACCGGCGCGGAGGACCTGGCCCGCGCGTCGCGTGCCGCCGGCGAGGCGCTGGACCTGTCCACGCCCGTCCTGCTGGCGCTGCTGGTCCTGATGACGGCGGAATCGTTCTTCGCCAACCGGTTCTACCGCACGCCCGCGCCTACCAACGGCGCGCGATGAGTTCCGAAAGGGCGTCCTGTCCGCAATTTGCAGTCCGCAATTCCCCGCGTTGTTTTTTTAGAATTGACCGGTCCGCGCGGGGGTGCTACGGTGGTCGCCTGCTGGACCGACAATGGAAATGAGAGGCCACGCCATGCAGGAATTCGAAGAACTGAAGCAGAAGGTCGCGGAGATCGAAGCGGAAGTCGTCAAGGCCGACAGCGGCAACCGGGCCGCGGGCGTCCGCGTCCGCAAGGGCATGCAGGAGATCAAGCAGCTCTGCCAGAAAGTCCGCGACCGCATTCTCCAGGACCGCGACCAGTCCGCCGGACCGGCGTAACCGCTTCGCAGCACGGACCGCCTACTAAGCGTCTATCCGCAGGAAGGATCCCATGCCCCCGCTACCGCTGTTTGATCTTTCGACGATCGACCTGACCAAGGTGCAGATTCCCCAGGAGCAGATCTACTCCGTCAACCCGCACCGCTACGAGTTCAAGATGCTCGACGGCATCTATTTCATGGATACCGAAAACGGGCGGATCGCCGGGTACAAGGACCTGATGGAAGACCAGTTCTGGGTGCGGGGGCACATTCCCGGTCGGCCGCTCTTTCCGGGCGTGCTGATGATCGAGACCGCCGCGCAGCTCGTGAGCTACTACGTCATGAGCGCCGCGCCGGACAAGGGCTTCATGGGCTTCGCCGGCGTGGACGACGTGAAGTTCCGCGGCTCGGTCGTGCCCGGGCAGCGGATCGTCATGCTCGGAAAGATGGTCGAGATCCGCCCCCGGCGCTGCATCGGACAGACGCAGGCGTACGTGGACGGTTCGCTGGTCTACGAGGGCACGATCACGGGGATGTGGATGTAGCGGATTCCCATCGGCGCGCGATTCCCGTGGAGACTCCACCTCGAAGGGGCGTCCTGTGGGCGCAAGGGGCCATACGCAATCGACAGTCCGGTTCGAGGGCCGCCTCGACGTGACGCCTCCGATCGCCGACGGGCAGCTGGCGCTCGTCCCGGCGCGGCGCGGCGTGGTGGCGCTGCTGGCCGAAGGCGACCGCCCCATCGTCCTGCTCACGGCGGCCGACATGCGCTCCCGCGTCCGCAACCGCCTGTGCAACCCCGACGAGCAGGAACGCCGCAAGGTTCCCGACCTGCACGTCATCACGCGGGCCATCGTCTGGACGGAAGCCCCCGGGCACTTCGAAGCCGACTGGGCCTACCTGGAAATCGCGCGGCGCCTCTGGCCGAAAACCTACCCCTCGCTGCTGGCGTGCAAGCCCCCGTGGTTCGTCCGCGTGGACCCGAAGGAAAAATTCCCGCACTTCGCCCGCACGCGCGAGCCCCTGACGGCCGGCGGAACCTGCCTCGGCCCGTTCGAGTCGGCGCGGTCCGCCGACGCGTTCATCGAGACGCTCCAGGACGCCTTCGACCTCTGCCGACAGGTGCAGTGCCTGCGCCGCAGCCCGCACGCCCAGCCGTGCGCGTACGCGCAGATCGGCAAGTGCCTCAGCCCGTGCGACGGAAGCATTCCGCTGGAGGCGTATCGCAAGGTGGTGGCCGAGGCGGCCGGGTTCGCCCTCGGGCGGCGCGAGGCGTTCCGCGCGGCGCTCGCCGGGCGGATGAAGCAGGCGGCGGGCGAGTTGAAGTTCGAGCGCGCCGCGGCGCTCAAGGCCCGCCTGGCGCGCCTGGACGATCTGGACAAGCCCGAATACGCCCACGTCGCACCGCTGGAGGAATTCCGGTTCCTTCTGCTGTCGCCGGGGGAGAACTTCCACCGGGTGAAAGTCTTCGCGTCCTGTCGGGGCGCGGTGCGGGCGTGCGGTACGCTGGAGTATCCGCCGCGTCCGCGCCCGCTGGCGAGTGTGCTGAAGAAGGTTTCCTCATTGCAGGGCGAAACGCCCGGCGACGACGGCGCGGGCCCGTGGCGGATGGCCCTGGTCTGCCGGATGCTCCAGGCCGGGCGCGCCGCCCAGGGCGCCGCGGCGCGCTGGACCGACGACTGGACGCCCCAGCGCCTGGGCGAGTGGATCGAGCAATCGGCTGCGACGCTGGGGCTCCGTGCGCCCAAACCCCGCGGGCGCGCCGCTGCGGGCAAGGCGAAAACCGAACCGCCCTCGCCTTCGCCGTGAGTGAAACGCTATAATGCTCCCCGGCCGCGCGAACCGGACCGCCGCGCCGCCGTGGGAACCATGGGCACATTCGTCAAGGCATTGCGCAGGCTTCTGCCCCGCCGACAGAAACGCTTCTGGCGGTACGTCTCCCCCCAGCGCCACGGCGCGGGCGCGATGGTTCTCGCGCTGCTCCTGCTGCTGTTCTACGGATACTGGTACCTCACGAACGACCGGCGCATCCGGCGCGAGGCGCAGAAATACCTCAGCGAGTTGACCGGCGCGAAGGTGAAGATCGACTCGGCCCGCTTCAGCCTCTTCGGGGGCATCCGCCTGGGGGGCGTCAAGGTGTTTGTCCCGGGCGAGGACCCGCAGCACCCGTTCTTTCGCGCCGGGTCGGTGCTCCTTCGCCACCGCCCGTGGGGGCTGTTGACGACGGGGAAGGTCCATCCGACGGACATCCTGTGCGACGACACGGCCGTGCGCATCGCCATCGACACGCGCGATGAGGCGGGCAGCACCGGGCGGCTGCTCGTCGAGTCGCGCCGCAGGGGCTTTGCCGGCGCGGACATGGAGGCGAACCTGCCCGTCATTCGCGTGCGGAACTGCCGCCTGGACATCGCCTACGTCGGGCCCGATGCGCGCGAGGTGGAGTTGAACCTCGACATCGCGCTGGTGCCCGATCCGGCGGGCAAGTACGTGATCCGCTACGAAGAGCCCCGCGCGCGGCAGGGGGGCGCCATCCGGGGCGAGGTGCTGGTGGACCTCCAGACGGGGCAGTTCAGCTACGAAGGGCAATGGGCCCTGCGTCCGGGGTTGCTGCCGGAAAAATACGACCAGTGGCTCAAGCGGTATCGGGTGGCCGGCACGGTGCGCCTGCCGAAGCAACCCGCGACGTCCGTCGCCGGGCGGGGCATCGTTGCCGAACTGGTCGATTTCGCGCTCAAGCTTCCCCCGGCCGAGGGGGGACTCGAACTGACCGGCGTCAATGGACAACTCGAGTTCCAGGAAGGAAAGGTCATTCTCCGTCGCATCGCCGGGAGAATCCCGCAGGCCGGCGATGCGCAGTTCACCATGTCCGGCGAGTACGGCGGATACAAGCCCGACAGCCCGTTTGTCATTGCCCTTTCGGTGACGGACATGGAACTTCCCCGCGCCGAGGACGCCTCCAGCGCGATGGCCGAGACCCTGGCACGCCTGCACGAGGACTATCAACCGCGGGGCAAGGTGAATTTCGAGGGGCGGTTTGCCCGCCTGTCCGACGGTTCGCAGCGGTTCCGCGGCGCGGTGCGCCCTGCCGGAATGACCGTGACCTATCGTCATTTTCCCTACCGCCTGGAGAACCTCACGGGCGAGATCGCCTTTTCCTCCGACGGCATGCTGCGGCCGGACCTGTCCGCCAGCCGCGGCGACACGAAGCTCCGCATCCATGGCGAGATGCCCTTTTCCTACGGCGGGCCCAGCGACCTGTCGGTCGAGGTGGTCAACGGACGGTTCGACGAGGACCTCCGTGCCGCGCTGCCGAAGGAATACCGCGACACGTGGGACCTGGTGAATCCCTCCGGGCAGGCGAACGTCCACGTGCGCGTGGTCAAGAAGGACGCCGACTCGTCCGAGCAGGCGACCGTCACGCTGGCCCTGGACGGGCGCGCGGGCTGCCGATACGCGGACTTCCCGTATCCCGTCGAAAAAATCAGCGGCGAGATCCGCATCACCGGCCGGACAGTGGATTTCGAGTCCGTCCGCGGGGGGCGGGGGTCGATGAAGTGCCGCCTCGACGGGCGGATCACCGACGCCGGACTGGCGACGCAGGACACCCGCCTGCGAATCCGCGCCTGGAAGCTCCCCTTCGACGAGGCCCTCGCCGGCGCGCTCGGAAAGACGGGGCACGCCGCGTTTGAGTCGCTCCACGCCACGGGACAGGCCGACTACCTCGACGCCCGCATCACCTACACCGAGGAAAAGGACACCGATTACGCCGTCAACGTGACGCTCGCGGAGTCCGACGACGTCCGGCTGAAGATGGACGCGCTTCCGCTGGCGCTGTCGGGCGTCGCGGGCGAATTGACGATCGATCCGCAACGGGTCATCGTCAAGCGCCTCACGGCGCGGCGCGGCGACACGCCGCTGACGCTCAGCGGGCTGGTGGACGGTCTGGGCGGCGAAACGACGGGGCTGGACCTTTCCGTGCGAGCGACCGGACTCGCCTTGGACGACGAACTCCGCGCCGCGCTGCCTGCGCCGGTCCGGCGGGAGTGGGACACGTTCTCCCCGGCAGGGACGGCCGACGTGGACCTCACGCTCCGCCACAACCTGCCCCGCGCGGACGACCTGGACTACACGCTCGTGGTGGATGCCCGCGACATGCAGGTGCGCTACCGCGACTTCCCCTACACATTCCGGAACCTGCGCGGGCGGATGGTTGCCTCGCCCGGCGAGCTGCGCCTGGAAGACCTTCACGCGGCCAAAGGCAAGATGCGCGCCGTTCTCGACGGGACCGTGCGGACGGACGACGAGATGGAGACGGCCCTGCTGCGCGTGCGGGCCGACGACGTGCCCATCGACGCCGAACTGCTGGGCGCGCTGCCGGAGGAACTCGCGCCGCTGGTCAAGCGGATCCGCGCCGGCGGGACGTGCAGCCTGAACCTGAAGGAACTGGCAGTGGTGCGTCCGGCCGGGTCGGCGGCGACCCAGCCGGCCGAGACCCAGCCCGCGACGGCCACCGCGCCCGCCACCGCGCCGCGCCCCGGCGGCGCGTGGAGCCTAGACGGGTCCGTCGCCTTCCGCGACGCGGTCATCGACTTCGGGCTCGGCGCCGAAACCCTCACCGGCGTCGTCAAGGGCGTCGGAGGGCGCACGGCCAGGGGCGTCTCGCTCGACGCACAGGTCGCGATGGAGCGCCTCCAGGTCGGAAAGCGCGAGATCACCGACCTGACCGGCACGCTGCTGAAACACCCCTCCGGCTCGCTGATCGTGCTGAAGGACCTCTCCGCCGGCGCCCACGGAGGAAAGGTCACCGGGCGCGCGGAGTTCCGCCTGACGGACCCGCTGGAATACGGCCTGAGCCTCACCGTCGCCGGCGCCGACCTCGACGCGCTGTTCAACGCGGGCGTCACCGACCCGAAGAAACGCGCCGACGTCAAGGGCGCCTTGGACGGCACGCTCCAGCTGAAGGGAACCGTCGGCAAGAGCGCCACGCGGCAGGCCGTCGGCGTGCTCCGCATCAGCCGCGGAAAGCTCTACAAGCTCCCCATCCTCCTGGGATTCCTCCACGTGATGTACCTGTCCGTTCCGGGCGATTCGGCCTTCACCGATGGATTCATCTCCTACCACCTGCGCGACGACGTCCTGATGTTCCGCGAGATCCATCTGACCGGCTCGGCGCTGTCGATCGTCGGGTCCGGCTCGATGGACATGAAGACCGAGAAGCTGCGGTTGAACTTCCTCACCGGCCCGCCGGGAAAGATGCCGCGCCTCGACCAGATCGCCGACGAGTTCCTGACCGGCCTGGCGCGGGAGATCGTCGAAATCCGCGTCACCGGCACGCTCAGCAAACCGCAGACGCGGACGGTCTCGCTGCGCGGCTTTGACGAGGCCATCCGCCGCCTGCTCAGCCCCCCGCCCCCCGAACCGTGAGGGGAGTCGCGAGTTGCGAATCGCGAATTGCGAATCGCGATTTCCGCGGCGCATGCGGTATACTCTCGCGCCGGATACCGAGCGAAAGGAGACGCGCACTCATGGCCAAGGCGAAGGTCGGAATCATCGGCGGCAGCGGACTGGGCGACGCCCTCTGCGAGCATACCCCCGGCGAGGCGGTGCGGGTGGAGACGCCCTTCGGCGACCCCTCCGACGCGATCCTCCAGGCGCGATGGGGCGAGACGGAAATCGCCATCCTCAACCGCCACGGCCCGGGGCACCTCATCCAGCCGTCGCAGGTGAACTACCGCGCGAACCTCTACGCGCTGAAGGCGCTGGGCTGCACGCACGTCATCGCCTCCGGCGCGGTCGGCTCGCTGCGGGAGCACATCGCCCCGAAGCACCTGGTGATCCCGCACCAGGTCATCGACAAGACCTACCGCCGCACGCCGACGTTCTACGACGAGTACCTGGCCGCCCACGTGGAGTTCGCCTCGCCGTTCTGCCCCGTGCTGCGAAAGCACCTGCTGAACTGCGCCGGCGCGGTTCAGACGAAGGTGCACGACGGCGGCACGTACGTTTGCATGGAAGGCCCGGCCTTCAGCACCCGCGCCGAAAGCGAGATGCACCGCCTCTGGGGCGGCGACCTGATCGGGATGACCTGCATGCCCGAGGCGAAACTCGCCCGCGAGGCCGAACTGGCCTACGCGCTCGTCTGCCTGCCCAGCGATTACGACTGCTGGCGCCCCGCCCCGCACGAGCTGGACAAGCACGAGTTGCTCAAGGAGATCATCGGAAACCTGCACGAGGCGACGCGCAACGCCATCGAGCTGATCCGCGAGGCGGTCCGCCGCTTCAGCGAGATCGCCTCCGTCGCCAGTCCCGCCCACAGCGCGATGGAGCTGGCCATCTGGTCCGCGCGCGACCTGCTGCCCCCGGCTGCCAAGGCCCACTACGGCGTGCTCGTGGAGAAGTACCTCTAGCGCGGGCGCGGACGGCGGGCTTGAGCGCAGCGACGGGAGCGGGTAGAATCACTGTCGCATGGACTGGAACACGATCCTACAATTCTCCGAGGCCGCCATCAGCATCTTCGCACTGATCAATCCCATCGGCGGCTTGCCGACGCTGGTGGGGCTGACGGAGGACATGGGCGTCGCGCAGCGCCGCAAGCTGCTGCGGCTCGCGGGCGTGACGGCCCTGGGCGTCATCGTCGCGATGGCGCTGGTGGGGCAGGTGCTCATCGACAAGGTCTTCCGCATCACGATCGACCAGTTCGCCTTCGCCGGCGGCTTGGTGCTGATGATCACCGGCATCCGCGCGATGGTGGGCGGAGGATTCGCCAAGCGGGCGCAAACGAGCGACCCCGCCACCCGCAGGGACGAGGAGATCTCGCTGGCCGTCTCGCCCATCGCCATGCCGTTGCTGGTCGGGCCCGGAAGCATCGTCAACGTCATGCTCATCTCGCAGCACAACGGGCGGGTCTTCGCGGTGCTGGCCTGCCTGGCGGCTTTCGTGTTCGTCATCCTGATCCTCAACTACTCCCACCTGCTCTATCGCGTGATGGGGCGCGTCGGATCGCTGGCGGTGGGGCGGGTGCTCCAGATCTTCATCGTGGCCATCGGCGTGAAGTTCGCGTTCGTGGCGCTGGGGCGCATCTTTCCGGGGCTGCTGCACTGACGCGCTAGCGGCGCACCCACTGCGCCGCGGCGTCGGCCAGCGCCGACCCCAGGCGACGGTAATCGTCGATCGTGTAATACACCTTCCCGTTGCCTTGGTAGCTGGTTTCCACCGTCGCCGCGTCGATGCCCAGCATCTCGCGACCCCAGCGGACGCTGGACATGCCCAGAATCCGCGCCTCGCCCGCCGGTTTGGGCGTCTTGTGCGCAATCGGCGAGCGAATCTCCTCCGGGATCCGCGCGTGGTACACCTCGGCGATCGCCTGGGCCGTCTCGTCGATGGGCGTCTCGAAATCCCAGCCGCGAAGGGGAACGTAACTGTCCTGCTCGCGATGGCTGGGGGCGTGCAGGTCCAGCAGAAGCATGTTCCGGCTGGCCCTCTTGATGCGGACCACGTCGGCCATGATCGCCTTGGCCTCCACGCGCCGCTGCACCCTGCCGTACCCGCGGTTCGTGTCGTGCGGCCAGGGGTCTTTCCCGTAGCTGCCGCTGACGACGTCGTCGAGGTCCACGAAGGGCACGGCCCACCACGTGACGGACCGAGCCAGCTCCGCGTCGGACGCCACGCGCCGCAGGACGCCCTCCAGCACCCACGAGCCGGGGGTCTCGCCGGCGTGGTGCCGCGCGGTGAGATAGACGGCGGGCTTGTCGGTCTCGGCCGGGGCGGTGTAGGCCCGCGCCAGGGGGTGATCGCCCAGCGTTACGCCGATCTCGCCCGTCCGGAATGTCGGCGACAACTCGTCCCGCAGCGCCCGCCAGTCGGCAAGCTGGTAGGGAAAGCAGTGGGCGAACTCCAGACTGTCGCCGTCGGCGTCCAGGTCCCAGGCATACTCAGTGCGCCCATCGGGCTGCCGGACAGCGCGGGCCGGGCCCGTGCGCTGCCAATTCCCGCCGGCGGCGCGGAACACCGGGCGGTTTCCGGACCAATCGCCCCCGCCGAGGGTCTGCTCGGGATTGCCCAGCACGACCGTCGCGCCGCGCCCTGCCAGACCGTTCAGGCGGAAATGGAACCACATCGCTTCCGGGCAGTTCTTCGGCTGGGCGGCGAACCGCACCACGGGCCTGCCCGCGCCCTCGTCGAGATTCAGCAGCAGACCGTTGCCCCCGTCAAAGTCCGTCGCAAGCCGGATCGCCATGACATGTGGTCCTTAACCAGGTTTCAGATTCGCGGAACACCGGAAAATTCTAGCGTTCCTCCCGCGCCAGTCCAGCCGCAAGGCAGGTTCCTTCAGCGAACAGGCAAAACCTTCTTTCTCGCCGGACGGCGATTCCGTACGATAGTTTCCCGATCGTTTGGAAGGACAATCCATGAGCTTTCGGAAAATGCGGATCATGCTGTTGCGCCTGGCGTTCCTGCCCATCGTGTTGATGGCGCTGTTCGTGTGGCGTTCCTGGTCGGACGAATCGGTGGTGGACTACGTCGTGGAGTGGTCGGGCTACCTGTTGCTGCTGGCCGGGCTGGGAATCCGGATCTGGAGCACGCTGTACATCGGCTCGCGAAAGTCCAAGGAGGTCATCACGGACGGCCCGTATTCCCTTTGCCGCAACCCGCTCTATCTTGGAACCTTCGCCATCACGGTCGGCGCGTCGCTGTGCCTGGAGAACCTGGCGATGCTCCTGGTGGCGCTTCTGGTGATGGTGCCGGTGCACATTGCGGTGATCCTGGCGGAGGAAAAGCACCTGGCGGGCCTGTTCGGCCAGCCGTATGAAGAATACCTCTGCCGCGTCCCGCGCTTCCTCGTGTCGTTGAAGAACTATCGCAGCCCGGCGACGGTCGAGGTGTCCACGCGCGCGATTCGCCGGGTCACGATCGAGGCCATGGGCGTCCTGCTGATCCCCCCGATCGGCGACCTGATCGAGCTGCTGCACGCGCGAGGCATCCTTCCGGTGCTTTTCCGGTTCCCGTAGCCGCGGCGCTTCCGTTCGCCGACGGAAACTGGTATCCTGCCTGAGCTATGTTCGAAGCCCTGACCGACAAGTTCAACGACGTGTTCCGCAAGCTCTCCGGGCGCGGACGCATCAGCGAGGACAACGTCCGCGACTCCATGCGCGAGGTTCGCCAGGCGCTGCTGGAGGCCGACGTCCATTACAAGGTCGTCAAGCAGTTCTGCGACGACGTGGTCGAAAAGGCCCTCGGGCAGGAGGTCATCCGCAGCCTCCACCCCGGGCAGGTGATGATCAAGGTCGTCCACGACGAACTGGTCCACCTCATGGGCCCGGTGGACTCGCGGATCTATTACGTCTCCCCGCCCCCGACGATCGTCATGATGGCCGGGCTCCAGGGCTCGGGCAAGACCACCACCTGCGGAAAGCTCGCCCGGATGATCCAGCACCAGGGCAAGCACCCGATGCTGGTGGCGTGCGACCTCCAGCGTCCGGCGGCCGTCGACCAGTTGACCATCGTCGGTGGGCAGGTGGGCGTGCCCGTCTTCCGCGTCGAGGGGGAGAAGAATCCCGTCCGCGTCGCGCGGCAGGGCGTGCAACATGCGATCCAGGACGGCCGCGACGTGGTCATCATCGACACGGCCGGTCGGCTCCACGTCGACGAGGAGATGATGAAGCAGGCGGAGGAGATCGCCTCCGCCGTCAGCCCGCACCAGATCTACCTCGTCTGCGACGCCATGACCGGCCAGGACGCCGTCAACAGCGCCAAGGAGTTCAACGAGCGCCTCGAGCTGGACGGCGTGATCCTGACCAAGTTCGACTCCGACGCCCGCGGCGGCGCGGCGCTGTCGGTCAAGGCCGTCACCGGGAAACCCATCAAGTTCATCGGCGTCGGGGAGAAACTCGACGCTCTCGAGGAGTTCCACGCCGACCGGATGGCCGGGCGCATCCTCGGAATGGGCGACGTGGTCACCCTCGTCGAGAAGGCCCAGCAGACCTTCGACGCCGAGCAGCAGGCCAAGCTCCAGGAGAAGATGGTCAAGGGCAAGTTCACCCTCACCGACTTCCTGGGGCAGATGAAGCAGATGCAGAAGCTCGGGCCCCTCAAGCAGGTGCTCAAGATGATGCCCGGAATGGGCTCGCAACTCGACGCGATGCAGCTCGACGGCGACGAATTCGCCAAGATGGAGGCGATCATCCATTCGATGACCGCCGCGGAGCGGGAGAACCCCGACCTCATCGAGGCCTCGCGTCGGCGGCGCATCGCCCGCGGGAGCGGCACCGAACCGCAGGACGTCTCCGGGCTGGTCAAGAGCTTCGGGATGGCCGCCAACATGATGAAACAGATGGCGGGCATGGGAATGCGCGAGCGCATGGGGTTCGCCAAGAACCTCGGGCAGATGGACATGTTCGGCGGGGGAATGAAGTTCAAGGTCAAGCAGCGCTCCAAGCGGCTGACCAAGAAGGAACGCGAGAAGCGCAAGAAGAAGCGCAGGCGATGAGCGACTCTCCCTGCAAATTCCGTCTGGACGCGGGCCAGATCGAGGTCGTCGACGACGCCGTCGCGGTAATCCTGCGCCGAAAGACCCCCGCCCAGCGCGTGGCGATGATATTTCATTGCGGCCGACGGGTTCGTTGGGCCGTCGAGGGGCATGTGCGGCATCGTCATCCCGATTGGAATGACGAGCAAGTCAAGGCCGAGGCGGCACGGAGACTTGCGCATGGAACAACCTGATCTGCTGCGAAAAGTCGTCGAAGCTCTCGAAGAGCTGGATATCCCCTACGCGATTGTCGGCTCCGTCGCCAGCAGCGCCTATGGCGAAGCAAGGCACACCCAGGACGTCGATGTCCTGGTCAACTTTCGGTACGGCGATATCCAGCCGTTTTGTCACAAATTCCCGTCGCCGGAATACTATGTCAGTCCCGAAGCGGCGGGGCAGGCTTTGCGGACCGGCGGACAGTTCAACGTCATCGAATCCTCCACGGGCGACAAGGCCGACCTGATGATTCCGAAGTATGGAACCTGGCAGGAGCAGCAGTTGTCCCACCGCCGGAAGCTCCGGATTTTGCCGGATCGCGACGTTTTCGTCGCGCGCCCGGAGGACGTCATCCTCTCCAAGATGCAGTACTACCGCGAGGGGGGGTCGGAAAAACACCTGCGGGACATCACGGGGATGCTCAAGGTCAGCGGAGAGGAAATCGACCGCCAGTACGTCCGCGCCTGGGCGGAAAAACTCGGCGTGACCGACGTCTGGGACGCCGTCCTGAACGTCGTGGACAAGACCGGCTAAGGGCCGCAGTTTCCGGCGCGTTGCGCTGGTCGCCACGTCCGGCAGGGGGTATACTCGCCCGCGGTCTGTCCGGTCTGGATTCGGGGAGGATCCTCATGACGCGAAGGCGTCTTGCGGCTTATCTGGCATGTGCGGCGCTGTGCGCCCTGTCGTTGGGCACAGGCAGCGCGCAGGACACCGCGCCAGCGACCCAGCCGGCCAGCGCGTCGTCGGCAGAGCCATTCCCCCTGCGCCTCGTGGCGCTGCTGGGCGACCCCGCATTCCGTCACGACGGCGACATCACCCAGGTCGTCCCATTGCCCGACGGGCGGCGCGTCCTGACCAGCGCGCGGGACGGCACGGCGAGGCTGTGGAACCTCTCCGACGGCAGGGAGCTTCAGTGCTTCCGGCATGACGGGGAAGACCTCTGGGACGTCCACTTGCTGCGCGACGGCGAGCGCATCG